>NZ_CAKMMW010000008.1:0-253404 GCF_927798215.1 Paenibacillus allorhizoplanae
GGTTGGTGGGTTGGTGGGGAGCTGGTTGAGGTTGGGTTAGGACTAGATTAGGCGGCTGGAAGGAAACTCACATCGAAACCCCCCAGTGTCACAAGGCACTGGGGGGCTCAACTATATTTACTTCAACAAAGCTCCGTCCTTCTCAAGGACAGCTTGCAGCTCGGCGACGTCAATCTCCGCTGGCAGCACGCCGTGCTTCACAGCGAGTCCCGCTGCGGAGCCTGCCGCTTGCCCCGTGGCCATGCAGCTAGGCGTGAGGCGCGTCGTAGCGAGTGCTTCATGCGTGGTCGAGATGCAGCGACCTGCGGTGAGCAGGTTTTCGATTTTTCGCGGCAGCAGGCAACGGTACGGGATGTCGTAGGCGCCGTCCCCTTTGACCCACGCTGCGGTTACACCTTTGCCAGACGGATCGTGGATGTCGATCGGATAGCCACTGCGTGCGATAACGTCATCAAAATGACGGCCTTGCACGACATCTTCCACTTGCAGCGCATATTGACCATCGATACGGCGCGTTTCACGGATGCCAATTTGTGCGCCAACATTGGAGATGGAGGCTTTTTCGAAGCCTGGCAAGTTATTGCGCATAAATTCAGCAACCATCAACACCTGTTTGCGCCCAAGCTCCTCGGCCTCTGTCAAGTCCTCTACATTGGTGCCATCCAGCCCCTGCACACGCGTAGTATTGACCAGTACTTCGTCATCTTCAGGACCTGTGAAGAACAGCACTTGATCGCGATTAATCGGAAGATTCGCTTCCTTCCAGTGTTTGAAATAGCCGAGTACACCAGAAAGAGGGAGATCAGCGAGCTCGGAGAAAGGCGTCTTTTTATAAAACTCATCTGGGTGGTCAATCATGTATTGTTTCACGGCAGGCAGATTCACACCGCGCATTCTGAATTTCATCGTCATTGGCTGTGTTGCTTTATCCCCATCACGCCCTTTGAGGCACGGCGCACCAGACAGATACGCGAGATCAGCGTCACCTGTTGTATCGATAAACACTTTGCCACTTACATCAATTCGGCCGGATTTGGACGTCAACTGCACCGATTGTATGCGATTGTCCACGGTCTCCACATGATCGACAAAACTATGGAAAAGCAGCTTAACGCCTGCTTCTTTGAGCATATCGACGGCAAGAACTTTATAGATTTCAGGGTGGTAAGGTGTGATCGTATTCACGAACCCAACCGTATCCCGAAGATGGCCTGGGGATGCATTCATCGCCATGAGGCGGTCAATAATTTCTTGCGCGAGCCCTGCAATAACTTGTTTGCCATCCGTTGTATGAAACGTCATCCAAGGATACACAAGCGCCGCCGTCGACATGCCGCCAATAAAGCCGTATTTCTCTATCAAAACGGTTTTGGCCCCACTTCTCCCTGCTGCAATCGCCGCATTGACACCCGCTGGTCCTCCCCCTACTACAACCACATCTGCTTCTATCTGTTTGATCATCTGACTTCGCTCCCTTAGCTTAATTGTTGGTAAGTCACTTGCCTGTCAGTTGCTTGCTTCTCTCTTAGTGTAGTTTAAAATTAACCTTCTTTTTAGTTTAAATTTAGTTTAAAATTGGAGGTACAGAAGGCAATCAGAAAAGGGGCATCTCAGACCTATGCGAAAAAGAATTACACTCCACGATTTAGCCGCTCAGCTCGGCTTAACGATACAAACGGTATCCAAAGCGCTGCGCGGACTGCCTGGTATGTCAGAGCAGACACGAAGTGAAGTTTTCAAGCTCGCACGCGAGCTTGGCTACATGACCAAAGATCAGAAACAAACACTTCAGCAAGATCTCATCTCACCATATCCCGTTGTACAACGCAGATTCGTACTCGTCCAGAACAAGCAATCCTTGAACTTTAACCGCTTGTTGCTGCAAGGCTTGCATGAACGCTTCATGGAGTTTGGCCACACGGTTCAGCCACTTCTCATTCCGCCTAAATTAAAGCCCTCGCAATTTGACGACTGGGCCGAGGAAGAAGGTTTGTTATATGCGGAGGGGGTGTTTATCGCACCAAGGATGAATTGGGATCTCTTGGAGCAAAAACTGTTAGAACTGCAGCTCCCACGAATTTTGTTGAATTTTCCGCCACCGGAGTCCAAGGTCGATAGTGTCATTTGGGATGTGTACGAGGCTGTTTATCAGGCGGTTCGAAGGCTCGTCCGAATGGGCCACAGGAACATCCTTTATGTAGGAGATACGAAGGATCAACGCGGATTCGTCATCCGGTGGCAGGCTTTTGCCGAGGCGATGAAAGAGGCTGGGGTGGCAGTGGATCCTGGTGAACACGCGATAGAGCGAGATGGATCGGAGGGGTGGTTGGTGGATTTCCAGCAGAAATATCAGCTGCGCCAGCCAACGGCTGTCATTTGTGGCATTGATGAAGAAGCTGCACCTGTGTATCACACCCTTCGTCGATTAGGGGTTAACGTGCCTCAGCAATGCTCGCTGGTTGCGCTTTTGAATGAGCAAAGCGACACGCTGCCGCTCTGCTCTCGCCCTCAGCTGCCGATTCGAGAGGCCGGCTACCGCGCAGCGGATCGCATGCTATGGCGGATTGCCAATCCGCATTTACCTTTTGAGCATGTGCGGCTGCAGGGGGATTTTTTCACAGGAAGTACGATTCAAAAGCTGCAGGGTTAAGTGATAGTTAGATTAGTGGGATAGAATCACCGTTGAATTTTAAAGGTCGATCATTTCATTTGCTTTTATGAACGTGGTATATTGGAGGTCGAATGATCTGACCGGAAGGTAAGCCATCGTACTAGGAGGTATTTATAATATGCAAAAGAAACAAGGTTCACGTCCAAAATCTAACCCCAGCCATAAACCCAAATTCGGTACTCATAAAGCACAAAGCCAGTCATTGCAAGCAGGAGCAGCCAAAGGTGGTCAGGAGTCGAGTACTCGCCAGTATACAGTGAAGGAATCTGCTGAGCTTCTACCCTTTTTGTTGGAAAAGCTATCGAGCCTAGGTCGAAATGCGGTCAAAGCTATCCTTGCTCGTGGACAAGTCGCCGTGAATGGCAAAGCGGTAACGGCTTATAATTTCCCCTTGCAACCGGAAATGACGGTCACGATCAACAAGGATAAAGTCGTGGAGGATATTCCACTAGCAGGCATGACGATTTTGCACGAAGATAACGATGTTATTGTGATTCAAAAGGATGCAGGTCTCCTATCCATAGCCACGGATACGCAGGAAAATCAAATCACAGCCTACCGCCAGCTTACGGCGCATGTACGGAATCATGATCCGAAGGCGCGGATTTTTGTCGTTCATCGCCTAGATCGGGATACATCGGGTGTGATGATGTTTGCCAAAAACGAACAAGCGCAGCAGCACCTACAAAACACGTGGCAAGAGAGCGTCAAGGAGCGGACGTATGTGGCGTTAGTGGAAGGTATGGTGCGCAAGCCTGAAGGAACGATTTCTTCCTGGCTCAAGGAGCACGCGAAATCGCTCAAGATGTTCTCCACACCGTACCCGAACGACGGACAGCATGCGGTCACGCATTACAAAACGCTGCAAGCGAACAAGAGCTTCTCCCTGCTTGAGGTGAACTTGGAGACCGGCCGCAAAAACCAGATTCGCGTTCATATGCAGGATATCGGACACCCCGTTGCTGGGGATAAAAAGTATGGCTCCAAATCGAAGGAGATCAATCGACTTGGTCTGCATGCGCGTGTGCTCGCCTTTTTGCACCCGACGACAGGTAAGTTAATGCGTTTCGAGACGCATATCCCGAAGGTGTTTTTGAACCCTTTTAAAGAGCCTGGTGTGAAGAAGTAAATTGTGCGAGGGAACACCAAGCAAACCGACTGAAGGAGTAGAGAGATTGAAAATACTCTAACCAAACCGACCGAAGGAGTAGAGAGATGAACATTGTTGTACTTGATGGTTATACGTTAAATCCAGGCGATTTGGACTGGAGTGGTTTACAAGCGCTAGGCGAGTTGACGGTATACGAGCGTTCTTCTGAGTCCGAGATTGTAGAACGCGCCGCACAGGCAGACATGGTGCTAACGAACAAAACGCCTCTCTCCGCGCAAACACTGGAGCAGTTGCCTAAACTGAGATATGTCGGTGTTTTGGCGACTGGCTACAATATTGTGGATGTCCAAGCTGCGAAAGAGCGCGGTGTTGTGGTGACCAATGTTCCTGCGTATAGTACGCATTCGGTTGCACAGTTGGTTTTTGCACTCGTATTGGAATTCTGCCATCGGGTGCAGCGTCATAGTGACAGTGTGCTTCAAGGAGATTGGGCTGGGTCGGTTGATTTCAGCTATAGTGTATCCCCACTCGTAGAGTTAAACAATCAAACAATGGGACTGATTGGGTTAGGTCAGATCGGCAAGCAAACGGCTCTGATTGCCCTGGCGATGGGCATGAAGGTCATTGCAACTGGCAGTGGTCGCACAGTGCCTCAACCCGTGGATGGTATTGAATGGGTATCACTTGAAGAGCTGCTGCAGCGTGCTGATGTGATTAGTCTACATTGTCCATTGACACCTGCAACGAATGAGCTGATCAATGCGGAACGGATTGCTAGGATGAAACCGTCGGCTATTCTGATTAATACGGCCAGAGGTGGATTGCTTAACGAAGCGGATGTCGCGCAAGCTTTGAACGAAGGTCGCCTCGCTGGTGCGGGGCTTGACGTACTGACTGTTGAACCGCCAAAGCCAGATAATCCCTTGCTGCATGCGCAAAATGTGATTATTACGCCGCACATCGCATGGGCAACGAAGGAAGCTAGAGCTAGGTTGATGGCTGTTGCGAGCAGTAACGCGCGGAGTTTTGTGGAGGGTCGGCCGGTGAATGTGATCGGGTAGCTAGATAATCAAATCTGGCTTTCTGAACGCCATAGTGATGTTTTTCATCACTATGGCGAGGAAGCTCAGGAATGATAGAAAAACACAAAAAAGGCTGTCATTTCAAGTAGATTTCGTCTACGGGAAGACAGCCTTTTTGTACGTATTGGAGATTACACGCCAATGCTATTTCAATAAAGCCGCATAATCCATCTGCGGCACAAGACCTGTCTCCGCTGCACGCTGGAGCAAGGTTAAGACAGCGCCATAGCCGCTATCTCCGAGATCAGCGGTGAACTCGTTGACGTACAGGTCGATATGCTGCTGCGCGACCTGCGGATCCATCTCCTGCGCGTGCTGCATGACGTAGTCGCGCGAAGCTTCCGGATGCGCCCACGCGTACTCTACGGATGCGCGAGCCCAACCCGCGAGCGCCTGCAAATCCATGGTGCGCCGAGCGATGATGGCGCCCAGTGGGATTGGCAACCCGGTGTCGGACTCCCACCAGCTGCCCAAATCTGTTAGAAGCGCTAACCCGTACGACGGGTAAGTGAACCGCGCTTCGTGAATGACGAGGCCGGCATCGATGAGGCCGTCCCGCACGGCGGGCATGATCTCGTGAAACGGCATGACCACGATTTCGCCAACGCCGCCAGGCACGTTCTGTTCTGCCCACAGGCGGAACAGTAAGTACGCCGTCGAGCGCTCGCTCGGCACGGCAACTCGGCGGCCGCTAAGGGCAGCCGGGTCAGCCGCTCCTTCGCTTGGCTGCGTCAGCACAAGCGGGCCGCAGCCTCTGCCCAAGGCGCCGCCGCAGGGCAGCAGGGCGTAATCCTGCAGCACCCACGGGAGTGCTGCGTAGGAGATTTTGAGCACGTCGGGGCCTGTGCCTTCGGCAGCCAGACGGTTCGTAATATCGATGTCCGCGTAGAGGACATCGAGCTCTGGTGCGCCTGGGATTAACCCATGCGCCCAGGCATGGAAAACAAAGGTATCGTTTGGACAAGGTGAGAACGCTATTTTCATTATTAAAGCACCTCCGCTAAGACTGAACCTGCTGCTTCTAAAGCTTTCAAGGCATCACCGATCCGCCAGGCGTCTCGGTCTCGCGGCCCGACCGCGTTGGAGATCGCACGGATCTCCAGCACGGGCACCCCGCGCTGCTGCGCAGCTGTCGCTATGCCGAAGCCTTCCATGGCTTCGGCGGCAGCGCCAGGCACGCGCGCAGCCAACGCAGCGGCGGTTGCCGCTGTTCCGGTGGCTGTTGCCACCGTCAGCACCGGCGCCGCTTGCGCTTGCAGGCCGGCGGCTTGCAGCGCCGCCGTCACGCGCTGGGCCAGTTCGGCATTCGCGCTGATGCGCGTAGTGCCGAAGCCCAGCTCGTCCAAGCTGCTGAAGCCATCCAGCAGCTCAACACCAAGATCGGCGGCGATGATTTCGCTCGCAATAACAAGCGAGCCAATGTCCGCTTGACCTACGAAGCCGCCTGCAATACCGGCGATAACCAATAGGTCATAATCGGCTTTGGCAAGCTCAAGGGCACCATTCACCGCCGCCGCGGCAAGCCCCACACCGGCTAACGCATATTCAAATCTGCTATCCTGACCAAGACCCCGCTGTATGGCATCTCGTTCAGGAGCGACTGCTGTCATGACGAGTATTCGCATCGTTCTTCCCCTTTAAGCTTTGACTTCTATGCTTCTTTCAATCTTCTCGGTGCTGAAAACCGGACTTTTTGAACACGCACTATATGTGTATTTTACATGACCCCTGTCCAGAAGGAAACTTTCACGCTTGACACGCCAAACTAATTTAATTATCATCTAATTAGATTAATGTCTAATTAGATTGTTAGGAGTTGTTCTCATATGCAATTGGATAAAATCCTCACCTATCACAAAGCAATGTCAGATGCTACGCGTATTCGCATGCTTATTTTGTTAGCGGACGGCGAATCCAATGGGCAAACTCTCGCAGAGAAGCTGAGCGTAACTCCCGCGACCGTTACCCACCATGCCTCAAAACTTCGCGAAGCCAACTTGATTCATGAGCGTCGTGATAAAAACACAATTTATTTCACCTTGAATGACGCTTCCATTCGCAGCTACGGTCAGACGACAGCTGACCTGGTTTTCAAAAACAAAAAGGAGGCTCCCGCATCCATGGAAACGGAAGACAAAAATTCAAACCTTCAGAAGTCTGTTTTACGGAACTTTTTCACGTTAGATGGTAAGCTCAAACATATTCCAGCCCAGCTCAAGAAAAAGCTGATAGTCCTGGAGCATCTAGTTGCTGAACTAGAAAAAGGCCGATCCTACACCGAAAAAGAGCTTAACCTCTACCTCAAAAACTATCATCCAGATTTCGCAACCTTGCGCCGCGAGTTGATTATGCACCAGTTTATGTTTCGGGAAAATGAGGTTTACGAGTTGAACCCTAGGGAAATGTGGGCGAAGTGGGAAACTTTATCTTAATTCGTAACATACTGTTCCCCCTCCACTCACCCTCCTGCAACTTTAACTGTAAAAACTCCAGCTATTTTTGACACTATTCCATTCTTTTGGTATTTAAATGGAAAAACTCCAGTTAATTTTGCCTATTTCTCACCTGAAGAAGGAAATGGCCAATATTAACTGGAGAAAATACAGTTATTTCATAAATTTGCCCAAATGCTCCTCAATTAAATGGAGAAAATCCAGCTGTTTTCCTAAAGGGCCACCTGAAGTCAAGTGTTTCTGCAAAGTCAGATAGATCGAGGGGGGCGAGGTATCGGTTTGCTCAATTCTGGCGGTTGCGGCCATTTGTAAAGCTGTTCCGAACTGTTTCGCTAGTGTCCGCTGTGTCGGTATCTGTTGATCAACTAGTTAACCATCAACGCACCACCCCAAGCCCCAACAACCACTTCTTATACGCCGTCGGTGTAACTCCAAGACATCTCTTAAATTCCTTGGAAAAGTGCGCGAAATCATGATAACCGAACTGGCCCATACAGCTCGCGATATCAATCGTCGGATTGAAGAATATCTGAAGTCGAGCCAAGTTAAAACGGGATACGGCATTTAATCGCTTGGGTGACATGCCAACGAGCTCTGAACAAATCCGTTCAAAATGCCGCTGAGAGTATCCACTCTCGACGACGCTGATGGGAACATCCTGCTCCATTGGGGTTCGATATAGTTTGGACAATATATTAATCATCGCGGTATGCTTGGTTTCTGGTTGGAAATGACGATAGAGATAAGCCGTCAGCAAAGCGATTCCTTCGTCCAAATCTGCCTCCGCCAACTGCGGAACTAGTTCAGCAAGTTCATGTTCGGGAAATAAATCAGAGAGTGGCAGAAATTTATCGATCAACGCACGATGATCCATCTCTTTGAAGGCGCGCAATCCCCATGGCAGCAATCGCACGCCAAATAGACGGATGGGACCTTCTGCGGTAAGCGGATGATAGCGTGAAAGTGCTCCGATAAAAAATGCCCTTGGCAGAACTTGCCCACCGATTGAATAATCGGCTCCATAATGAAAGATCAACTCTTGGCAGCCATCTGGCCACAGAGTTTCCTCCTCTTCCGCCGCGCTATAATCCCGCTCCAAATACCAATAACACTTAATATAGCGCTGCAATGTCTCATCCGGTTGACGTTCTTCGTAACGCATGCGCCTCACTGCCTCCTTTCTCGTTCATGTACCCTCATCACATTTTTGTTCGTTGCCTACCCCCATTCGATATTCCCTTTCCTTTCCTTACCTCCTCAATTATCCTTTTTTCTCCTCCTCCCTACTTTAGGTACATGTCCCCTACCAGTCCCACAAAATGGACACGTTGCCCAATTATTTATTCCGCATCCGGGTCATTCATCCATACACCTTCTAGTCAGATGACATATAGTAATTTTGTGAAGGGAGGGATTGACATGAGTTGTGGTTGCGGAACTGGCGGCGTAGGTTATTCAAGCACTGCAGTAGTCCTCGTTCTATACGTCCTCTTGGTTATCGTTCTTAGTACGTTCGGGTTTGGCTGGTAATATAAATTGTAAGACAGCGGCTGGGACGGTGATTCCGTTCCAGCCGCTTACTTTTTCTAGTCCTTTTAGCTATAATAAAAGCTTAAGCATGAATTTCATCTATTCCCTATTTAGGACGGAGACGAGGTACTGTGTCTAAACCGATTTTGACCATTGTGGTCCCTTGTTATAACGAAGAAGAAGTCCTCCCCGAAACTGTTTTTCAACTCAGTGAAATATTAGATTCTCTCATTACAGATCAATTAGTTGCCTTAGGTAGTACGGTATTATTTGTAGATGATGGCAGTAAAGATGCAACATGGTCGCTAATCGAGCGATTCCACCTTTCCAATCCATTCATTACTGGGCTTAAGCTGGCCAAAAATGCCGGTCATCAAAGCGCTTTACTCGCCGGACTTCTGAAAGCGAAAGCGTATTCCGACTGTGTCGTTTCCATCGATGCGGACCTGCAGGATGATACTTCTGTCATTCGTGAATTTCTAGTGAAATTCCATGAAGGCTACGATATTGTCTATGGGATCCGTCAGGATCGTTCAGCTGATACCTTTTTCAAGCGAGCTACTGCGCAAGGCTTTTATAAACTCATGACCTCACTAGGTGTTAAAATTCAATACAATCATGCGGATTTCCGCTTAATGAGCAAGCGTACGCTTGATAATTTGGAGAAGTTTCAAGAGGTTAATTTATTCCTCCGCGGCTTAGTCCCTCTGCTAGGATTTCCCTCTACACAGGTCTATTATGACCGGAAGGAACGATTTGCTGGTGAATCCAAATATCCGCTGCGCAAAATGCTCGCTTTTGCCTTCGATGGCATCACTTCCTTCAGTGTAACTCCCATCCGTTTGGTTACGGTGATGGGCTTTCTGCTCTTCGCACTTAGTGTAGTTGCTGCTATTTATGCGATTGTAGGCAAATTACTTGGCGAGAATGTTACGGGTTGGACTTCCCTTATTCTCTCTGTCTGGTTCATCGGCGGTGTACAACTTCTTGCGATTGGTTTGATCGGCGAATACATAGGTAAAATTTATAAAGAAGTAAAGCAGCGCCCGCTTTTCGTTATCGAAAAGGAATTAACCGAGCAAGCTCAGGGGCAGGCAACCGTCACTTCGCAGGCGAGCCAACCTGCATCTGCAAGGCGGTAATTGGATGACCTCCACTTCACTCAAATCCTTACTAACAGGCAGCTTTGCACGTTTTTTACTCGTTGGTGTGTTGAATACGTTGGTGGGTTTATCCGCCAGCTTTGCTCTTTTTAACCTACTAAATCTGAATTATTGGTTATCAACCTTTGGCGGCAATACGATTGGTGCGGTAGTGAGTTATCTGCTTAACCGTACGTTTACCTTTCGCTCCAAAGCCAGCATCGGCAGCAGTTGGTGGAAATTTGCACTTGTCATACTCATCTGCTACGGGTTTTCGTATGGGATCAGCTGGCTGCTTGCCGAAGCGATCAGTTCCTATCTCCCTAATGCCAGCACGAACTGGCTCCATAACGGTGCGATACTTGTAGGGAATGGCTTGTACACGATTGGCAATTATATCGGGCATAAATATTTCACCTTCCGTACTCATGATTCGAAAAAAGGCAGGGCATCCTAACACCCAAGAGGTGATTGACGATGTCACGAAGAAGAAGAAACCGGGCTATGGTACCTGGATCCGAACATGGCTTAGGGCTGCTCAAAGCCCACGTTATGCAAAATCAAGGGTATGCCGTAAATCCTGAACGACCAGATCTTGTCAAATACGAGGTTGCCCGTACACTTGGTGTTCCCTTGCAACAAGGCTATAATGGGAACCTCAGCTCAGAAGATGCCGGCAGAGTAGGTGGTCCAATCGGCGGCGCGATGGTGCGAGAACTCGTTCGCATGGCACAGCAGCAGATGGCGAATCAGCGTCCTCCTGGGCAATAAACATGTCCCGCATTTAGATGCCAGCCATAATCCGACGCATCCCCACATAAACTAGTAGCAAGCTGCTTGCAGCTCTACTTTTAATGGTGAAGTCAGGTGATGATGGCAGATGAATCCTCCAGGCAATCGTTCGTCAAAACCCGATTGGAAGGGACTGTCGGCGCAAGCCGGCGATGTGCTAGGCCCCGAGTTCTGGCAGGACATTGCCAGTATTATTCCGCTAACCGGACCCCGAGTTGATATGTATGAAACGCCCCAGGAACTCGTTGTGGTCGCTGAGGTTCCAGGGTTGTCATCCCAAGAGAACATCCAGCTATCCTTCCGCGACCAGTCCCTCTTAATCAGAGGGATGCTCGTCCGCCCTTATCAGGTAAGTGATGAGCAAATGCGGCTGTCTGAGCGCTATTTTGGCACATTTGAGCGAGCGATCCGCTTACCTGGCAGGGCTTTGACCGATCAGATGCGAGCACAGTATCATAATGGGTTGCTGATCATCCGTATTCCGCTTGCTCCACCCGATGGCGAGAAGGTTATTCCCATACAGTTTACTTGAGACAACGGTTAAAGAAAGATTACCGATTCCTTGTATGAAGGAGGAGCCACGGTGATCTTTTTGTTTTGCAAAAAAAGAAATGATTCTGCGTTTGTCCCCATATACATGGGAAGGAGACGCTAAAATTAAGGATTTGGAGGGAATGACCATGGTTCGGATCCAATTTCAATCCATTCATATTGATGACATAACGGAAAATTCTAGCGTTAACAAGGGCAGCAATCGGATCAGTGGAAGGCGGCATTCAGCCAAGACGAATCAAGGGATCGGTGAATTGACAGGCGATCACAATGTGGTGTTAGGCGGGAAGCACACAGTCCTGGATAATGATACATTTGATGTTAAACCGAATACACGAAAGAGCTGACCTAACCTATGTGGTTTCAAAAAAAGAAAACGTCGCCGCCTCCAACTGGACCCTCTAACGCCACTCCCAAACCTTCAATAAGAAACGAGGCTATTCCAAGCCCACAAACGCAATCCATTCACTTATTGGAACAGCGGCTGCGAAAATTGGAGGAACAGTTAGCCGACCTCTCTGCCAAGCATCCGCGCATTCATATCGATAATCTGCACGTCCATCAGCCAGTTCTCGAAAACTTAACGTTTCGACTCGATCATCTCGACATTAAGGAGCTTAGCGGTTCGTTGAACTTGGGCAACAATTTCGGTGCTAAACCGAATGGGAAAGCGCAGGATGAGGCCGTGGATAAGGCATTCCAGCGTTCTCATGTCACCAAAGAACCTCGACAGGAGCGTGCGTCAGACGGTCACTCGCATTCGTCGCCAATGCAAGAGGGTTCCGGTCCTGAGCGAACCTCAACCGGCTACCGCTACACCCCTCCCCAGTCGTCAAAAGTATAAAGATGAGGTGATTGACTGTGTCATCATTCATGTCTCCAACCTTTATCATCGGTTCGATCCGGATTGGATCTGTGGAAAGTGCATCCTGCATCAACATGGGAAATAATTGGCCAACTGATTTTCAAAGTAATCAAAAAACGGTTCAAGGCTTTGGCGCGGTCGAAGGCGACCATAACCAATTGGTCGGTACCCGTTCGATGCTGAACGATTCCGACTTCCTCGATATGCTCAATGTCGGCGATAACGATACGCCAGAGTGGCTGCAAGAGATGATAACGGTGCAAGCGCAAGCGTCGGGCTACACCACAGCAGCTGCCTCTCCACCTTCAACAGATGAAACGACGAAAGCTCCGCAAACGGCCGAGTAAGGCTGCCTGCGGAGCTTTATTTTCAAACACGGCCAATAATCAAATCACCCTTGGTATATGGTGCATCAATAATATCGTTATCGTACACGGTGTTAATATTGTTCCACACCATGTTATGTTCACCACTCACTTCACCAAGTCCACTATTGCTTTTACTGCTCGTTGACCAATTCACTTGTGCGTTCGTACCAATGAATATGCCAGAAGCATCGGCAATCGAATTAACATGAATCGAATCAAATTGAATTAATGGTGGGTCTAACGGTCCGGGCAGATTCAGCATCGCTTACAACCACCCTTCATTTAAACTTGATTCGTTATGGCTGGTTTAAAGTCTTGATCATTAATAGGTGCATCAATAAAGTCATTATCAAAGATGGTATTGACGAAGTTGCAGGCGATCGAATTACCGATGAATTCACCGGTGCCGTAATTGTTTTTGCTATGGGAATCCCAGCTGGATTGTGCATTCTCACCAATCCCGATCGTTGCATTCGTATTCTGATTATTAATATTGATCATGTTAAACACGATGGAACTCGGCATGCTGCTCACTCCCTGTCCGCGATTGGTTCTAGGGCCACTCCCTCATGCACGGGATCCTGCCGTAAACCTGTATCTTAGCCTATTCAGTGAGTAGGGAAATGGTGCCGCCTTTCGTAGATACCTCTCCAAATGAGAAAAGACTCTCCCCAGAAGGAAAGAGTCTTTCATTTCGATCATTCTCAGAACCAGAGTCCTGGACCACCGAAACCGCCAAAGCCAAAGCCAGGGCCAAAGCCACCACCAAAGCCGCCACCATAACCAAAGCCACCGCCGAATCCACCATATGCGTAAGGTGCTGTACCGATTGCTAATAGGTCAAATAAAACCAATGGAATAATCGCTTTTACTTGCACTTTTTTTCCACTTTGTGGAGAAACCATCAACGTGTTACCGCTGATCCGCACCAATTTGCCAGTTACCTGTGTACCATCTTTCTTAACAGCCACTATTTCTTTCCCGATCAATTTACGCACTTCATCTTTACGAATTCTGGATGCCACGAACATCCACCTCCTTCACCCAACAGAGATACATTGCTCTACAGTGTATGGCTTATGGGGTAACATCGCATGGATAGCTGTCCATTTTTATGCAAAAATACGCTCATGTCCTGAAGGGGCTAGTTACTCTACGGTCAGTTTGGTAAGCGCCTTTTTGGCAGGTCCTTCAATCACATCACCTTGAAAGGAATATCTAGAGCCGTGACATGGGCAATCCCATGTTCGCTCCGCTTCATTCCAATCGACTTCACACCCCAAATGGGTACAAGTCGTATCGACCACGTGCAGTTCTCCATTCGGTTCTCTGTACGCACCAGCTCTCTTCCCCTTCACGCTGACGACGGCCCCTTCATCAGGTGACAGTTCTTCAGGTTGCTTATGCAGCAAATCAAACTTACCAGCAACAAACTCTTTGGCGACGTTGGCATTCTGCATGACAAATGTTTTAATACTCGGATCGGCATGGAAACGATGCGGTGTAAATACTTCTTCGTAGGGACTCTTCTCCCCTAGAACAATCTTCGTATTTAGCAGCGCCGCTACCATGCTGGTCGTCATTCCCCATTTGCGAAAGCCAGTCGCCATGAGGAGGTGAGGAGCATCGGAAAATTGCTGTCCAATATAGGGCATTTTATCCAGCGTGAACACATCTTGGGCTGACCAACGATACAAAATCTCCTGTAGACCGAATATGTCCTCACCGAACTTCTGGAGATTTTCATAATACTGATGCGTACATAGACCTTGCCCTGTCTTATGACCCTCACCGCCGATAAGAACCGCAGGTTCTCCATGGATGGTGACAGCACGAAGAGAGCGACTTGGTTGCTCCACGTTGATGTACATCCCCCCAGGGAAAGCTTTCTTCGTGCGCGCTGCAATCACATACGATTTCTCCGCATGCAGGCGAGTGAAATACGCTCCCTTGATGTCGTTAAACGGATAATGGGAGGCTGTGACCACATAATTGCAAGTAACTTGATGCCCTTGCTTTGTTTTGACAATGGATGGCTGCTCATGGGTCGCACCTACGACGGTTGTTCCCTCATAAATATGACCACCCAGCTTCGTAATCTCCTGAAGGAGTCTGATCAGGTAAGGCACAGGATTGAACCTAGCTTGCCCCTTTAGTCGAATGGCTGCTTTCGTCGCGAAAGGCAGAGGCGTTGATTCCAGATAATCACCACCGATTTGCAGTTGCCCATAGGCCATATATTCGTCCTGTAGTTGGTTTAAATAATCATCATCACTCGTATAGAGATAAGCGTCTTCATCAGTAAGCTGACAGTCGATGTCTAGCTCAGTAATCGTTTGTTTAATCAGTATCAGCGCTTCTTGATTCGCCTCATAATAAAGACGAGTCTTCTCCTCTCCAAAATGGGAAAGAAACTCATGATATATAAGTCCATGTTGCGTTGTAATTTTGGCGGTCGTGTGTCCCGTCGTTCCTTCTAGGATTGGACCGGCATTCAGTACAACAACCTTAACTCCTCGCTTTGCGAGTAAATACGCCGTTGTGATTCCAGTAATACCTGCGCCAATGACGACTACATCGGTCTTCAAATCAGCAGCCAGTGAGGGAAACTGAGGGAGCTTGTCGACAGAATCGAGCCAGAATGACTTGGGGAATTGCGGTAAAGTAGCGGCGGAAGCCTCTCCATGATGCATCAATGTTACGTCTCCTTATGTGCCAATTTCTACCTATTTTGTCCTTGGCGGAGGGATTGTATGTATGTGAATTGGATGATGACTTGCCACGGAACATACGTTCCAATATGATGGAGATAACAGCAGAACTCAATTGCTAGATTACTAGGTATGTTAGGAGTGAGAAAATGTCAGAGAAAGTATCACAGGTTAGTATCGTTCCTTGGTCTGAATCGGATCTTGAACTTCTGCGGCTTATCAATGCTCCTGAGATGATGGAACATCTGGGGGGGCCGGAAACAGAGGAGCAGCTGGCAATTCGCCACAAACGCTATCTGGAAATCAGCGGCAAAGGCAAGGGTCACATGTTTAGCATCGTACTGCTGCCTGATCGTGAAGCCGTGGGTAGTATTGGATACTGGGACAGCCATTGGCAAGGGGAATATGTCTACGAAGTCGGTTGGAGTGTGCTTCCCGGATTTCAAGGGCGAGGACTAGCCAGTAGCGCCTTACAGGCAGCTATTTCCCATGCGAGTTCCGAGGCTAAATTTCGGTGGATGCATGCTTTCCCCTCGATTCACAATCCAGCATCGAATGCTGTGTGTCGCAAGCTTAACTTTACGCTGATGAGCGAGTGTGAATTTGAGTATCCACCAGGGCATTTCATGCAATGCAACGATTGGCGGTTGGAGCTCGCTGAATCCACGAGTGCCGATTGATGGGATTAAGCTGTTATAATTAACATTTGGCAGTCACTAGCATCACTGAAAATAGAAGTCGACCTCAGTTGGAACTCGTGGGATCATGCTGGGGTTTGTTGGATCGATTAACTGGATTTCCTACAACTAATTTCGGGGATATCTAGCATTGCTGGAGTTTAACTGGATTTCCTACAGCTAATTTTGCTAAGTATGAGTAGTTCGATAAGATTGTATGAGTAGTTCGATAAGATTTGCTGATATTTACCGGAGAGAATCCAGTTATTTTCCAAAAATCGGAGATTTGGCTTGAAATAGATGGAGAGAATCCAGTTAATCAAGGATGACTGGCGACCGACAAGGGGGGGGGACAGGAAGTAAAGAGAGTAACTAAAGGGTAACTGGAGAGTAGTGAGGATAAGAGAACCTGCCAAAATGCAAAAGAGCACTTGTTAGAATAGGTTTCCCCACCGTAATTGGAAATTGATGCAAATAGGCATCAATTTGGAGTGATTTCAGGAAATTATCCTTAAACACGTTAAAAAAGTTGCCTTTTTGCACGCATTCACCAATTTCAACCATAATTTAGTGATAAAGGTTGTATTTTTGCATTTTTGAGAAAGGTGAGCGATGAGTGAGCGTGATCAATCCAACCCCCGCGCTGTCCCTAGTAGTTCCAAGTTCGAGCTTGGGGCTTCATGCGAAATCACAACAAAAAACCGCTCCTCCAACACAAGGTCAGAAACAGCGGCAGGCTTATGGGGTAAGTTTTTATCTACTAGGCTTTGCGAATTTTCCCAAGTTCAGTTGTAATCGCATCAATCTCGCTAATGCTGAAACGATCCTTGCTCGTGACCATATCGTAAAGATCCTTCAAATCCTCGTACATTTCTTCTTTCACGTTGGAGGCTTTAATAGATCCTCCTGTTGCCATGCGCAGCTTTCTTGTAATACCTTCAAACATAAATTCAACGTTCTCTTCCGACCATACATTCAAATCCAATGTAATCATCCTTCCATCGCTGTCTTTTCATCATTTTAAAGCACATACAGGGTAATGTAAAATACAGTTTGTCCCCTTATGCAAAAAAAGAAGCAAAGACAGATCGTCTCGCTCCCTTATTTCTTCTATATCACGATTGATTTAAGTACATTCGGCCCAACCATTTTGACTAGCGGACGTTGCAATTCAGCTGAATCGACATCCAGGCTAACGCAGATAAGGCGAATATGCTCGTCAGCCAATTTACGTGCATCCTCGTATGATAGCTTAAACTGAATACAATAGGAAATAAAGCCATGTAAAGACATGAACAAATTCCAAGGAAGTGTAAACTTCCGGCTCTCAGCTCCTGGCTGATCTGCCATCACTTCACGAATCACAATGGCAAACATGTCCAAGCACTGCGCTTGTTCGGTACGCGAGTACTGCTGTAGTTCTGGCTCGTTAATCATAAACATCATTTCGTAGTGATTCGGATTACTTAAACCAAACCAGACGAATTCCATCATTAACTTTTGAAGCAAATTCACGCTAAACCCATGCTCACGAACAATCATTTCCCGCTGACGCTGCAGCAGTAAGGCAAAATCGTCTTTAATTAGTGCATAAAATAATTCAGCTTTTTCATTAAAATGGTAATATAACGCACCATGACTGTACCCCATTGCTTTAGCAATGCTTCGCATCGTTAAAGCGCGATAGCCGAAAGTAGCGAATAATTCCCGCGCCTCTGTAAGAATTCGTTCTCTGCTAAGCTCTTGCGCGACTGCTTTCCTAGCCATTCCTATCCCTCCGCATCCTCAGCTCATATGAAATTTGTTGGGTCTTCTGGGAGCCTGCCTATTCAGGCAAGCTCTCGTGAACGATGTATTCGTTCCTACCCGCGACGATCAAGCTTTGACCTTGTGTAACATCAGTTGCCCAATTCATGAATGCTTCCGCTTCAGCAGCTAAAGGATAACAAGGAACGGTTACTTTGTCCGTAAACCCAATATCCCCTAGCAACATCCCTTGATTTCTCAGTTCGTTTTCCAGCTTGCCATACCATGTATAATCGACTTCAATCAGCACGAGCTGATGATTTACTTTATAAATCGGCTTTCCTGCTTCTATGCCTGCCACAGCCCCATCCGTATAAGCGCGAATAAGTCCGCCAGCACCTAACATGATGCCACCAAAATAACGAGTAACTACGACAACGGTATTCTTGAGCCCTTGATGCTTCATCACTTCCAGAATCGGCTTCCCTGCGGTACCGCTGGGTTCTCCATCATCGGATTGCTTCTGGATTTGATCCCGCTCACCAATGATATACGCACTGCAATTATGCGTCGCCGCTCTGTGTTCTTTCTTGATCGCTTCAATAAACTGGATTGCTTCTTCTTCTGACTCTACGGGTTTAGCATGACCGATGAAACGTGACTTCTTGATGATAATCTCAGACGAACCATACGAATGGATTGTGCGATAATGTGCTAGCATAGCCAACCTTTCTCGGTAGAAGGAAACAACTGTTTCACTATATTCTACACACAACATAAGACTTCGACAATATAGAAAGAAAATTTACCACATAAATAATGGAAAAAAAGGTGCAAAAAAACGACCTATCCGATAGGATTGATCGTTTTTATTGTGAGTTGCTAATTACTGCTGCAAACGAGCTTCAAGTTCCGCCTTTTCTTTCTCATAGCCAGGCTTGCCTAAGAGAGCAAACATGTTCTTTTTGTATGCTTCAACACCTGGTTGATCGAACGGATTCACACCCATCAAATAACCACTGATGCCGCATGCTTTTTCAAAGAAATAGACCATGTATCCGAAAGAGTAAGGCGTCATATCCGGCAATGTTACGATTAGGTTCGGTACTTGACCGTCTGTGTGCGCAAGCATCGTGCCTTGGAATGCCTTCTTGTTCACGAAATCCATCGTTTTGCCGCTAAGGAAATTCAGACCATCCAGATCATCTGCATCTGTACCGATTGTGATATGATCAGCGACTTGGTCAACTTGGATAACCGTTTCGAACAAAATGCGATTACCATCTTGAACGAACTGTCCCATCGAGTGAAGATCCGTTGAGAAGTCTACCGAAGCAGGATAAATCCCTTTGTAGTCCTTCCCTTCGCTCTCACCGAACAATTGCTTCCACCACTCCGAAACGAAGTGCAAGGATGGTTCATAATTGACGAGGATTTCGATCGTTTTCCCTTTACGATACAAGGAGTTACGAACAGCTGCATATTGGTAAGCTTGGTTCTCGCTCAGCTTCGGATTCGAGAACTCTTGCTGCGCATCTGCCGCACCTTTCATGATCGCTTCAACGTCAATGCCTGCAGTCGCAATTGGCAGTAAGCCAACCGCTGTTAGCACGGAGTAACGTCCACCAACATCATCCGGAATAACGAAAGTTTCGTAGCCTTCTGCTGTTGCCAAAGTTTTGAGCGCGCCCTTCTCTTGATCCGTTGTTGCGTAGATCCGTTTGCGAGCGGCTTCCTTACCGTACTTCTTCTCCAATAGTTCGCGGAAAATACGGAAAGCAATCGCTGGCTCAGTTGTCGTACCGGATTTGGAAATCACGTTCACGGAGAAATCTTTGCCCTCAAGCAATTGAAGCAAATGTGTTACATATGTGGAGGAAATGTTATTTCCAACGAAATAAATTTCAGGTGTTTTACGCTTATCTTTTGGCAAAATGTTATAAAAAGAATGAGACAACATTTCTAGTGCAGCACGTGCACCTAGATAGGAGCCACCAATACCGATCACGACAAGCACGTCGGAATCCGATTGAATTTGTTTCGCAGATGCCCCAATGCGGGCAAACTCTTCACGATTGTAGTTCTCAGGAAGATCTACCCACCCTAAATAATCAGAGCCTGCACCTGTTTTGTTATGCAGTTGGTCATGGGCTAGCTCCACTTGAGCCGACAAGTAATCGACCTCATGCTGGGATAAGAAGGATAATGCCTTGCTGTAATCAAATTGTAGTTTTTTACTCAATAGGTTCGCCTCCATCTCTATTTTTTACCTTTTCCTAGCATACTTATTTGCTTGTCTAAAAGCAAGCGAGAAAGGAATTCACAGGTATTAATTCCCATGCTAAAATGAAGTCAGAGGTGAGGACATGAAACGTATCGGCTTTATTGGACTTGGCACAATGGGTAGACCCATGGCTGCTAACCTTATTCAAAAAGGGTTTATGGTAACTGTATATAATCGGACTGCTGGAAAAGCGGACGAGCTTGGGCAAATGGGGGCTGAGGTTGGCCTCACACCTGCGGAAGTCGCTCGCAGCTCAGATGTCCTATTTACGATGCTCAGCAATGATGCTGCGCTTCTCGAAACATTTTACAGTGAGCAAGGTATTCTGAGCGGTATCCACCCGGCACTCACGATTATTGACACCAGTACCGTATCTCCCCAAACAAGTCAAAAGCTCGCGGAAGAGCTCTCAGCGCATTTCGTCGACTTCATCGACGCGCCTGTTACAGGTACGAAGCCCGCTGCTGAAGCAGGAACGCTTACGTTCATGGTTGGCGGCAGCCGAGAAGTATTCGAGGAGCAGCTAGAATTGTTCCACGTTCTAGGCAGCAAAGCTCTTTACCTAGGGCCGAGCGGTTCTGGTTCCTATGCCAAGCTCGCTCACAATACCATGGTCGGGATTAATCTTGCAGGACTTGCCGAAGGCTTATCTATTGCAACAAAAGCTGGTATTCATCCTAGCCAATTCTTAGAAATCGTCCGCTCTGGCGGAGCCAATAGCAAGCAAGTCGAGCTCAAAGGCGATAAAATTCTCGATCGCGATTTCAGCAATCAATTCTCCTTGAAGCTGATGCTGAAAGATTTGCTGCTCGCGCAAGAAATAACGGGTAAATTTCAACTACCGACGCCAATGCTGCAGTCCGCCACCAATCTGTTCCAGATCGGCCTAAGCAAAGGCTTAGGTGAAGAAGATCTTAGCGCTGTCATTAAGTGCTACGAGGAATGGATGGGGCAAGAGGTTGTTAAGCCTAGTGAGCTTGTTGTTACGGAATCGGTGAAAGCCGCTTCTCCTCTCTCTGGTCGCGAACGTCGTAAAAATACACGTGTGCAGCTGGATATTAACTTGAAGCTGTCCATTTACCAATGGGAGCAAGAAGGTTCTTTCTCCGGGCAAAATATTGACGGAACTCTGTTCGATTTATCCGAAAGCGGGCTTCAGATCACAACGGATGTGCTGCTTGCACCAGATATGTTCGTCGTCATCCACTTCCCTCAGGAAGCTGGATTACCTCCGATCACGGGTCGTGTCATTCGCATCGTGACCGAAGGACGCAGCTTCCGCTATGGTTGTATGCTATCAGGCTTGCCGCCGTATGTGCGGATTAAGTTGGAGCAGTATATTGAGGATCATATTGCGAGTGCGGTATAAGGGATCAAAGCGTCACTCCATATAACGTATGTCACAAAACGTCTTTCCCCATTAAGGGGAGAGGCGTTTTTTAGCGTTAACCTGCCAAAGAGCCGTCCTAAAGGGACAGCTTTTGGGGAAACCGTTATTTCTTCTTCGCTTTTGCATAAGACTCTTTGAATTCTTGGATCACTTTGTCTCCGCCAGCTGTTCGCCACTTCTGAATCTCAGCCTTCCAGCCCGCTTCGTCAATTTTACCCATAATGAATTTCGTTTCGGCATCTGTAATCATTTGATCCAGCTCTTTGCCCTTCTCTGAGATCGTAGCCGAATCTAGCGTAAGCGCTGGGTTTACCACGATATACTTCTCATTTTCTAGACCAATCTTTTTGTTCTTATTGAACAGATCTGGCTGTTTCATAGGCTTCGCTATATTGTAGGCCTCGCTACGTTGAGGCAAGTTATCACGATAAGGCTTCACTTCTTTGGCATCCGCATCACGATCAAGCGGCTCAGTAAATTCGCCTTTATCCGCCCAATGCTTTCCTTCAATCCCTTTTACCAATAGCATTGCCATCGTCGGATCCATGAGCTTATCCACAAAGGTTAATACCTTCTTCATCTCAGCTTCGGTCTTAACGGATGACTTTGGAATCGCCAAGAAACCGTTGTTCCCACTCTCGCTCGGCAATTTGATGCCGTTCGGGCCCTCTAGAGGTCCTGCATCAATAACCGCTGTCGGCACAACTTTAATGAGTTTATCATACCAAGACTGCGCATTGCCTCCGCTAATCGTGATACCTCCGCGTCCTGATTGATATTGTTTATCAACTTCTGTCACGTCGACTACTGCAAAGTCTTGGTTAATCAACTTCTCTTCGTACAGCCGCTTAAACAACTTCATCGTTTCGAAGAATGGCTCCGTGACAAATTCTGGTGTAAAGCTGCCGTCCACGACTTGCCATTTGTTCGGCCCGCCTTGGGAAACGGTAATTCGCGTTAACAAGGAATCCGCGTCTTGATTATATCTTTTGGATAAAATGAGTCCGTACGTATCGTTCTTGCCATTTTTATCAGGGTCACCTGTGGTCATCCCTTTGGCAACGTTATACCAGTCTTCCAACGTTTTCGGTGCTTTAAGACCTAGTGCATCCATCCAATCTTTGCGGAAATGAACAACAGACCGTCCTAAATCACGAAATAAAGGAACACCATACACCTTACCGTTAACCGCAATATTGTCATAGAACTGCTGATTTTGAGCAGCCAGGTTTTTGTAATCTTTGAGATAGGGCCCGATTTCCCAGAACAAATCCGATTTGACGGAGCTAATGATACTCGGGTTATTGTAGTTTAGTTTGATCAACTTAGGCAGCTCATTCGAAGCAATCATGACATTAACCTTTTCATCATAGGCAGCCTGAGGTATCCATTGTATTTGCAGATCCGTGTTCGTATAGGCTCTAATCGACTTCTCCATTTCACTGTCTTTCGAAGGCACTTCACCAACCTGGTTCACCACAAGTGAAAGTGGAAAAGGCGTGTTGTCCGGAACCTTCGTCGTGCTTGCCGAGCCTGTATCTCCCGTACTCGAACAAGCTGTTAATACGGTCGTTGTCAACAAAGCTGTTCCCATAAGCGTCGCAATCTGTTTTCTTCTGTTCATGCTAGTTACCCCTCCAATGAATGATTATACGCTAAATGAAGCTTAAGCCGTTACTTGTTGGCTGAAGATCAATTCGTATCGAGCTCAACGTACTCAAAATAATCAAAATCCGCTTGGTTCTTGCACTGTCCGCCATTACTCTCCGCAAACAGGCCGATGTATGCGCCAACAAATCCACCAGCTTTATCCGCGCTCAAAATGGTAGCGTCGACATGATCACATAACAGCGTCCAAGCTTCCGCTATTTCAGCGTAGTCAAAGCGCAAGCTCTGTTCGAGCGCCTCCACCTTCAGATAGACGCGATCGGCATGGAGCTTACAAGAGGCAAGCACAGTCTCGATGCCATTCTCCCTTCTGACGAGTCGCAGGATCGTTTGGGAACTTTCATTCATGCTGATTTCCAGCCTGAATTGGAAGTCATTGTTCTGCAGCAGCACTAAACCTGCGGCTTCATGAGGGCTTCCCGGCGTGAACGCCACCGAAGTTCGCACGGCAAATGAGAAATGCTGCTGGCGCCGCCCTACGAAGCTTGGATTCTCAAACTTCGTGATGGAATCCGGCTTAAGCCGCAGCCTGAGATGCCCAGGCCGCTCCGTGAGGCTCCAGAAATCACCTCGCGGTGTCCGCAGGAAGCTCCACCGTTGATCCAACTCAGGTGCGTCGAAGTGATCGCACGCTGGCTTCGAAGACCAACGATGTTGTGGTAAATCTGGCCGACGCAGTTCCAATTCCACGATGCCTTTGCCTGGATTGACAACCGGCCAACCTTCTTCCCATATAAACGGAACTAGGAACGTTTCACGCCCCATATTCCGGTAATGCCCTCCATAAGGCCGGGAGGCTAGACAAACCATCCACCACTCCCCGTTTTGCGTTTCTACAATATCCGCATGCCCGACATTTACAATCCCGTAGGCTTGCCCTAAATGGCGATGCGTCAGTATGGGATTCGTTTTGCCGACCTCGTAAGGTCCCGTCAATGTCTCAGATCGAGCAATTGTCACGGAATGTGTATGACCAGTTCCACCCTCTGCGATGATTAAGTAGTAATAGCCGTTGATGCGGTACAAATGCGGCCCTTCCTGCGCATGAATGCCCTTCAATGCGCCATCCCATAAGCTGAAGGTTGGACCGACGAGTTGTTTCGTCTCCAGATCAAGCTCCTGCAGCCATATTTCCATATGCTTCGGATACTGCTGCCCAGCAGGCGGCATACGGTTACCGGTGTAATACGCCTTGCCGTCTTCATCGAAAAACAACGATGGATCTATTCCTGGCGCACCTTGAAGCCAGAAGGGGTCCGACCAAGGACCTGCTGGATTGTCGGCCGTAACGAAGAAATTCCTGCGCTCGCCTGTCGCACTCACCACGAATGTCGTGATCATATAGAAGACACCATTCGCATAGCGAATCGTAGGCGCATAAATTCCTCTGGAGCATGGCGTTCCGTCTAAGTTCAGCTGAGAGGGACGATCCAACACATGCCCTAACTGCTGCCAATGAACAAGGTCCTTACTGTGGAAAATAGGAACCCCTGGGTAATACTCAAACGTAGACGTCACCATGTAATAGTCATCCCCGACCCTACAAATTGAAGGATCAGGATAAAAACCAGGCAATATCGGATTACGAAATGTAGACATGTGTACGCTCCTCCTCTTCATAAAAGGGCTAATTATCGTGTGTTATCGCACCTAGCACCTAGCATCTAGCTCTAACCTTTAACCGAGCCTAACATAACGCCTTTTGTGAAATGCTTTTGCAAGAACGGATACACAATCAAGATTGGCAATGTTGCAAATACAATGACCGCCATGCGGATCGTCAAAGGTTGAATTTCCGTCTCATCGAATCCCGTGTCGCCAATCCGGCTTTGAGCCAGCATAATAATCTCTCGTAGGAGCACTTGAATCGGCCACTTCGCATTATCATTGATATAAATAATCGCATTGAAGAATTGATTCCAGTGTGCCACCGCATAAAATAAACCAAAGGTAGCCATGGCTGGCATGGAGAGCGGCAGCACGATTCGGAACAAGACACCGAGGTCTGTACAGCCATCAATTTTAGCTGAATCTTCTAACCCGTCCGGAATCTCTTGGAAGAAATTTTTCAAAACGATAAGATTAAAGGCACTAATGGCACTTGGAATCATCAGCGACCATAACGTATTCGTCAGATGCAAGTCCTTGACTACAAAATACGTGGGAATCATACCACCGCTAAACAACATGGTGATCAGAACGCCAAGTAAAATCGTTTGTCGTCCTCTTAGCTTCTTTTTCGCTAATGGATAGGCCATAAGGGCTGTGAATAATAAGTTGATAAACGTCCCGACGACCGTAATATAAATGGAAACCATCATGCTGCGAATCAAGGTATTCGTGGATAAAATATAGGTATAAGCAGAGAGCGACCATTCCTTGGGAAATAAGAGGATGCCGCCCTTGGCCACCTCGGATGGGCTTGTAAACGAAATGGCTAATACATATACAAATGGCAAGACACAGACAAGTGCGACAATGAGCAGCACCGTATAGTTAATTGCGTCAAAGATGCGGTTTCCAAGCGTTTTATCATAAGACATTGCAGTCATTCCTCCATTTATGAGCTATGATCAGTAGACGCCCTCTTGCCCAAATCGTTTGGCGAGCCAATTAGAGCCTAGAACAAGAAATAATCCAACTGTAGACTTGAATAAACCGACAGCCGCGCTGTATCCGAACTGCCCTTGCTCCAAGCCTTTCATATACACGTACGTATCAAACACTTCGCCAACCTCGCGGTTTGTCGGTGCAAGCATCAAGAAGATATGCTCGAAGCCCGCATCGAGAAAGTTACCTAGACGAAGGATGAAGAGAATCACAATCGTAGAGCTGATCGCTGGCAGTGTAATGTGCCACACTTGCCGCCACCGAGAAGCACCATCCATTCTTGCAGCTTCATATAATTGCATATCAACGCCAGCAAGCGCTGCCAAGAAGATGATGGTCCCCCAGCCAACTTCCTTCCAAATCGATTGCGTGACGATCATCGTTCGGAACCATTCTGGCTCCATGAGGAAGGCAATCTTTTCACCGGTCAACTTAAACAATAATTCGTTGAGTATACCGTTCTCTGTCGTAAGCAGAATGTAAAAGATACCAACGACCACGACCCAAGAAACAAAATGGGGGATATAGACTAACGTTTGTACAAACCGTTTGAACTTCTCCCTGCGTATCTCATTCATCATTAAGGAAAGTACGATCGGTAAGGGGAAGAAGAAAGCAATATTGTATAGGGCAAGTAATACTGTATTCCGGAATAATCCCCAAAACTGCGGTTCATTAAAGAAACGATGAAAATGCTTTAAGCCTACCCATGGGCTCCCCATATATCCCAAATGAGGCTTGTAATCCTGAAAAGCCATTAGGATGCCATACATCGGAATATATTTGAAAATAATGAAATACGCGACGCCAGGCAACAACATATAGTAAAGCCATTTGTCACGAATAAAATCTTGCATCCATATCGCCTTGCGCTGTTTGATTTTCGCTTTTTTGATTGGAGCCGCCTTCAATCCTGTATCTAGCTTCATGTCCATTCTCTCCTTCTGCTATCCATCCGATATGGGATATGACTCGAGTATGTTTGATCCCCCTATGTAAGGAAATACCTTGCAGATAACTTGATTGAAAGTTAGGAAGAGAACCATCTATCTATGGCCAATTACGGTATAACATAGCTTTCACACAACTTGGCGTATGCCGTAAGAAACCTCCATGTAACACGGCAAAAGGAAAAAGACTACCTCATTTACCGGTATCTAACCGTTATGAGATAGCCTTTATGATCTTAGGTGGTATCTACTTCTGATCGAGCAGCTCCCTATAGCTGCCTGGTGTCATACCGAAGGTTTTGCGGAAGGTTCGGATGAAGGCACTAATATTTTTATACTGCAATTTCTCCCCGATTTCTGAAATCTTCAGGTTCGTTGTCTCTAGCATCACTTTCGCCATGTTCATGCGGTACTCCGACAAATAATCGCTGAACGACACGCCAATTTCTTTCTTGAAAACACGACTTAAATAAACAGGATGGAAATTTAGGGCAGATGCACACGATTCCAACGTCATTTCCTGATCGTACTGCTCATGAATCATTCGCATTAGACGATCAGCAATATTTAGGAACTGAGTATCCGCCTTTTCCGTGAGAATACGGACAACCGGCGCGAATAACCGCGATTGAAACCATAAGGAAATTTCCTCGCGCGTCTGCAGTTTGAGGAAGCGCTCAATATCCCCATCTCCGTCCAATACCTTTTTCACAGATACGCCTCGGTCCTGCACAATTAATAAGATACGAGCCATCACCTGCATTAATAAAATATGATGCTCATGTAGAAACCCATCTTTATGCAGAATGGAAGATAAGTATTGGTTAAAGATGTCTACCGCCTTGGGTAACTGAACATCCTTCAACGCCTGAATTAACTGATCTTCAACGACCTTCAGATGCGCATATACGGCGGTTTCCGTATTCCCGTTCTGCTCCATGTCCTCATAATGAACAATGATATCGGGCCCCAGACTAATCCGAGATTTCAACGCCGTTAAACTTTCGCCATAGGCCTTAACCGTATAGGAAAGCTTATCGAACGACGCGCTAATGCCAATGCTCACTTGCAGTTGAAGGTACTGTTCCACAGTCGATTTAATCAACTCAGCGGTTTGGTAGAAATACGTTTTCAGATCCTGTGTTTGATCCGTAGACACTGCCAGCAACGTAACTTGGGATTCATTCAATAGAATGGGACTAAACCTGGATTGCTGTGGAAGAAGCTCCCCAACAATGTTATTAATAGCGAATAGCAGCAGTTCTCGATCCTGCTCCTGATAACGTGTATCCTGAAGATTATCGATTTGTACCGTAAGAACACCCAGATGATCCCACTCTATCGGAAACCCATACATTCTAGAACGGTACAAGAAATCACTATCGGAGATTTGACCCGTAAATAGCTTCAGCACAAAAAATTCCTTCAAATGAGCCGACTGCCCCTGCATTTGTTTCTCGAGCCGGCCTCTTGATACGAATAAAGATTGCAAGCTTTCCTTGATATAACTCCATTCATCTGTACCCAAACGTTCTGGATTGGCATCGGTATCCATCTTCTTCATAAATTCAAGCAGGCTGCGGATCGGTGTATACATGCGTCGGCTTCCATAGAAAGCAAAGATAAGCACAAGTAGTAAGATGAACCCACACACACCGGCAGTGAGTATGGCAATTTTCTTGCTTCCCTTCGTAATTTCCTCGATCGAAACAACATTTACAAAGGTCCAGCTATTGTTCCCAGAGGAAAGATACGATACTCCCATGTTCTTATCACCGATTTTCGCTTTGAAAAAGCCTTGCTTTTGCAGTTGATTACTCACACGATCCTGAATGATATGATTAATTTCACTGTTAGCTTCTTTGTCACTAGCTGTTGATAGGAAAGCCATTCCCGTTTTATCTAGGACATAATTGTTTCCTAGTGTGTTTTTGGCTGTCAACCCGCCATGGATTTCAGAGGTCGATATTTGTACGACGAGCAGTCCCTTAGGTGTATTTGTCTTTGGAGCAAGCGGGATTTTGTACACGAGACTGATTGTTTCGCTAGGGGCAGAAGTAAGTTCCGATGTCGTATCACTCTCAAGTGCCGTATTAACACTCCCTATATCCCTTGTATTCCAAAAAATACTTTCTGGTTGCTTCGCATAGGCTAGAAATTCCTTCTTATTGTCCATACTGTCTGCTAGCTTCAGCCCATTCAAAGAAACCGCCCAATCTTTCTCAATATTCATGAGATAGGCTTGCTTAACGACGGCTTTGGACTGCATATTATATAATCCTGTCATGAGTTCTCGAACTTGTATGAAGTCTTCACCGGTCAATGATTCATTCATACTCCCTTTAACGAGTGAGGAATTGACGAACTGTAAGGCGGACAGTTCCATCGATCTTAAAGTTTGTTCTACACGCATTTGCGTTTGCTGCAATAGCTGCAGATTACCCTCATTAACCTTTTCTTCGATATCTTGTGTGGCAATATAGTAAGAAGCAATACCAATGATGACTGTTGGAAGCGCACCGAGGATAAGAGTGAAACCGAGTAATCGAAGTAAGTATTTTTGCATGCCAGCACGATTCCCTTCCTAAGTATTGAAGACCAGCATGCGGAATCCTCGACGCCTCCACCAGTCTTAGTTACTCCACATGAAACCAGTCAATATCCACATACCCTTGGCTTGCAGCTTCACCTTTGGTAAGACAAAATAATCCAAGCTTGGCACCTACCCAGCCGCCGGGGACAGCTTCGAAACCCCTGCCAATTGGCAAGTAATTCGCCCCATCCCAACTATAGCTAAACGTGCAGGATGCCTCTAATTCTACGTCCACACGCAAACAGATCTCGTGAACGCCATGCGGTACAGCTACACTTTCCGTCATCTCTTCACTAGAGGATTCCTTATTCCCGCTGCCTTCACCAAAAACTAGCTTAAACCCTGTATCCGTTTTTTGCAACGCTGTGTAACGGTACGAATGCCCAAAAACAGTTAATCCCGCCAGATTTTGTTCATCGATGTGCTGGAAGGAAACCTTGGCTGTAGCTGCAAATACAGGCGCAGGAAACTTCTGACAGAGCACATTCGGAGCCTCATATAGCGTTGCTGCGTGCTCAGGGAGCCGTTGGGCGTAGAGGCGTAGGCTCCCTGGATTCACTGTGAGTGAATACCATTCACTTCTGCCATTGCAGCCCTAAGGATGGATCATCGAATTCGTCGCTGGTTTCCGGCACTGCAAGTGGATAGTCCCTGCCTACGTTAGGCTTAGCGTGAATAAGAACAGGCTCGCCAATGCCATCGCCGTTCGTATCTATGCCCATAACTGGCCAATCCTTCTCCCAGCTCATTGGCTGTAGATGCACAATTCTTCCGTATGCTTCGCGATCCTGAAAATGAAGAAACCAAGCCTCACCTGAATCCAGTTCAATAAATCCGCCTTGATGAGGCCCGTTGATCGGAGAATCTCCTTGATGCAGGACTATCTTATCCTCATAAGGGCCCATAATCTGTTTGGAACGTAGAATCGTCTGCCAACCAATCGGCACGCCTCCGGCAGGGGCAAAGATATAGTAATAGCCATTTCGTTTATATAGCTTAGGGCCCTCAATCGTTGGGTGATGCTCTGTTCCGTCAAAGATAATCTCACCATCACCTAGAAGTGCTGTTCCATCAGGACGCATTGGGCAAATTTTCAGCTTACTCTTAATACCCGTACGACTCTTTGCAAAAGCATGAACCAAATAGGCATTGCCATCTACATCCCACAATGGACATGGATCTATCCAACCCTTCACCTCTTTGACCAGATGCAAAGGTGACCAAGGACCCGCCGCATTCTCGGCAGTTGTCATATAAATCCCCTCATCCGGCGCGCTGAAAAATATCCAAAACTTGCTGTCGTGATACCGAATGCTCGGAGCCCACACCCCTTCCCCATGGCGCACCGCTTCATAACTATCTGGAAGACGATCTATCGCATGGGCGATTACGGTCCAGTTCACCAAATCCTTCGAATGTAAAATGGGTAAGCCAGGGGAGCTGTTGAAGCTCGAAGCTGTCATATAGAAATCTTCCCCGACACGCACGACATCTGGATCCGAATAATCGGCGTAAAGGATGGGGTTGCGGAATTGACCATCCCCTAAATCAGCATACCAGACTGGTTTCGGATGACGATCCATAAGTCGGATATGACTGCAATTTTTTTGCGTCAGCACGTCACCTGATTTCGCGTGTGATATGAACGTCCTGAAATAGAATATTTTGCGCATCGATACAGACGATACCTGTCTCTGCGGCAACGGTTACCCGCTCAAAATGCAGATCGTGAATCGGCATTTCCGGTAGCCCTCGGATGAAAATGCCCTTGGACGAGCCCTCACTTACCGTATCCTTAATCGAAATATGACAGAAACAAGGTGTTTCATCTGTGACCTCGACCCTATCCACCTCATCCTGTTTGATTTCATAATACATATCAAAAACAATCGCACTGTGGATGATATCCTTCATTTGAATATTTGCAATCTGGATATGCTCGACGATGCCGCCGCGACCTCTCGTGCTCTTGAAACGAAGTCCGTTGTCTGTGCCTATGAACGTACAATCTGAGACATCAACATGACGGATATCACCTGACATTTCACTCCCCACCGTAAAACCACCATGTCCGTGATACACGGTACAGTTTCGGATGGAGACATACTCCGTAGGCGCAGCCGCCTCGCGTCCTTGTAGGTTTTTACCGGATTTCAGGCAAATCGCATCATCTCCTACATCAAACATACAATCATGAATGTTCGCGAATCGGCATGATTCAAGGTCCAGCCCGTCTCCATTGACGGAATACCATGGATTCCGCACCTTGACGTTGCGAATCGTCACATGTTCGCATAGACGTGGGTGCAAACACCAGCTGCCTGAATTTTGAAAAGTAGGTCCATCCAATAGGACCTCTGTGCAAGCTGTTAACCCTAGCAGAACAGGGCGCAAGTAAACTTGATAGGGCTCATATTGAGCAATTTCGTAATTCCCTTCAGCCTGAAGTGCTTCTGTGCGCTTTCTCCCGATCATTGCTTCCTCGGTTGGCCACCACAAGTCATTGTCGTCCACTACGCCGCCAGATTCCACGATATCGTTCCATACCTGCTCAGTCATTTCATACTTCCTAACTGGACGCCACGCATCTCCTGAACCGTCGAAAATACCTTTCCCTGTGATCGCCACTTGATGCAGCTGCTCGCCATACAGGGCAGGCATGGCACGTACCGCTTTCAGGCCTTCGTAGTTGCTCAGTATGAGCGGATACTCCTCCCATTTTCGGCTAAACGTAACTAAGGCTCCCTCTTCCGTATGCAGCCGAACTCGGCTTTTCAGTTGAATGGGACCTGTTAACCAAATCCCGCGCGGGATGACAACCGTTCCTCCTCCCGCTGCTGCACAAACCTCAATTGCCTTGTTGATCGCTGCTGTGTTGGAGTGGATTCCATCCCCCAAAGCTCCAAACTCAGTAATCACATAGTGTCTATTCGGAAAATCAGGTACTTGCACGGTTTGAACTTTCTCTGTCATGATGTGCGCTCTCCTTACCTAATATTGTTTATTTTATTATTAAGGAAAAGTGTCTGATCAGCTATGCACTCCAGACAACCAAATTGCTAGATGAATTCAAATAGCTTGCTGTATAAGGGCTCTCGGGTTTCTTCAGCAGCGCAGATGAAGAAAGAAGTTGTCTCCTGCACATTGGTTACATGCTGCATATGACGGTTCACATCTGGCCTGACACTTTACGGAGCTCATTGGCTAAACGTTGGAATTCTTCCCTAGCTTCGACATCCTCCGTGCTTGTCCAAGCGGCAGATAAAAAGTTAATAATTTAATTGGCTTCCTTACTCACAACCCTTCCCCCTTGCTTCGCAAAACTTGAATCATTTGCTTCAAAAAGACTGGAAGAGGCAGACCTAAACGTCCGTAATTTTCCGTAATTGAAATAAACTCATTCGCTAAGTAAAAATAGATTGCGCCTGTCATCATGAGGTCTGTATCCAAGAGAATATCCATGCGATGTGCCAGCATAATGACAAGCAGCATCAGTCCTTTGCGTGCAAGTCTCCAAAAACCAACTTGACTGATAGACCCTTGCTGTTCTTTCATCGAGGCGGCAATGCCCGTAACATATTCGACGGTTATCGCCATTAAGAATAGACTGATAATCTCACTCCACTCACCCAAAGTGTAAGTCACAACGGCTCCAAACGTGTCTGAAAACAGGTTAAATCCAAAATTGTTCATGTGTTGCTCCTTTCTTTTCTTTTGTTTTGAATTTCAAAACATTTTTTTCTTTTCAAAACATTTCTTCACTCCTTACACCTCCGCCGGAACGGTTTCTTGTGCATCTGCTCAGCGACATCACCTCCCTTGCTTGGCTACATAACGATTATACCACGCCATATTTTAGGTGAACTGCCAATAAATGGCCAACTTTCAGTCACCCTTGTTGTAGCTTCACTTCCAACCGCAGCATGTACGCTAGCTTCTCGATCGCTCTAGCCTTCATCCGTCGATACGTACGCTCACTCAAATTAAGCTCATGAAACAGCAGAAAATCGAACGTCTTGTCCCTTTTTAAATAACGTTCCCGGATAATTCCCTGCTCTTGCTCGTCCAGCCGAGATATGGCCTGCTCCACTTCCTGACATATACCTCGCATGTGTTCATCTGATCCCGTCTGGTAAGGAGCTGTGTGCTCTGCCACTTTGAACCACTGATTCCTAGCGGAAATAGCTTCATTTCCTTTTCTTAAATCCCCCATCGCTCGGTACATACGTAAGGTTTCAAGCACAGTCTCCACCCTTTTGCGTGTTGCTCGGCGATCAATCTGTTCCTGCTCTATATTCAAAATACGTTTTACCATCCCTTGATCATCTCCTAAAATTTGTCGTTTTGAAATTCTAAACACATCATACGATCTCTTGTTTAAAATTTCAACACAAAAAGTTTTGATATTCAAAACTTTTTAGTGATCTCCCCCTTGTTTTTTGCACCGCTCACCATTTACAATAGAACCAGGTGATCAAACGATGAAAGATATGGTGCAATTCGGCATCCGAATCCGGGATCTGCGAAAGATGAATAATTATTCCCTCAGAGAGCTTGGCGAACGGTCCGGTGTTAGTTATTCATTTATTAACTCCATAGAAAATAACCGCTTTAGCCCCTCAAGGGAAACGGTTATCGCCTTAGCAGATGCGCTTAGCATCGCTGAGAAGGACGAGCTTCTGCTGCTTGCTGGATTTGCTCCAACGGAAGAGGAGTCACTCGATGGCTTATCTGGAGACGGTCTTGACGAAGTCGATGACCCTGATGTGAGCTTATTTTTTAAAGACTTCAAAAGTGCTCCCAAAGAGCGCCGCGACGAGATGCTCCGCTTCTGGAACTTTATCAAGGAGCAGCAGCAGAACCGAACACCTGACAGCCAGCAGTAATCTAGGTAATCTTTTAATAACGCAAAGCTAAGCCCTGACGGGCTTTTCTTTACCACAAATAAGCGAACATACATTCTTAAAGCGAGGTGTTTCACCTGTTCACTCATTACCAATCGACCTCTCTTGAGCAATGGGTTGAGGCTTTATATAGTCAACTTAGCATCACATCACCAGCTCAACTCACTATGACGAACTTGGCTGCTAAGCTGCATATTTGGGTTTATACGATGGATATGAACAGTATGGCCATCGAGAAAGATGGACTATTCACCATCAATGTTGACCGCCGCTTATCCGCCAAAGAACAGTGGGAAGACTTTCTCCATGAGCTTTGTCATGTGCTTCGTCATTCCGGCAACCAAATGGTGATGCCTGATCGCTATGTCGATTGGCAAGAGCAGGATGCATCTGCGTTTCAACTCTACGCGGCTATTCCTATGTCTATGCTGAAGAAACTTTCGCTACCTGAACAAAAGAATGAAATGGTCGCCTTTCTTTCTGAAGAATTTCAGGTGACGTATCGGCTTGCCAATGAACGGATTGAACAAATCCAGCGACGCGTCCTGCAAGGGATATTGGATCATGAATACCAACAATTCTCACAGAGTCAAGTGAGGACGTACGACTCAGCCAACTGGTCTGACGCAACCCGCGCCATCATGAACAAGCTCGAGCAATTGCAGCGAAAAGGAGGAATGGCTGATCGTCAAGCTAGCCGTCTTTTATGACTTTCATGAAGAGCGCATACAACCATCGATCATGGCGCTGCGTTTTCAGCCTAACGAACTCGACTTTAGTAAGACAACCCTTTACATTCCAATAAGCGCTCCTTTTCAGCAGCTTCATATGGAAGAAATCCCCGAGCTAGAAGCCGGAATAACCGTGCTGATCGAAGACCTCATCGTCAATCCTGCACGTCCTGCGTCTTTTGGGATCAGCCTCTCACGAATAAAGCAACGACATACGCTCCTACTCGATGAGCACCCTTCAATCCAGCAACTATGGATACGCATGACCGACATCGAAGAAGTACTGCAGATGGAGATCCGCTCCTTCTATAGCTGGTCTTCCAAATAAAAAACCATACATCCATTGAACATATTGTTCAATTACGATGTATGGTTTTTTTGTCTTTAAAGCGTTCGACTCACCGCGTGATTACTCAGCGATATAAGAACAAATATAGTCGCTCACGGTTTTCACTTCGAGCTTGAATTTCGCGTTCGCTGGCACGGTGAACTCACCTTGACCACTGATTGTAATCCACTCTGTGCTGCCTGGAAGCAATACGTTCAGCTCACCAGCTTGGATTTCCATAATTTCTTTCACATCTGTTCCGAACTCATATTCACCTGGAAGCAGGATGCCTAGTGTTTTCTTCGTTCCGTCTGCGAATTGCACAGTGCGGCTTGTTACTTTTCCATCGAAATAAACATTGGCTTTCGTAAGTACGGTTACATTTTCAAAGCTGGACATGGTTAAAAGTTCCCCCTCTAAAATGACTATGAATAAGTACAAGCCGAGGCTCAGACGAGCTGAGCCCCTGCCATTATTTTAGCCTAACAAAGCTTTTACGCGTGCTGCAACGTTCTCTGGTGAGAAGCCGTATTCTCTAAGAACGGTATCCCCTGGCGCCGATGCTCCGAAAGTGGAAATGCCTAGGATTGAACCCTCATCGCCTGTATAACGCTCCCAGCCAAGTGGGTACGCCATCTCAACAGCGAGACGCTGCTTCACGCCTGGTAAGATAACGGAATCTTTGTATTCTTTGGATTGCTTCTCGAATAGTTCCAAGCTCGGTAAGCTGACAACGCGAACGTTGATGCCTTCGGCTTGCAGCAATTTTTGAGCAGCTACAGCCAGTTGTACTTCGGAACCAGTTGCTAGGATTTGTGCATCCGGTTGACCGTTTGCAGCGTCAGATACCACGTATCCGCCTTTGCTTAGGTTCGCTTTAGCTCCTTCAACCGTACCTGGAAGGATCGGCAAGTTTTGACGAGTCAAGACAAGCGCAACTGGACCTTTCGCTTCGGAAATCGCATAACGCCAAGCTTCGGACGTTTCGTTACCATCAGCAGGACGGATGACTGTGATGCCTGGAATCACACGAAGTGCCGGCAATTGCTCGATCGGCTCATGCGTCGGTCCATCTTCACCAACAGCGATACTATCATGCGTTAGAACATAAATAACAGGAAGCTGCATAAGTGCTGCAAGACGGATAGAAGCACGCAGGTAGTCGGAGAATACGAAGAATGTTGCACCGTAGACTTTAACACCACCATGAAGCGCCATACCATTCATTGCTGTACCCATACCGAACTCACGAACACCGAACCATACGTTGCGACCAGCATAGTTGCTAGCGCTGTAGTTGGATTCGCCTTTGATCATCGTGTTGTTGGAGCTCGCTAGATCCGCGGAACCACCAATCAATTGCGGCAATTTGCCTGCAACAGCATTGATCGCATTACCAGAAGCAACACGCGTAGCCATAGGCTTGTCTTCTGTTGTGTATTTAGGAAGATCAGCATCCCATCCAGCTGGAAGCTCACCATTCACAGCAGCGCTGAATTGGTTGCCAAGCTCTGGGTACGCTTTGATGTAATCGTTCAACAGGTTGCTCCAAGCTTCTTCAGCAGCAGCACCTTCTTGCCCAATTTCAGCATAGTGTGCACGAACTTCATCTGGAACAAGGAAATCCGGCTCTTCTGGCCAGCCATAAGCTTGCTTCGTCAATTTCACTTCGTCGCCGCCAAGTGGTGAACCGTGTGGTCCAACGTGACCGCCTTTACCACCTTTGTTCGGGGAACCGAAACCGATTGTCGTTTTCACTTCAATCAACGTAGGACGAGTTGTATCAGCTTTCGCTTCAGCAATCGCCTTGGAGATTGCTGCAAGGTCATTCTGCTCTTCTACGCGAATCACTTGCCAGCCGTAAGCTTCGAAACGTGCTTGCACGTTTTCAGAGAACGCCATATTCAATTCGCCATCAAGCGAAATATCGTTGGAATCGTACATCATGATCAATTTGCCCAGTTTCAAATGAGCTGCAAGGGAAACCGCTTCAGAGGAAACGCCCTCCATCATATCGCCATCGCCGCAAATTGCGTACGTGTAGTGGTCGATAACTGGGAAGTTCTCTTTGTTGTAAGTCTCTCTCAAGTGAGCTTCAGCCATCGCCATACCTACTGCCATACCAACGCCTTGTCCAAGTGGACCTGTCGTTGCATCAACACCTGCCGTGTGACCATACTCGGGGTGACCAGGGGTTTTGCTTCCCCATTGGCGGAAGTTCTTGATCTCTTCCATTGGCAGATCATAGCCACATAGGTGAAGTAAGCTGTATAGAAGCATGGATCCGTGTCCTGCAGATAGAACAAAACGGTCACGGTTTACCCATTTAGGATTCGAAGGATTGTGTTTCATATGCTGTTTCCACAGCACGTAGGCCATTGGTGCAGCTCCCATTACCATACCTGGGTGGCCTGATTTGGCTTTCTCAACCGCGTCGATACCAAGCGTACGGATCGTGTCGACGGCTAATTGTTCAATTGTTTTGTTTGATGCTGTCATTCGATATTTCCCTCCATGATTTCTGTATTTTCATCAGCCAATTAACTTGTACATACAAGTGACTTTACTCGCTTGCATTATTGTACCATTTGCTTTAAGGCTTTGCCACAATAACCCGTTAAAACGTTATACTTCTCGCCTATATATAAATAGGCTGTACCCATAACTGGGTACAACCTGCTTTATACTAGTTAAAAACAACCGTTTTATTATTGTGAACGATAATCCGATCCTCCACATGCCACGCTACTGCGCGTGCAAGAACGATTCGTTCGATGTGACGACCAATTCTTTTCAAATCCTCAACATTATCTCGGTGACTCACACGCTGCACATCCTGCTCAATAATCGGACCGGCGTCTAGCTCGTCCGTCACATAATGCGCTGTCGCACCAATAATCTTGACTCCGCGGTTATGCGCTTGCGCATAAGGCTTACCGCCTACAAAAGCAGGTAAGAAGGAGTGGTGAATATTGATGATGCGATTTGCGTAATTTTGGATAAATGATGGGGAAACGATCTGCATATAGCGCGCAAGCACAATCGCATCGACGCCATCACCAATAACCTCAAGCTGGCGCTGTTCCGCCTCTGCTTTGGTTGCCGCGGTAACTGGAATGTGATGAAATGGAATCCCGAAGGGCTCCACTAGAGAACGCATATCATTGTGGTTAGAGATCACCATCGCAATATCCGCATTGAGATCCCCTGCACGCCAATGCCATAACAATTCGAGCAAGGCATGGTCTTCCTTCGAAACGAAGATCGCAATCCGCTTCTTCTGACTTGCCAGGGCAAGGCTCCAGTCCATCGAGAACTTCTCAGCAACGGTGGAGAAATCCGCTCTTAATGTCTCTACGCGACTCGCCAATTCCGTTAAATCGAATTCAATTCGGATGAAGAACATCCCGCCTTCTGGATCCATCGTGTACTGATCCGATTGCACAATATTGGCACCATATTCAAATAGGAATTGTGATACTGCTGCTACTATACCCGGCTGATCCGGGCAAGAAATTAGCATTCTTGCTCTATTCACCAAATCGCTCTCCCGGCGATTTGAGCTGTTCGTGGTTCCCGCTTCCATCTGTATCCCCCTAGCAATTTCTGTCTATGTGAAACTTAAGCCTTCTTCAAGATGTCATTTCCAGCAAGCCAAACAATCAATCGTTGATTGATTTGTTCTTCACTTAGATCAGCGAAAAGGCGTTCCTCATGAAGCATATCATATAAACGTTCCAGCGGCTCACGTCCATCCGCTTTCTTCGCTTTGGCATCATTTTTGAGCAATTCCCATGTTTTAAGAACGAAGTCACGGTAGTGAATATCTTTTTTGTTCATCAAAAAGTCAATTCGCTCCACTTGGTCCAGGAACTCGCCGCCAAATCGGCCACTTAAGTTGCCGGAAAGCAAGGCGATTTCCGCTTCATACATCGGACGTTGTGTTTTGTCTTCTTTTCCAATCCAAGGCGTCTCTAAGATCATAGGCAAATGCTGCAACTTCTCATGATTAGCAATATTATTCATCGCTTCGAAGCCAATCCATCCTGAACCTAGTGGTGCGTGGCGATCCTTGCTAGCTCCGCGAGGATTCTTACTGTCATTCAAATGAATGACACCGAGCTTCTCAAGTCCGATCGTACGATCGAAATGGTGCAGCACGCCGTCCAAATCATTCACGATATCATACCCCGCATCGTGAATATGGCAAGTATCCATACATACAGTCAACTTGTTGTTGAACTCTACGCGCTCCATGATTTCTGCGATTTCCTCGAAGCTACGGCCAATTTCGGTCCCTTTACCAGCCATCGTTTCCAGCGCAATGTTAACATTCGTATCTTTAACCCCAGCAAGCACTTCATTCAAGCCATCAGCAATTCTTTCAATCCCATAGTCGGCATCCTTGTCCGTGTAAGCACCAGGATGAAGTACGATATTGCGAACACCGATGTAATCCGTCCGGCGGATTTCTTCTTGAAGGAAACGCACTGCGAGTTCAAAGGTATCATCTTTATAAGAACCCAAGTTGATAATGTATGGTGCATGAACGACGATTTCATTCATGGCATGCTTGTCCATTACAGCTTTGCCTTCTTCAATATACTGCTCTTCGATCGGTTTACGGCGCGTATTTTGCGGTGCGCCTGTGTATATCATAAACGTGGATGATCCGTAGGAAACGGCTTCTTCTGCTGCATTTAGTAAGCCTTTATCTGAGAAGGAAACGTGTGATCCAATTTTCGGCATAGTTCATAACTCCTTTATTAGTAGCTGCTACCCTCCTATTTTACTCGTATTGTCGCAAGAAATCTAGAAATAAGGTATAATTCTTACTATCTATTTGAAGCAAATTAGTGAGGTGACAAATAAATGGCGAATGATTTCTTTATGTATTTCATCATTTTCTGGGTATGCGTGTTACTTGCATTCATGTCCATCGGCGGGTTCTTCATGTTCCGCAAGTTTATTAAGGTCCTTCCCAAAGAGGACGGCAAGTCCAAACTCGATTGGCAAAATCATTATGTGGACACGTCTCGTCATCTATGGACAGCGGATTCCAAAGCATTTCTCGACCAATTAGTATCACCTGTCCCGACAGCGTTCCGTGATATTGCCAAGCATTCCATCGCCGCGCGCATCGGACAAGTAGCTCTAGAGGGCAATGCGAATGAGGTCACACGAGAACACTGTATCGAAGGTTACATACTTGCAACGCCGAAACGAGACTATCGGAGCTTGACGAGCTTTCTCGAAAAGCAAAAGATTGATTACAGCGCGTTCAAGCATTTATTGAACTAGAAAATGAAGAAAACACGCCCTCTCTCATCCAGAGGGCGTGTTTTTTGAGTCTATTCCCATCCCTTGTAACTAATAATTTTGGCTGGCACACCTGCAACAACAGCGTTATCAGGCACATCTTTCGTTACGACCGAATTCGCACCAATCATCACATTATTACCAACAACTATTTTTCCAATAATTTTGGCTCCAGGTGCGATATATACCTTATTTCCTATTTGTGGAACCCCCTTCTTTTCCCCCCTGCCGGCAATCCCGATCGTAACGCCTTGTCCAATATTGCAGTTCTCACCGATGATGGTATCCCGATGAACCACGATCGTGCCATAATGAGGCAAATAGACCCCTTTGCCAATTTGGGTTCCGAGCGGAATTTGAATGCCCATCACAATTGAAACGAATTTATGAAGGATAAACAGGATGATATATAACAATTGTTTAATAACTGGAATCCTAAAATGATCTTTCACATAACTCCCTGCTCGATAGATGATGAGATACCACATAGGCTCATGCAGAAATAGCATTTTCATTTTCGATAATAAACTAACGTGGTTTCCTACTTTTACATAACGATGAATGTCAGCTCTTAAATAAGTAATCAAGGCATCTCACCCCTTTATATCCATTTGGTTTAGCCCATTTATAACACTTTAAGAATTTGGGCTGGCAACTCTGCTTCTTCCACAACAAGCGGAATTTCCTTAGCAAGTTTAGCCCTTACTTCCTGCCTATTCAGCCAACAATGATGGATCATTTGTATGAAGGACTCGGGTTCAATATCCGAGATATCCACCACATAGTCATGTAAACCAAGCATTTCCATAATGCCTCTCGTTTTATGTTCATAATTGATGGCGACAGTCGGTATATGATTGGAGAGAGCAAAAATATTGGAGTGCATTCTAGTCCCAACAAACATATCCATTTTAGAATATAAATATTTCAATTCCCTGGGGTGGAAATCAAACGCCAACAACTCAGCATGCCCGGCGTCTATTCCTTCTAGCACTTCTCTGCTGATGATCCTATCATCATTAAAGGCATTGGGCCCCAGCACTTGAGGCATTAACAATACCTTCCCCTTATAGTTCTGATGAATATACTGAATCGCATATCGGATACTTGCAATATACTTGGACCTATAAGCTTGCGTATCCTTCATCTCTGGAAAATTCCAATCCCTAACCGTGAACCCAATAATGGGGCCTGCATGTGACTCCTTAATTCCCTCCATTATGCTATCTACCCGTGGAGAGCTAACTTCCTGCATTGAAAAAGCTGAATCAGGAACTAATACTACGTTCTTATTGCTGCACCCTATTTTCTCAAGCCATCGTTTGGATACAGCTTCTCTCAGGAAGATTCGATCTACCTGGTCGAGAATCTCCTTCGCCAGCTTTTGCATATAGGAATTATAAAAAGGGCCAATGGATTGCGAATAAATAACAACTGGCTTGCCGTAGTTAAAAGCGGTTTTAATTTGAACCAAATGCTGCATAAGCGCTACACTAAATCTGTGTGAAAGTAAAAATCCCCCTCCACAACTTACCACCACATCCGCCCATTCATAATCATCTGATTTTATTTTCCTTAGATTCTTCAAATAAGGCAGCAGCCTCAATACCGATCCAATCTTTTCTATTTTCGAAGTATCTGGGTCAATCGAAACATTATCCACACAAGAAGTAACCTGTTCTTCATAAAATTCATTATCGATTTCCGGGAATCTACTATGAATGCGAATACTGCAATCGATATTGTGTTTTTTGATCGCATCAATCATCGAAAGAACAATACCTGCATCTCCTTTATTCTTGGAGGAATGAGCATTAATAATTAAGATATTCATCCTAGCTTCATCTCCTTTTTCCTATGAAAGAGTAGCTTCTTCATGAAGATGATAAGGTCATCTTCTTTCATGACAAGTAATAGAGCAATAAAAGTGAAGTAGGCTAACAGCGTGTATAAACTTAATCCAATGACCGTGTAAAATGTATTCATTACGAATAAGCTGCCGAACACATGAACCAGCTTTAGCAAATAGATAGCTAATCCACATCCTCCCATGGCCACGGAAAGCTTAATCATTTTTCGGATAAAGTCTTTCGACCATACGAAATCTTGTTTCTTTTTGAGTAAAATGGCCGTAATAACTGCTGTGATGATAAACGCCATACTTGCTGATAACCCGAGCCCTATAATGCCCATCGTTTTCACTAAAATGAAACTGAGAACAATGTTCACCACTGTGCCAGAAATCATAATATAGGTTGGTGTTCTCGTATCTCCGTAACTATAGAAAGCTCTCAATGTGACCTCTCTAAACCCAATGGCAATGATCCCTATGGAATAGGCCCAAAAAATAGCTGAAGTCATTGCCGTGGCTTGCGCATCAAAACTTCCTCTTTCTAACAGTGTTTGGACGATGACATGACTAAAAGACATGAATATGACGGTTAGAGGCATTAAGAGAATGAATAGTGAAAACAAACTATTGTGCGTTAGTGTACTAACTTTCTCGTAATCTTGGTTATGTGAAAGCCGTGATAGTTCAGGGAACGTAAGTGTAATTACGGGGGTAATACAGATGCCGGTCGCTATCCCCCTTAAATTAAAGGCATAGGACAGAGCAGCAATTGCTCCCTCAGAAATGCCTGACGCCAATATCCGGTCTACGACGGAACTAAATTGCGTGAAGCCAGAGCTAATCAGGATCGGATAGAGCAATAGCAAGAATGTCTTAGAGTTTGAACTCCAAAGCTCCACATTTCTGACGACTTTATAGTGATGACCCTTAATCAGGAAGTAAAGTATGATAAGTTGTAGGACATAGGAGACCAGCGTTGTAACGGCGACACCAACAATCCCATACTTATCTGCGAATAACCAGAGATAGGCAATAATGATGAGGTTATTGGGAAGGATGCTTGCTGCTGAAGCCATATAGTCATGAAATGTATTCAACATTAAGGTATAGATCTGAATGGCGATGACAATAAATACGAGAGGAAATAATATTCTCACCAGCGTGATGGCCATGGCTTCCGCTTCCTCTGTTAAGCCAGGCGCAAGTAGATGAATAAAATGTTGTGTAAATACGATTACCAACGTATAAGCCACAATAAAAATAGCAAAAAATAGGAATAACACATTGTTCGTAAATACATTCGATTTTCTTTTATCCGAAGCAAAATTAACAAATAAGGGGAGAAACACGCTGCTGAGTGTAAAGGAGAATGTGATAGCTAACATAGTTGGCGTTAACGCAACGTAGTAAGCATCTGCCAGTGAAGAAGTCCCGTAATTTTTGGCTATCAATATTTCCCTTGTAAATCCGAGTATCTTACTTACTATTGTGATCAAAAATAAGACTAGCCCCGTTTTAAACAGTACTCGAGTCATAGGAATACTTCCTTTTGGCATAGAGTTGTACGCTTGCCTGACTGCTTAGTAAGTGATCTCCTTTTTCAACTTGAGAGGCTGCCATGCCCATGACCGCAAAAATAAAAATATACTGTGGAGAGCCATTAAATATTTGCTCCCCTAACGATTCTACCAAGCTCTGAATTATGATAAATAAAGAAAAGAGGAGAAATACTTTCCCATTCTTGCTGACTCTTGCGTCATGCAATTTCACATAAATCCCTCTCATAACGTAGATAAAGAAAGTAACAAATAGGATGGTTCCCAGAATGCCAACCTCGCCAATAATCGATGGCCAGTACGTATCGGTTGCCCACTTCGGATCATCTGGGCTCAAACCGTATACGCTTTGTAAACCATATTCATAATAAACAGGACTGTAGTCCACTCTGGCTATCCAACTCCCAAATCTCCCAAATCCCTCCCCTAACGGAAAATCATGAAACCCAATTGTAAATCCCGTGTGATACAAGGCTTTACGAGCCGAGTCCATATAATCTACGGAGATGTATCTGTCTATGGTTAACATGGTCAGATTGTTTATCATGTCTCCAAAAAACAAGTAGATGATGATGCCTACGCACGCAAGTGCTGCCGTATAGATGCGTTTCTTCATGGCAACTAAAGTTAAGATAACGGCTATTGCCAGCAACACCTTAAATCGCAGCGAAAGAAAAGCAAGGATAAAGAAAACAATCGTATAGATGAGTGATTTTTTGGGTTTGTGAACGAGATAATGCGATAAATAGTACAAACCTACAAATACCATAAACCAGCCATAGGTACCTGGATGAATAAAAAAGGATTGCACACTGACTAAATTAGATCTCGCATCCAATAAATTGTTCGTATGCAAGAGATTTCGAAACTGCTCATGGAACAAGAGATCAACAAGCGCAAAAACAGCTGCCAGCCCACCAAGAACCTTAAAAAAACGCATCAGTTGCCGAATATTATTTTCGTTCATCGTTAGATTTTCAAATATAAAAAACAGTAAGAACCCTTTTATGGTTAGTAATCCACCGGCTAATGTCGTACTTAAGGGCACTTGATTCATGGCACTAGACAGCAACCCGAAAAACAGCACCCCTATCGTGACTAACGACAAGATCAATGTACTTTTCTTAATTCTAAAATTAGATTTAACAAGGATGATACCAATGCTTCCTATAATGAAGAATTCGTCCACGTAAGATAAATAGCTGCCTAAAGTGCTGTTCATTTGGATGGTTATCAGATCCTGAGCAAACATGAATAAAAAAAAGCACAAGATACCTCTCATCGTTAAGCTCACTATGAATCATTCCTTTTAGATGCTATTTGTCATTTTAAAATAAGCCTTTGATACATGTGTGATAATTCTTTCATCAGCATATTGATATCGAATTGATTATGAATCAATTTCCTGTTCTTCTCTCCCATTTTAATAATCGTGTGCTGGTCATTTATTAGCATTTCCAATGATTTCGTCAGTCCCTCGATGTCACCGGGCTCAACCAGATAACCATTTTCCCCATGTTGGATAAGCTCAGGTATTCCCCCTACGTAAGTTGAAATAACCGGCAATGAAAAATTCATAGCTTCTAAGATGGCCATTGGCAACCCTTCATGGTAGGAGGGCAGCACTAGCATATCTGCTTTTCTTAGCAAGTCTTCCTTCTCATGTACATTTATCCAACCTAGCACTTCAACCGTATCCTCGATTTGATAATCTTTTAGTAGTTGTTTCACTTCCGTAATTTCGCCATCACCAGCTAACAGGAACTTACTTTTAACTCCTTTTTCTTTCAATTTTTTAATGGCTAGAAGCAGATCATATACTCCCTTTCGCTCTCCCAATCTCCCTAGGAAAAGACAAGTCGGTGTAGAATTCGTCCGGCTAAACTGCTCCTCCATTTTAAAAACCCCATTATAAAGAATCTCTATTTTCCTAGGAGGAACAATGGTAGAGAAATATTTTTTCCATTCTTGCGATAAAACCACTAATAAATCAACGCTATTTAGTATGAACTGACAATATCTCTTCTGAACCCAATTGTGATTATAAAAATCATCGAAGCTTGCTGCATGTATGTGCAGGATGATGGGAACTCTGACTATTTTACCAATCATCACCATCATGGATTTCCTGTAAAAGCTCCCACCATTGGACATATGAATATGGACGATATCTGGCCGATACCATAACAATTGATAGAGATAGCGAATCAGACCTACTATGAAGATGTGCAATCGCGCTAGTACGCTCCCCGTAATGTAAGTTTCCACTCTGGTTAACTCATACTGTTCTGTGAGATTCGATTGTTCAATATTTCTAATGACCGTAACGATTCCACCCATATCCTTTAACGATGAACCTACCACAAGTATCTTAGATTTCATCTTAGTTCCCCTCCTAACCTAAAGTTTGAATATAGGCTTTAATTGCGTAAAGGAGGTTGGATTCCTCTTGTATGTATGTGTTAAATGGTAGATCATTGATCCCTGACATAAGAAACCGTAATTGATCCACATTTTCTGCAACCTGAATGTATCCTTTTTCTTGAAAGGCAGATGAAATTTCGGATTGATGATCATCTACATGTTCGCCTAATATCTTTTTTCTAGGCATAACAATAACTTTTTTCCCACAATTGAGCGCGTTTAGAATCGATCCGATTCCACCATGCGTAATGCATGCGTCGCACTCTTTGGTTAATTTAGCTATGTCATCTTGTTTGTAAAAGTCGGAATACGGATAATGCTTGGGCTTATAATCCGAATATCCAATCTGAGCGATAACGGAATCTGTCAGTACGCCTTCCTCTACTAATTGATCTACTGAACGTAATAATCGATTGAATTGAAACCTCTGCGTACCTACCGTTACTAAAATCAATATAAGCTCCCCCTGTACGTCCCTTCGGGATAAACTTCTCTTAATTGCTCCCATTGAATATAAAATTGATCTGCAATTTTATAAATGAACCTACCGGTTACACTCGACGTATACACTTTAGCAAAGCTTTCAATGTACACAATTTTCGACCCGAACATTTTCCCTAGAAAGCAGAGTCCAAGTACAGCACCCGCTCCCGTAGTTATAATGACCTTGGGCCTCTCCTTCATTAAGATATACATGGACATCAACAAATTCAGGAGTAAATGGATGATGAGAAGTAGATTTTTTCTTTCCTGCTGCGCTAAGAAATAAACCCTTTCTTGGTCCTTCAGACTCCGACTCATCTCACTTTGCTCTGTAATAATAAAGTAGTTATGTTCAGCAACTGCTGGAATGATCTTCTTCAATTCACCCAAGTGTCCTCCTGTGGAACTAGCTAAACAGATCTTCATCTAAGCTCTCTCCTTTTTGATGATAACTGGGGAATGTACGTCACACCCCAGTTATCATCAATCAAATGGACGAATTCAGACTTCAATTAATAAGCATTTTTAGAACCGAGCAAGGCGCTGAATGTTTTCAGAATGATTTTTAATTCAAATGAGATTCTCCGTTCACGAATATATGTCAAATCCAATTCCACCATTTCCTCAAACCCAACATCGTTTCTCCCACTAACCTGCCATAACCCTGTACACCCAGGAGTAACTTGCAAACGTTGCTTATGATAGGAGCTGTACTGTTCAACCTCACGAAGAAGTGGCGGTCTAGGCCCTACTAAACTCATATCTCCTTTCAACACATTCCATAATTGTGGAAGTTCATCCATACTTGTTTTTCGCATAAATTTCCCGACCTTGGTAATACGAGGGTCTTCTTTCATTTTAAACATATGACCTTCCACTTCATTTTGATCGAGTAGATCCGCAAGAAGCTCTTCTGCATTCGATACCATCGATCTAAACTTGTACATGTTGAATACTTTCTCATCTTTACCTACTCGCTGCTGATAAAAGAATATGTGTCCCTTAGGATCTTCCAACTTCATACGTATAGCTAGCACAATGAACAAGGGTAAACAACAAAGAAGTCCAAAACATGCACCTATAATATCCAATACTCGTTTAGCAATTAAATAGTAAACCATGGAGCTATCTGCGTTTTTCCATCTCGTTCTAGGATAGTATTGGTTTGCTTCGATCACCGATGAATCGTTGGATAATTTAGACATTCGCTTCCCTCCTAACCAATCGCGCGAGGTGACTTTTCACGTTTCAGCACTTCATTGAGCGCCTGCAAGAGTGGCACCCTAAGCTCATTGTTCCGAAGAGCGAAATCTAACGAAGTAAGGATAAACCCGAGCTTTTCACCAACATCATACCTAATCCCATTAAAATGATAGGCATACACATTCTGTATCTCATTCAGTTTCGAAATGGCATCCGTCAGTTGGATTTCTCCTCCTGCACCACGTTCCTGAAGGTCGAGAAATTCAAATATTTCCGGCGTAAGAATGTAGCGTCCCATAATGGCAAGCTTGGAAGGTGCTGTCCCCGGTTGTGGTTTTTCCACAAGATTGCGAACTTGATATAATTTCCCGTTCCTGTTCACAGGATCTATAATGCCATATCGTTTGGTTTCTTCCTCAGAAACAGGCTGTACGCCAATTACGGAGCATTGCGTCCTTTCATATTGATTCATCAATTGTTTTAAACAAGGTACGTCCGCCGTTACAATATCATCACCTAGTAACACAGCGAAGGGCTCGTTACCAATAAAGCGACGCGCACACCAAACGGCATGACCAAGTCCTTTCGCTTCCTTTTGACGAATATAATGAATGTCTACTTTGGCAGGCCTCAGAATTTCCTCAAGAAGCTCCAACTTCCCTTTCTCCGCTAAGCTGTATTCCAATTCAAAAGCATTGTCGAAATGGTCCTCGATGGCGCGCTTTCCTTTCCCCGTCACAATGATGATGTCCTCAATTCCTGATTCAACGGCTTCTTCAACGATGTATTGAATGGTCGGCTTATCGACAATGGGCAGCATTTCTTTCGGCATCGCTTTCGTTGCGGGTAAAAATCGGGTCCCTAAACCAGCTGCAGGAATAATTGCTTTCCTTACTGTTCTCTCCATCCAATACTCCTCCTAATATCTCTTCTCTATTTAGCTTCTTTTGTTGGTTTTAAAAAAACCAGGCATGCTGTCTTCTTGATGAAAACAACACGACTCGATCTTTTAACTAGCTATTCCTTATCTCCATAATAGTAATAATAGGCAGCGTCACTTTTCCTATGACGTTTGTTGTTGAGGACGACACCTAGAATCTTTGCCTGGACCCTTTCCAAGTTATGAATAGCCTTTCTTGCCATATCTCGTTTGACTTTCCCATCACTAATGACCATGACAACACCATCACATTTGGTTGCTAAAATTTGGGCGTCTGCCACAGCTAATGTTGGCGGTGAATCAATAATGATGACATCGAATCTGGCTGTCATTTCTTCCAGGAAAGCGGTCATTTTCTGCGACATTAGCAATTCAGAAGGGTTAGGAGGAATGGGACCTGAGGTAATCAGCGATAAATTCTCAATCGACGTCTCACTGATAAACTCATCAAATTGCGTTCGATTCACAATGGCGCTAGTCAAACCATACCGATTCGATACCCCAAAATAATGATGAATGGTCGGCTTGCGTAGATCAGCATCAACAATAAGTACCTTCTTCCCCTCTTGTGCGTAGGCAACGGATAAGTTAGCAGCTGTTGTTGATTTCCCTTCTCCAGGCTGCGCCGATGTAACTAAAATCGTCTTCATGATCCGATCAATCGATGAAAACTGAATGTTCGTTCTTAAGGTTCGATAAGATTCGGACACTTGAGATTTAGGATGCAATTCTGTAATGAGTTGATGCTTATTGATTAGCGTTCGCATAGACCGTATCGCCTACCTTTCTATGTGATTTAGAAGGAGCTTTGCTTAGCATGTCTTCTGGCTTTACTCTTGAAATGGTTGCAAGTGTAGGTAAGCCAAGATATTGGTCAATGTCGACTTCCGACTGGATGGAATCATCCAAATAATCTAAGAGAAACACCAGGCCAACAGCAAACATGAGGGACAGGACGAATGCGATCGCCACATTCATGATCATATTGGGTGAAACAGGACCTTGATTATTCTCGGGCTTTGCTTCATTCAAAATAACAACATTATCCACCTTCATAATCGAAGGTATTGTATTCTTGAATACTTCGGAGACGGCATTCACTGTCTTAGCTGCCTTCTCTGCTGATAAACTTCTAATCGATATGGTCATCACTTGCGTATCCACCGTTGAACTCACAAGAATCATGTCCATGAGGTCAGCGCTTGTCACACCAAGCTCAGGATACTTCGCAACCACATTATCGAGGATGGCAGGGGTTAGAATAATTTCCTTATAGGTCTTAATCAACAACGCATTCGTCCGTATGGAATCGTAATCGAGATTATCCCTGCCTTGAATATCCGTCGATTTATTGACGATGATCTTAGAACTCGCTTCATACAGCGGAGCAATCAAATAGTAGCTCACAAGTCCAGTAACTACACTTGCCAGGAGCACAATGCTTGCAATCAATCCGATCTTTTTTTGAACAATGGTCAAATATTGTCTGAGTTCAATTTCCATTGTGACCTCCAATAGTTAATGTAATGGTAGAGACCACAACCTCCGTTTATATGGAATGGTCTCTGTCACGATCGTCTCGTTTCGTATGACACATGCCGCGTTAATGGAATACCGCTCCAGAGCTTTACGACCCTGAACCTTTTCCAAATACGAAAAAGCTTCTGCTAAATGACTCCTTCTACTGGCCAAATTATGCGCATCCGAGGCGATCAAATGAGCTAATTGCGATTTGCAAACATACATGGCGAACTTTTGTATTTTGCGACCAAATCGTCCCATCAAGGACTGTGAAGTAATCTGGCACAGGCATCCCTGTTCCACGTAGCTGTGAAGCAAGCGGGGATTTACTATAAAATCAAGCTGCCTTTCCGGATGTGCGAGGATAACTGTTAAACCAAGTACTTGCAATTCATACAAGACCTCGTCAAAATAACTAGGAATACCTGTTGGAGGCAGCTCAAGCAAAACATACTGACTATGATTCAGTGTTCGAATGCATCCTGCATCCAAGTCAAGAAGAAGTCCCTTAGTGACTCTAACTTCTTGGCCTGGAAGGATACGAACGGGAATACGACGTGTCTCAAGCTCATCATTCAACTCTTGGACAGCAAGATCAACCTTCTCTGCAATATTGTCGTGTCTTCCATCACCATGGTGAGGCGTGGCCACGATTGTATGAATACCTTCACTTAAAGCAAATTGGGCCATTTCGATGGCTTCATCCCATGTTCTAGCGCCATCATCCATACCAGGTAAGATATGACAATGTGTATCAATCAGCATGAAACATCCATTGTTGTCTTACTAGTCAGCTCCATGGCATTGAGATAGCCACGCACGGCCTTCTCAAATTCATTCTTAAATTGATGCTCCCAATAACGGAGAGTTTGTAGCACGATGGCCCCTGTCAGGGTTTCTTCCTCCAACCATTCCACGGCATAGACATAGCCATTCTCAAACTGGCTTCTTACACGAAGCACGCCGCATATCGATATGTCTTCGTTATGAAACTTAAATTGGAAACACCAAATCACATTTTCATTTATGGGTAGACTTAAATAAGAAGTGAAGCCCATTTGCGAAGGGCTAATGTCGATCACTTTGAACGGCGTATACTTGGATTCCAGCATTCGCCCGTCAATCTGTCTAATATTCATCAAACCATAACAAGGGTATCTCAAAACCATTTCTGATCCTTCAACAAACGATGTAGTCATCTATTCCCCTCCTTAATGTTACGATATGTATCATCTCGAGCCTGACTACAACAGATGCTGACTTCCATGTGCGACTAGTGTGGCGTACGTTAATGAGTTTATAGGGGATTGTTTGGACGCCGATGCGATGTGTGTTATCGCTCGGGAGTGAGGGGAGCATTGTTGGGATTAGCTTGGAGGGGTTTCTTCGACTGGCCTTCTTTCCACAACAGAAACTGTTGCAAATCCAGTCCCAAATGTCTTAAAACATCTTTAATCTCAAGTGTAACTGGCTTATCTTTTTCCATAAAAGAGCACCACTCCTGATCATGTTATGTTTTATGACATTTCGCTTTAATTCTGCTTTCAATTTATGATACATCTCGTATCTTGTCAAGAGGATTTCATAAATTAGAAAGTTCGATAGATCCTCAAAGTCTTGCATAGCACGTGTGAAAATTCAATCATCTGTTTTCAAAGTTATGCCCGGAAACCCTAGGATATGATTAGAATCCTGTATGGATTTAAGCAAGAATTCTTGTAAGCGCACCCAAGTCTGATAGAATCAGCGGCTCTCGTACGATGTTCATTTTTTAAAAAAATAATTCCGATCACCCAGATACGAAACGTATCGAAAGTGCGAAAGTTGGTTCTTTTTTGACTGCATAACTTTAATCACTAAACAACGTAGCGCTGATTTCCTTCACCTTCACCATATCCGGAATCCAATAATATAACCGTGAATGGACTAATGGATCCATTTCATAGCCACTTTGGCCAGGAACTTGCTTGGTAGTAAAATCATCCGCTGTCATTCCTTTAAATAGCCAGGCTAAGCTAATGATATCGTTATCCTGGAAATTGGTATCCACCATATCTTTTTTGACCTTTGATAACAAACCTGCGATTTCTCCAATATGCTCTGGTCTTAATATTTCTGTCGCAACCGTTTTTAATAGCTGTGTTTGCTCGCTCTGCCTGTCGAAATCTCCATTCGCAAAAGCATATCGTTCTCTTGCTAAGCTCAGCGCCAATTTGCCATCAATATGCTGCATACCTTGAGGTAGTGTCACCCCAGAATGAAGTAAATAAATATCTTTTTTAACCTCTACATTTACGCCGCCAATGGTATCGATGAAATCCTCAAAACCTTTAAAATTCGTCTTCATGTAATAATTGATCGGTACATCTAGAAAATTGGATACGGTTTGAAGCGCTTCTTTCGTCCCCTCCTCGTTACCTCCCCGCATCTCACCAAGGATATGAGCATGGTTTATTTTGGTGTATCCCACACCTTCTATGTAGACGCGACTGTCTCTGGGGATGGAAATCATATTGATTTTACGCGTGCTGGGAATAATGTGCATAACGATTACAACATCCGATCTAGCGTTCTCATCACCTCTGGCATCTGTCCCAAGAAGAAGCACATTGAATGATTTAATCGGTTTAGCAGGTACTTGCTGCGTGACTTGAAGTGTTGGCTCTACAGCAACTTTAGGCTGAATGACCGTCACTCCTTCCTCAATAGGAACCGATGGTTGGCTTAAAACGGGCACATCTACTTGCTCAAAATGATGAACGGGCTCATATTTCCAATAAACACCTAATCCCCCCCCGATGATTCCAACAAAGAGACAGCCTGCAGTGTACACTACCCAACGACGCATGTAGTCACTCCTTTAACTTCCCTATTTATTAGATACGTATTGTATCATCGAGATTGTAGAAATACAAGAAAGAAAACAAATAATAAGCCACGTCTCTTATCCAACTAAGAGAACGTGGCTTATTGGTGATCACAAGTCCATTTCATGTCTCTCATGTTGCTCCCGCCTTATCCGATCAAATCCAACTCGCAACAGCCATTCCTTCAACATAGCTCGGAAAGTAAATAGGTTGCATAGTCTCGCATTTCATACAATGGGCCAATGGAATTGTTGTATGGTAGTAGCCTGTCTTAAAAATTTTTTTGGCATAGCACTTATCCATCATTGCATTGCATTCGACACAAAATACTTTTTCATAATTAATCATCTATTCCCACCCCTTAATGTATGACTAAATGTCGTAACCTGTTACAATATGTATATAATATTCATTATATGATACATTTCGTAACTTATCAAGAGGTTATTAATTATTTCAAATACATTTTGTATCTAGTCAAATGAATCTCTGCTTTGTTATAATTATCTTCTGGTATATTTCGTTAATGATAGTGGATATAATAATTGAATGATTATGAACAGTGAGGACTGATCAAGCTGAAATACGGAGATCGAATTGCACTCTTACGTGAAAAAAGAGGACTAACCCAAGAGGACTTATCCGTCAAAATAGGTATTTCCAGAGCATCCCTGTCTCACTATGAGACCAATCGCCGGGAACCTGATTATGAAACTATTAATAAGATTGCAAATTTTTTCAATGTTTCTATTGATTATTTGCTAGGCCGTACGAACCATCAACAAACGGTCTTGGACGAAGATGTGCGGGACTTTGTCGAAAATCTCGATTTAACAGACGAGGGAATACTACAGAAGTTTTCATTAACAGTGGATGGAAAACGATTATCTGCCGAGGAAGCAAGAAGATTTATTGCTTTTGTTAGGGCTGAGCGTTCATTAGAGTAATTACTAGCTGCTCTCAACGCTCAGCCTTCCATTAGTTGTTAACACCAATATACTTTAAAGTCACGGATGGTGCTGACTGATTAAACAAATCTCTAAGTACAGAGACATTTCTCGTTTTGAGGTAGTAATGATAGCCATAGGTCTTACGAAGGGTATGCGTACCTATATCTGTTAAGCCTACCTGCTTTGCAGCCTGATTAAGAATCCGATAAACACGAATTCGCTTAATAGGGTGACCCGTACGTTGGGAAGGAAATAAGTAATTGTCTTCATCCATATATTGGACATATTCCTTAATATAAGCCTTCAGCTGCGAAGAAAGGTGGAATGTCTTTACTTTCCCCGTTTTCTCCTCTCTTACACTCACAATATTTCGATCCGTTACATCTTTTACTTTTAAATAGAGAATATCACTAAGATGGAGTCCTGAATTAATTCCAATTGTGAAAAGCAGCCAGTCACGAACCGATTGTTCTTTCAACACTTCCTGAATTTGCTCAATCTTCTCTTGTTCTCTAATTGGTTGAACAACTTGCATGAGTAGCACCTCACATGACCTTAATTAGTTTCATAGAATATGTTACGATATGTATCTATTGATATGTGGAGCTATCATATTATTGGCATACCACTCCCTTTTCATCTATTATGTTACATATTGTATCATAAATTTAAGAAATGATCTATGCTTTCACCGTTCTCAAAACCTATTATTTGCTGTATAATTCTTAATAAAGAACAATTTCAGTTACTATTCAAGAAGGGAGGTCATAAGAATGTTTAAATTCCTAAAAATACCTTTCATCCTTCTACTCTCTAGCGCAATTATGTTTCCTGCCTATTCGTCAGCATCATCAAGTACTAGTAACTCTGACAATCATTTACAAAGTAGCCCTTCTAGTTTTTATCACTTTTTCACAAATTTTTTCAACAATCCCACAGAACTGAATGCCGAATTAAATGATTTTATGGCAAGCTGGAATCATCAAGATTTTAATGATGTCGACTGGGAATCGGATGAAGCTATTAGTTCGCTGGATATTTGGAAAAAATGGTTCTGTTATTAAGCAAATAAAACCTCCGTTGCTTCATTCTCATAGCAGCGGAGGTTTTACGTTTATATGAGCTTCGTCTCCAGGACGAATACAGTAATTTCGGGTCGGCAATTGAATCGAATCGGTAATAAGGTCGTACCAATACCGCGATTGGTGTACACATGGAACTCCGTTCCGTCAAAGTTATACAAACCTATCGAGTACTTCTGGCCTAGGTCTGGTGTGAATACACTTCCATAGAAAGGGATACGAATCTGCCCACCATGACTGTGGCCGGAAAGTTGTAAATCGACAGCGTAGCTCGAAGCCAAGTCGGCAAAATCAGGCTCATGTGCGAGCAAGAGGACGAATTCATCTTGGTCTATCCCTTTTAGGGCGAGTGGTAGATTAGGTTTACCATGGAACATCTCATCCACACCGACGATATGAATACTCTCATCTCCTCGGCTGATTCTCTGGCTTCCATTGACGAGTACTTTAAAACCAGATTGCTCCAATACCTCCGTTATTCTTGCCGCATCCATACGCAGATCATGATTTCCTAGTACCGCAAATTTCCCATACGTCGCATGAAGCTGAGATAGAATTGGAATCACGTCATTCGATATTTCGCCTTGTCTGGAATCAAATAAATCGCCAGTAAAAACAAGGATGTCAGGTTCTTGTCGCTGCAGCAGCTGGGCCAATCTAGTTAAATGAGCTAAGCCATAATACTTGCTAATATGCGTATCGCTGAATTGCACGATTCGCATACCCGCGAACGAAGCTGGGTAACGCTTGTATGCTAGTTTGACCGTCGTTGTCTGGATCCAATTCGGCTCACCGAAAATACCATATACACCGCTCATCCCCGCTAATATCCCTAGAGAACCAACCGCCAATAGACTATGCTTTAGGAATGACCTGCGACTTAAGGGGGTATCGTCCATGCTGCGTCCGCCTCCTAACTAGGTCTAAAGACTTGTATCACATACAAAATAATACATAATCCCCTCCTCGATTCATGATACAGTTTGTATAATTTTAATGTGAACGGGATTGATTTCGGAGAAAAAACATGCGATAATACATATAACGATACAAAGCGTATCTTACACAGAAAGTTTTGGAGGGGTCGGTTGTGAATATGCTAAAGCAAATGGAAATAGAAGAGTATGACGCAGAGTGGATCAATCTTATTATGAGCGCTCGTAAGATGGGACTTACCATGGAAGATATCCGCGCATTCTTAAGAAGCCCCTTCCAACCCAAGAAACTAACACAAATCACAAATGAAAATGATCCTTGCATGTCCCCATAAGTTTACATAGCAATGCTAGCTATTCATCGTTAGGCCGTTTCATTCTCCATTTATTGAAATCCAAAAACTCCCGAAATTGCTGCTTATCTACACCAGAAGTCATTGCTTCTTTAATAATTTCATACCATTCCTCATCTAACTCTCGCTCACCTACAGCTATCTCTTCTTGATCATCAATAAGTCGGTCGACAGGCACTTTCAGTACAGCTGCAATCTTCTCTAGAAACTGGATAGAAGGATTCTTTTGGATGTCTCGCTCTAGGCTGCTAATATACGATTTGGCCACACCTGCCCGCTCAGCTAATTCTGTGAGGGACAGGCCCTTTTCTTTCCTTAATTGTTGTACGCGTTTACCAATCATATTAGATCTTCCCTTTAAAATGTAATAGTTGCTCCTATTAGTATAACAGAATTCCTATTAAAGAACAAATGTTGTTCCCAATAAAGAACAACACTAGCCCCCTAAGGGGCTAGTGTTTACTTCCCTTCATGAATAAGTTCAAATGATCTCATCAGACACTCGTTATTTTGTCATTATGCCACTTCATAAACTCTATCAATATTTTCAACTCATGGATCCGTTCCTTTTTAATGCCTGATTTTTTCAAGTCTGCAATAAAATCCATCCATTCTTGATCAAGTTGCTGATTGGTTTCCACTTCTACAGCAATTTTCAAAAGTATTTTCAGATCAACCTTGAGAACCAAAGCAATTTTCTCGATAACATGAATGGAAGGATTCTGTTTCAAATTCCTCTCAATGTTGCTTAAATACGACTTGGAAATACCTGTCCGTTCCGAGAGCTCGGACAATGTATACCCCCTTTGCTTACGAATACTCGATATATTGTGACCAATCATCGTTATCATCACTCCACAGTGACACTTTTGGCAAGATTTCTGGGCTTATCAATATCACAGCCCCGATATTTAGCTGCATAATAAGAAATTAATTGTAATGGAATCACCGACACCAAAGGGGTTAGCAACTCATGTACCGCAGGCAGCACAATTTGATCGCCTCTCTCCTCTGATCCTTCCATGGTAATCATACACACATTGGCACCTCGTGCCATGATTTCTTGCACATTGCTCCGAACATTCGCACGAATATGTGACTGTGTAATGAGAGCAATGGCAGGTGTCCCCTCCTCAACTAGGGCAATTGTGCCATGTTTGAGTTCCCCGCCTGCGAACCCTTCAGCTTGGATGTAGGAGATCTCCTTCAGCTTTAAGGCACCTTCTAATGCAATATAATAATCTACACCTCGGCCAATGAAGAAGCAATTTCGTGAGGAAGTGAGATATTGCCAAACGACCTCTTCCATCATCTCTTTCTTATTAATCATAATTTCCATAGCGTTCGCGGCGATACTCAGCTCATGAAAAGGGTTAATACCATACAACTGCTCCATACCTTTCTCTCTTATACTATCGAAGGCAAGCAACGCTAATACAGCAATTTGTGCCGTGTAGGCTTTTGTTGAAGCTACGGCAATTTCAGGTCCTGCATACGTCAATAACGTATAATCCGCTTCACGAGATAGTGTCGATCCTGGTACGTTAGTAATCGTAACGGTAGGATACCCCATCTGTTTAATCGCAACCAATACGCCCCGGCTATCTGCCGTCTCCCCGCTTTGTGAAATAAAGATAAACAGCGGATTCGCGGACAAGATAGACCTGTTATACAGAAACTCGCTAGCGATATGTGCTTCAACTGGGATGTTAGCGATCTTCTCGATCAGTTGCTTACCAACTAAACCAGCGTGATAACTGGTTCCACAAGCAATGATATAGATGCGATCCGCCATAGTCATACGTTCGCGCAACTGCGGGTCAATTAAGATCCCCCCTTGGCCATCCTGATATTTGGAGATTACTTTGCGAATAACCACTGGCTGCTCGTCAATCTCTTTGAGCATATAGTGCGGGTATAAACCTTTCTCTATATCGCTGGCATCCAGTTTTACTTGAAAAGGTCTTCTTTGAATCGTTTCACCATCTAAGTTTTTAATTGTTTTGGCATGCTGGCGAAGAATAACCATCTCTTCATCCAATAATTCGACGAATTGATTCGTAAGCTGCAGCATCGCCATCGCATCGCTCGCAATAACATGGAAATCGGATCCAAGCCCGATGAGTAAAGGACTTTTATTTTTGCCAACATAAATGGTTTCTGTGTCCTGACTATCCAATACAGCAACAGCATATGAACCTTTAATTGCTAGAAGCAATTGCCGAAAAGCCTCCTCGACAGATAATCCACTTTCCACAAGTTGCTCCAACTTTTGTACAATGACTTCCGTGTCCGTATCACTGGAGAATGGAATATGAGCAAGGGAATTCTCCTTCAGCTCTTGATAATTCTCAATCACACCATTATGTACGACCGTGAATCTACCATTGTGACTTTGATGAGGATGTGCATTGCGCTTACTTGGTTTGCCATGCGTTGCCCATCTTGTATGACCAATTCCCATCCGCGCCCCTTGCTCCGAATCAATAACTTCGCGAAGCGCCGCAATTCGACCTTTTTCTTTATACAGATGTAAGCCGCTCTCGTTTAGAATAGCAATACCCGAAGAATCATACCCTCGATATTCAAGCTTTTCTAGTCCCTTGACCAGTATTTCCTTCGCATCCTGACTACCAATATATCCTACAATTCCGCACATTCGCATTACCTCCCTAATCTCAATTCTCAATAAAGAACAATAAGGCAGTATTTAGGAATAACTGAATAGATTTGTCTATTTATTCATACGTTTGTACAGAAGGGAGGAATCATGCCATGACTTCATTTTGGATAAACGTATGGAGAAAGGTGATACGTAGGTACCATAAATTCATGCATGACTACAACTATATCCTCTATCGGGATTGCCTGGACGCACAAATGAAAATAACACTATTTCAGAAAATGATTCATCATCGTATGAAAATAGACGAAAATTCGTAGGCAAACTATTCGTTAAGCACTGATACTCTTGGCTTTAAGGATGGATTTCTGAATACAGGTAATGACCCGATCTTGGTCTTCTTCCGTCATACTAGAGCCCGAAGGCAGGCATAAGCCTGATTGGAATAATCGCTCTGACACATTGTCGCTGTCACTATGTGGATAATAAGCAATCCCTTCAAATAGAGGCTGCATATGCAGCGGCTTCCAAACGAGACGAGCCTCAATATTCTCTACCGCCAGGAGTTCTATTAATGTCTCCACGGATACGCCGGCTTCTTTCGCATCGACTGTCAATGCTGTCAACCAACGATTCGACCTTGTATTCGGTAACTCCGGCATAAATTGAATGCCTGGCAAATGGGCTAATGCGTGATAATAGCGTTCAAATACAACTCGTCTAGCGATCACTCTTTCTTCCAAAACCGCAAGCTGAGCACGGCCAACTCCTGCCAATATATTGCTCATCCGATAGTTGTAACCTATCTGACTATGCTGATAATGCAGGGCATAATCTCGTGCTTGTGTAGCTAGAAATCGTGCTTTATTCAACCCATCCACATCGTTCGACACCAACATGCCGCCGCCTGATGTGGAAATAATCTTATTCCCGTTGAAGGAATAGACGCCAAACTTTCCAAATGAACCGCTTGCTCTTCCCTTATAGGTCGATCCTAAGGATTCTGCCGCGTCTTCAATAATGGGGACATGAAATAATTTACACAAGGCCACGATTTCGTCCATTTTGGCACTTTGACCATATAGATTCACAACAATGATCGCTTTGGGCAATTTCCCATTAAACGCAGCTTCATATAAGGCACGTTCTAATGCTTGGGGAGACATGTTCCAGGTCTCGGGCTCTGAATCAATAAATACAGGTGTTGCTCCCAAGTAAACAATCGGATTCGCACTAGCAACAAACGTTAGACTTGAACAAAAGACGGTATCCCCTTCTGCAACATCCAATAGTCGCAATGCTAAGTGTATGGCCGCTGTACCCGAACTAACTGCTGCCGCATCAACAAGGCCGACATGGCTTGCTATCTCTTTCTCGAAGGCATCGACATGCGGACCTAGCGGAGCGATCCAATTTGTATCAAAAGCCTCCTGGATAAACGCCATTTCATTACCACTCATATGTGGGGGAGAAAGATAGATTCTTTTTTTGTTGGTAAACATAAATTTAACCACACCTTTCATTCACTCTTTTTTTGAATAAGTATTGCTGGGGTCCCAATTGCTGTTCGATATGAGGGAATATCATGGATAACCGTAGCTCCAGCTCCAACTGTGGCCCATTCGCCAATCTGTTTCCCAGGGATAATTGTCGCTCCTGCCCCTACCATGCTTCCTTCTTTGATCACAACAGCTCCTGTCAACGTTGCCTTAGGTGCAAGATGAACATAGTCCGCAATCCGACAGTCATGCTCAACGATGGATCCCGTATTAATAATGGTATGGTGTCCAATATGGGCATCTGCATTAATAACCGCATTAGCCATAATGACAGAGCCATGACCTAGAGAAGCACTTGGACTAATGACGGCTGTCTCATGGATCAGGGTTGCGTAGTCCTCATGAGGTAGACCTAATTTCGTAAAAATGGACTTCCTTCGTTCGTTATTGCCAATAGCAACCACCCATTTCAACTCATAACCAAGTTCAATCAATTGATGGGCTGAGGAGACTGGCCCCTGATACAAGCCATCTATGGATATGAGTTCCGTATACTTATCATCTAGAATTGCTACGATTTGATTTTCTTGCTTTGATCGAATAATTTCCCTAATAACCTTGCTATGACCACCCTCGCCAATCACAACAATATTCACACAAGTCCACATCGCTTCATGACAAATTTGATCCTGAGAATTTCTCCATCGTTACATGATTCCCATGACTGACGCCTTCTGATTTCACGACTTTGCCAACCGTTAACACCAATATTTTGAGATCCAACATAAAGCTTCTATTCTCTACGTACCAAATATCGAGTTTAAATTTCTCTTCCCACGAAATTGCATTTCTTCCGTGCACCTGCGCCCACCCCGTAATCCCAGGTCGGACAAGATGCCGCTTCGCTTGTTCTTCGGAATACAGGGATAAATAATCCATTAATAGTGGTCTTGGCCCAACTAGACTCAAATCACCTTTGATCACATTGACCAATTGTAACAATTCATCCAGGCTGAATTTTCTAAGAAAACTGCCAAAAGCAGTCAATCTCATTGAATCCGGCAATAGATTACCCTCACTATCTCTAGCATCTGTCATGGATCGCAGCTTTAATATGTTGATTGGCTTTTCATGTAAGCCTGGTCTTTGCTGCTTAAAGATGACCGGTGATCCAAGCTTCAGCTTAATTAGAAGGGCAACGATACCAATAATCGGTAGAAATAGCAGTAATAATGAGATAGCTACACAGAGATCAAACACTCTTTTCATAATGGATCTACTCCTATTAAACTTGACTAAAAAGCTTTGATTTCATTCGGTCCAGCTTCCAAAGGATATAATTCATATTTTTAAACGTATGACCATCTACGGCAATTAGCCATTTATTATCCTTTAGTAAAAGTTGGTCGATATGATGCATGCCATCCTTGCGCCAATCTTTCTCTTCCTTGGATCCACTCAAAATAAGGGAAACCTCTTCTTCTACATATTCCTGCTCAGTTAGCTTATTCACTTTAAATACTCGGACTGACTCACCATAATGTGGATAATCTGCTTGCGTATATCTATGCACACATCCATCCGAAATAATGAGTCTTCCTCCCGGTCTACTAATCTTATCGTTATTTGAAATGATTGGACTTTGAGGATGCTCCGTCCAGGGTCCTTCTAAATGATCCGAGTAGAACACATGAAAATTGTCTTCTTCCGTCCCTGTAAACATCCACCACTTGCCATTATATTGCACAAGGGATGGATCCAAGTAATTGCCCTTCAACAGATCGCAATGTACCTCCCATTCAAATGGGAAATTCTTGGCTTTATATAAAATTACCCGATTCGATTCGGCAGTTTCAGGCAGCATAAAGAATTCGTTATTATGTTTAAATACTTGTGGATACGATAAATGGAATTTCTCACGCAGCACGACACGACCATATTTCCATGTCATTCCATCTGTACTTGTAGCAACGCCAATTTCCCCTTGACCAGATGCCTTATTCAAAATTTCAAAGAAAAGAAAGTAGTCAGATTCATGCTGGATGATGAATGGATCAGCAACAAATTCTGCGGGCACATCCGTTACATCAGAAGCTTGTAAACTAGGAATGGTTAATTGTTGATAATGTGGCTCTGTTGAAATAAAATGGTCAGATCGAAATACCTTTATCGACCAAGTAGACACAACCATTCCTTGGCGCAACAGAGCCATCCAACTTTGAAATCTCTTTAGATTCCATGCACTAGCGATTGACAAAACTGTTCCTCCTTAAGATCATCCCCATGTAGCGGATTTGACAGAATTGATGGGTAGTTTGGTTCGTAATCTGCTTATTCATAGATTTGCTGCCACTTCATTCGCCGCTAGATAGCCCTGTGGATTGTAGGTTTGCCAACGCCACGAATCCAGACACATCTCATCAATACCCTTGTATGCAATCCATCCTAACTCTCGTTCCGCTTTGGTTGGGTCTGAATAACATACACCGATGTCGCCAGTCCTGCGTGAAGTTATCTTATAAGGAACGTTCCTTCCAGTTACGCGTTCGAAAGCTTTGACCATTTCCAATACACTATATCCTTGTCCCGTTCCCAGATTGTACGCCTCAACCCCTGTGGTTGCGATGACCTTCTCTAGTGCTTTCAAATGTCCGCGAGCTAGATCTACCACATGGAGATAATCTCTTACACCTGTACCGTCTGATGTTGCGTAATCATTGCCATATACCTGAAGTTCCTTCAGCGCACCTACGGCTACTTGCGTGATATAGGGCATCAGATTATTAGGGATTCCATTGGGATCTTCACCTAAACGTCCGCTGCTGTGTGCGCCAATTGGGTTAAAATATCGCAGAAGTGCGATACTCCAAGTTGGATCTGATACATGAAGATCTCTCATCATCTCTTCGATCATCAGCTTTGTTCGCCCATAGGCATTAGTTGCGCCTAATGGAGAGTCTTCTGTAATTGGAACACTTCCAGACGTCCCATACACAGTAGCCGAAGAACTAAATACGATGTTCTTCACTCCATGCTCCTGCATAAGCTCGTAAAGTACAATTGAACCAGAGATATTATTATGGTAGTAGCGTAATGGCAAAGAAACCGACTCGCCGACTGCCTTCAGTCCAGCTAAATGAATCACAGCTTCTATGGAATGCCGCTTAAACACGCTCTCCAAGTCCTGTCGATGCAACAAATTAATTGGATAGAACTCAAAGTCCTTTCCCGTTAGCTCTTTTACTCGACTTAATGATTCCGAACTGCTATTGCTAAGATTATCAACAACTACGATTTCGTACCCCGCATTCAATAACTCCACACACGTGTGACTCCCAATATAGCCAGCTCCACCTGTTACAAGAATCGACATTCAGATACCCTCCTACTAATAGTTAGAATTTTAGAAAATCGCTTTTGTAAATAATGTCCAAGGTAACAACATTTTCATAATAGAAGTAGACGAAGTAAAAACCGATGACCAAGTAATAGACTAATTTCTGCTGTTTCTTAGCAAATAAACTAATTACCCATGACATTAAGATCACATTGTATAAGCCAAAATAGATCGTAAAACGCGCAAAGATCCAATTTTGTGTCGCGATAGCCATAACAACGAAATTTAATAGCGACATGTTAACAACGTAATCACCATATGGAAATATCTCTCTAAGTTTGTGTCTTCCCAAAAAGGCAAATACCAGAGGCACCGCACTTATGGCTACCCGAATGATGTTGGCGCCGCCTTCTTGAAAATTCTGATACTCACTATAATGGGTATCTGCAATAGCCGAGAAAATAGCATTCGAAATCACACTGTACCCAACTATCAAAATGACTGAACCTGCGAGAAGCACGATGGTTGAGGAGGTCCAAGCTTTTCTTCTGACAATGTAATAAATGGGAATCAGGATGAGGGCACTTCCATGAAAAAAAGAGGCAAACACTACAACTAGGAAATACTTTTTCCAGTTTCCTTCGAATAAATATTTTGTTGCTGCGAATACAATAGCCGAAGCCAAAAATTGCCGAATTCCATTCATCGATACGATATAGAGACCTGATGTTATGTAGATATACACACTTAATTCAAAAAGTTTAGAATACTTGTACAAGACATAGACAATAAGTACGTTAGTTACTAATGCCGTAATAAAAATGAGCGGTTGGGGATTATCCGTTATTGATTTCAAGATCATTTGTAAAATGCCGAAGCCAATATCCTTCTCAGCCATGACTTCTGCCCAAGTAAAATTACTAATCCTATAAGAGTGAATATAAAAAACCGTATCGCCGATGTTATTACGAAGTCCCGCTATCAATGCGAAAGTTACCATCACAATAGCCGTCAGCCATTGATTAGGCTTCATCCATAGCTGACCATACCCAGTAGGAACAGGCTTGGCTATGTGTCTGGAAAAGTAAGATGCGATATAGACAACGACTAAGTTAAGCCAAATAATTGCCATGAGAGGTTCCTTTCGAATCTTATGAGATCCTAGTTTTCCTGCTTACATACCAATAAAGTAGAATACCAAAAGGGATAGCCAGCAATGTGAGGAGTTTAGCGGGTGATTCCATCATGAATCTGCGATTACCTGCCATTATGCTGCTGGATACAAAGTGTATGGATTGTTTAAATTTAAACATTACACTTGCTAGGGGGAGTTTCATAAGCTCTTTACGATAAAAAGCGAAGCCTTTTGGATTTTTCAAATACTGCCTCAACATGTTCATGGAAGAGCCATCAGGTAAATATTCCACACAGCAGAGTACTTCGTTCAAAAGAAGCATTTCATACTGTTGATCCAACTTATAATACTTGTAAGCTAGACCCACATATTTCTCATTTTCGAAAATGGGGTACGGATAAGCTCGTGTTAACTCGCTTCGATACACCAGCTTCTTATCACCTGTCACGCCGTGCTTACTATACAACTCAAAAAGCGTCGATCGCTTGAGTGATACTGGCAGATTAGTGCCAATAATTCGCCCATCCGTAAAGGAATCAAGCCCGATAATACCGCTAACCTGATCGCTGCCATGTTCATTCCAGAAAGTGAGAATGTGTTCTACCGCATTCGGTGGCATATAGTCATCCGAATCAATACATACATTCAGTTCTGTATCAATCAATTGATAGGCTGTATTGTGCGCACCATGCATTCCTTGATTATTCTGCCGGTGGTATCGGATCTGAATTGCATTTTCTGCGATCCAGGCAGCTACTACCTGCTCTGTGTCATCTGTAGAGCCATCGTCAATGATGAGCCATACGAAATCTTTCGAGGTTTGCTTTTTCAAATTCTCATAACAGATCGGAAGACAATACGCACGATTATATGTTGGTGTAAAAACAGTAAGCTTGGTCATCTCATCACCTCGAAATACCTAGATAAAAACCTTCGGTCCAAGCCGCCGTATTGCGGATATCATACCCCTGGTTTGATAAAGATGAAGCAGGTATGCGTCTTGATTTGTTTCTGGCCATCACAACCTTCATTTGATGAACCCAAATCTCTTTATCAGCTAGCGGCAATCGCTCTACCAATCGAATACCCATATCCACTTCCTGCGTAATCTCATCCGAGATCATGCAAGGTAGTCCTGCACCTTGTGCCTCAATGAGTGTCACCGGCAAGCCTTCATGTAAAGAGGGAAATACAAACATATCTAGTCCCTGAAGTAAATGTGCAATATCACTACGCACACCAAGAAATTTGACTTTATGCTGCAAAGCAAGAGACTTCACTTTTCTCTCCATCTCTTCTCGGAGTGGTCCATCCCCTGCTAGTACAAGCATCGTATTGGGTTTCTCTCGATTCAATTGGGCAAATACGTCGATGAGAAAAGCGTGGTTCTTCTGATGGTTGAACCTGCCAACATGTCCGAGCACGAATGCCTCAGGAGGAAGCTGCAGTTCTCGTCTTATTTCCTCTCTTACCAAGGGCGAATAAGCAAATTGCTCACTCTCAATCCCATTCTTCATCAACATCACTTTGCTTCGCTGATTAGCGAATAGCCACTGTGCTGCCATATTCGAGCAAGCCAGGAAATGAGTGGCACAGGAAGCGATGAATGTACCTGCAAACCATTTATAAGCTTTAGCCGCTACGCCGCCTTCACTGCTTGTATTGTGACTATGGGCAATGCGAATGGGAATATCCGCCTTCTTGGCCGAACGTAATACAAAACCACTCATTTTATCCATATGAGCATGAACAATCCTGTAGTTTGCATTAACGAAGAATTGATCTAAGGCTTGGATATATTTCGCGTGTCCACTATCCGACACGTAGGGGATTCTATGAATAATCCCTCCCATCTCGGTAATCTCCGAATCATAGGCTCCTGGTTTGCAAGTTAGAAAGTCGAATTGAATCTTCGTTCGATCTACATTTCGATATAAATTCATTAAAAGGGTCTCTGCTCCACCCCTATTCATATTGACAACGACATGCAGAATTCTTATTGCATCGCCCACATGACCTCCACCTTTTCGTCCATAAATCGAGAATATATTGCGCTTTTCTGATGTAACACTTGCTCAATGGCGTATTTGGTCTCAACCATTTGTCTCCCATTCGAGCCTAACTGGGTTCGCAATTCCCTATCGCCAGCTAAGAGCAGAAGCTTCTCTGCCATTCTTATATGATCATGGGGAGAAATCAGCCAACCATTATTACCGTCATGCACAAGTTCTCTGTGCCCCCTGTTGTCACTTGCAACGATTGGGAGTCCGCAGGCCATCGCTTCCATCATATTCACGGGCAGACCTTCACGCAGACTGGATGCAACAGCAATATCACACATAGGAAGCAAGTAATCTATATCTTTTCGATAACCAAGAAAATCCACTTGTTGAGCAACCTGAAGCTCTTTAGCAAGCTCTTGACATTGCACTTGTAGCGCTCCTTCTCCAGCAAGCAACAGTTTGACATGAGGCGCTTCATTGCGAATATGAGCTAATGCTCGTATGAGCTGCTGCTGATTCTTATTCTGATTAAATTCTGCCGCATAAAATAAAAGAATATCCGCTGGTTGATAACCCATGGATACTTTTCTTTCGGCTCTATGCAGTTCGTCGATCTGTTGAAAGCGTGTTGTATTAACGCCAACGCCATGCACATGTTCGATCTGATTCGCACGGAACCCATGTTTCCTAGCAAGCAAGTAATCTTCCTCATTAATTGTGATCAAACAATCTGTAAAATAAGATAAGAATTTCTCTAAAGGATAATAGGCTAGCCAATGGAACAAAGGCGCACCTTGGCAAAAATGAAAGCCATGCGCGGTATAAATAACCTTCGTCCCCTGCTTACGGGCTGATCGTGCGGCTAGACGAGCCAGCACACCTCCCATTGGGGTATGGCAATGGATGATATCATACTTGTTTGCAGCCAGGATGGACTTCAGTGATGCATAGGCATCTAGATTCGTACGGTGGAGCGGCGACCTCTGAATCGGAATATCAAACTTAGCATCAACATAAGGGAGCTCAATATTCCCACTCGCCGCAACATGAACCTCGAAGCCCTGATCCTTGAACCATTTCAAGTAAGGCAGGTGAAAAGCCCTAAAGTGATAATCAACCGTTGCGCAAAACAATACTTTTCTAGACATCGTGGCATCACCTATTTAATTAATTCTTTCTCCATAAGTTCGGAAAGATATTTCAATAGACCGTATCTTAACTCTTTACGCTGCAACGCATATTCGATCGTTGTTTGAATGAAGCCCATTTTCTCCCCAACATCATAACGGGTACCTTCAAATTCGTACGCATACACCGATTCGATCCGATTGAGTTGTGCGATCGCATCCGTTAACTGGATTTCGCCTCCAGCTCCTGGTTGCTGATTATTGAGAATCTCAAAAATTTTGGGTGTTAGAATATATCGCCCCATAATCGCTAAATTAGAGGGTGCTAATTCTTTGAGCGGTTTCTCAACAAGATGATTGACACTATGTAGTCGGTTCTCTAACTCAAAGCCATCCACAATCCCGTATCTGGACACCTCTTCGTCTGGTACGTGCTTCACGCCTATAATGGATGCGTCGTGGTACTCATATTGTTCCATCAATTGCTGCAAGCATGGCTTATCCGCTCGAACAATGTCATCCCCAAGCAATACCGCGAATGGCTCATTGCCAATAAATTTACGTGCACACCAGATCGCATGCCCTAAGCCCTTAGGCTCCTTCTGGCGAATATAATGAATATCTACATTCGAAGACTTTTTCACTTCCGATAGCAGCTCGAACTTCTGCTTTTCTAATAAATTTTGCTCAAGCTCGAAGGAGTTATCAAAGTGATCTTCGATCGCTCTTTTCCCTTTACCCGTGACAATAATAATATCTTCGATGCCTGATTCGATAGCTTCCTCAACAATATATTGAATGGTCGGTTTATCAACAATGGGCAGCATTTCCTTCGGCATTGCTTTCGTTGCTGGTAGGAATCTTGTCCCCAGACCAGCAGCTGGAATAATGGCTTTTCTAACTTTCATAAATGATTGCTCCTTTTCAGCCTACAGATGATAGTTTCTTGGATAAAAGAAGAACATTGCTGTTTCCAATATTAAGCAAATGCTCTCTTAAGCTATCCTTATCTAATGTGTTGTAAATGGAAATGGTTTCTTTGATTTCCTCCATAAATAGGTCCGCCGTTTTGCCGATATAAATCTTCGGATATACTTGTTGTTCTTCGATTTCATCTGCCTTCAAAAGCTCCTCATAAAGCTTTTCTCCGGGTCTCATTCCAGTAAATTCAATACCGATATCTTCCACCGAATTACCTGAAAGTTTGATTAGATTTTTGGCCAGATCGACTATTTTCACAGGTTCACCCATATCGAGGACAAAAATTTCTCCCCCTTTAGCTAATGCACCAGCTTGCATAACGAGTCGAGATGCTTCCGGAATCGTCATGAAGTAGCGAATCATATCCGGATGAGTGACCGATACGGGACCGCCTTTTTCAATTTGATGCTTGAACCTTGGAATGACACTGCCTCTGCTTCCCAACACATTGCCGAATCGGACGGCCACGAACTTCGTATTGCTGCTTCTATCCATGTCTTGAATAATCATCTCGGCCATTCGCTTCGTGGCTCCCATAACACTCGTTGGATTCACAGCTTTATCCGTGGAGATCATGACGAAGGTATTCACTTCATACTTGCTTGCTGCAATCGCGACGTTCATCGTACCAATCACGTTGTTCTTAACCGCTTCTTCGGGATTGCGTTCCATCAGCGGTACATGCTTATGAGCTGCCGCATGGTACACGACATCAGGGCGATGTCGATTCATAACGGCCATCATTTTGCGTGAGTCCTGAATATCAGCAATTTCGGTAATGAATTCCGTTTGGGCGTATTCACATATGTCCTTCAATTCCATTTCGATGGAATAAATACTGTTCTCTCCGTGCCCTAGTAAGATGAGCTTGCTAGGCTGGAACTTAGAAACCTGACGGCAGATTTCAGAGCCAATGGACCCTCCTGCACCGGTTACCAAGACCACTTTGTGGGTAACAAACTCAGAAATACTTGCGATATCGAGCTCGATGGGCTCCCTACCCAATAGATCCTCAACATGAACGTCCATGAATTGATTGACCGAAAGCTTACCTGTTACAAGATCCTCTAACATTGGCAATGTTTGCGTTTTGGCTGTCGTTTTGGCGCATTCCTGTACGATACTATTAAGATCCCGTTTTCCTAGAGAAGGAATTGCAATGATGATATTCTCAATTTGCATTTCTTTCACGGTTCGTTCAATCTGAGATATCCCGCCTACAACAGGTATGCCTAGAATATCCAGATTGTGAATGCGAGCATTATCATCAATAAAAGCAACCGGCTCTAACTCTGCATCGTTGTTCTTAATGAGTTGCCTGGCAACCATAAGTCCTGCGGAACCAGCCCCTACAACCAAAGTTCGCTTCTTCCCTGTTTTCTTAATATAGGTACTCCGAAATAGCCGCCAGCAGAAACGAGATCCGCCAATGAGCAAAATGTGAATCATCCAAGTTACAGCGAGCAAACGAAAAGAAATATCCTGAGCCATGATTTCCTGAATACACGCAACCACAACAATTGAAAAGCTAACTGCTTTTATGATAAATATTAATTCTGCAATACTCGCATGCTCCCAAGCTTTTTTATAAAGCTTGTATCGAAATGAAAACACATGATGACTTAGCAGCAGTGTAATTGAGCTGACAACCATAGGTAATGTTATGACATGAAGATCTGCGCTCAATAGAAATCGGCTTACAAAAATCGATGTTAAGACAATAAAAGAGTCAACAAAGACTAATAAGGATAATCGTTGGCGATATGACAAATAAATTCACCCTTTCACTAAAGTACTTAAGTATAAGGCCTTTGGAAAAAGACCATATAATTAAATCCTTTAATACGCTATAGGGCATCTAACCCTGCCTCGCACCACACTTTTGACGACTCGCGTCTAAGGTTTTGTCAAACCCACAGCATGATCGAGTGCATCCATTGATAACGGTAAGGAGGCATCACCGGAATGGGCGGAAAGAATGTTCTTTATAAAGAACGTTACTCTATTAATCCGCCTCGTTCCTATTATAGAGAACATTTCACATATAATTATTCTTTATAAAGAACGATTATATGAAAAAAAAGAGCCATAATATAGCTGTGTTGACTTATTTTCATTGTAGTTCTTTATAGAGAACATGTCAATAACAAAATAATGGCGACCTTTCTAGTCTTACACCCCGATCACATTTATCTAGTAAATCATACCTTAATATAAACAAAAAAAATAGAAAGAGGTGAACATGGATGATACGAGCAAACCTTAGTGACTTAGATGATGTTAATTTAACCACCAAGTTGCCTGCCAACAATGATGTATTAACTTATGATGCATCAACCATGCGTTGGATCCCGAAACAACCGGCGGTTTCCCCCATTCCATCTGCTTCAACTACTTCAGCATCTTATGTAATTGATCTAGGCAGATGGTCGATTAAGAATGATGGTACAAACTCGGCGGCTACGACCAAAGGTATTAATGACGCCCTGCTCTGGGCTAAATCGCAAGGGTTTACGCATTGTGTATTGCCTAAAGGGACATATGCCTTGAAAATGGATAGTACGACCTATGCCTGTATTATCATGCAAAGTAGTATGCATTTTGAAATGGTTGATGGCTGTATCTTACAATTGGAAGCGAATTCATCCCCTTGGTATAGCATTTTCTATATGAAGGGTGTTAGTGATGTCATCATTTCAGGCGGCACCGTCATTGGTGATAAGAAAACGCATATTTATCAATTAGGAATTAAATTCGTTAGAGGCGGCGTAAATACGGATGGATCTTTGAATTCGAACCCCAATTTTATTCGCAGCCAGGTTGTTGATCGCTATAGTAATCCAGGCATGCTTCAACTATTTCGATTATGGTCAATTAGCGGTATCAGCAATCCAGGATATAATTTCTACCAGTATAAAGATATAATTTCAAGCAGTACATTAGCTGGATATCGAAACAATGGGCTCTTCGCTCCCGCTGCACCAGCAGGCCGCGGTTGGGTTGCAGATATCGCCAATGCGAATAAAATGATCTTTACGGTTGACATCACTGCGTCACCATTAACTGATGCTCAAATCGCACAAATTAACGCTAAATTAGATGCACAGAACTACACGCACGAATGGGGACACGGCATTGAGCTCTTTGGAGCTAATAACGTTCAAATTGTCAATGTGGACATTAGTAATTGCACTGGAGACGCGATTACAACTACCTGGCTGGAATATAAGCTTAATCCGAGTGAATATACACAGGAGCAAATGGGTTCTTTCATTTCGGTCCATAATTGCAACTTGCACCACTGTAGACGGCAAGGAATTTCACTTATTGGATCAACGGACGTGACCATTAGTAACAACAAAATCCATCATATTGGTAAAGCGGATGATGGCGTAACAGAAGACGGTACATCCCCCATGTTCGGTATTGACATTGAATCCATGTGGTCAGAAACGAATATTCCTACTTTCCGTCCTGAGTTAAATCAACCTGGTTTAGAGCTTAATACACGCATCTATATTAAAGATAACTACATTGCTAACAATAGCCGCGGGCATTTCGTAAATGCCGATGGTTACAATATTGTTTTAGAGGATAACACTTTTGAAGGTTATAATGTCGGTGGCATTAGCTCCTATCCAATAAACATGTATGTGAAATACTTGAATAATACGCTAATTGGATGTGAACTTGTTGTAAAAGGAGACAACTTCCTTCATGGCGCAGTGTGTAATAATGCGAGTATTAAGATCGCGGATATTGCCGGGGCATTTATTACGAATTGTCAAATCAAGAATGGTGAATTCTCAGGCTCTAGCTTAACTGGATATTTTGGCATGCCAACTGTCAATGTTGCTAATTCGACATTCTCCTATAGCTCCCCTCACGGTATGGGCAATGGGGCAAAAGTTGTGTTTGAACAATGGCTTGGTAAAGTCCCTACCGGCATCAGTGTGGAAAAGATTTATTACACGGTTAGTGTGACGGCCAATAGCTTCAAAATATCGGAGTCTGCGAATGGGACGGCCATTACGTTAACAGATGCTGGAATAAGCGGATATAATATTAGTAGATACAATTATGGTCGAATCTATATTTCGGATGTTGTGGTTGAAAGAGATTGGAGAAATGATAACTCGTTATCCAAAAATTTCGCCTTGTTATTAAGCGGCGGTGTGATTCGGAATATCACTGTTAAAAACTACGAGCTTGAAATTATTTCACCTGCGAATTACGTAGGAAGACCAATCCTAGTAGATGGCGTTACTGTCATTGAAGGTGGAGCCAACTTTGAGAGCTGTGAAATCAGCAATTGCGTATTTCAACGTATTAGAACCAGCATCCTTGGTGGGGATATTAATCTGGGATCAACCGACACACAATTTACAAGGAAGATCATTGCAGATCAAATTCTATTTCAAAATGTTGGGGTTAACTACAATGGTAATGTAACCAATAATCGGAGCACTTTCCTTAACTCAAGTATTAACAAATCGGATAACACGAATCAAGCTGTCATTACCAACAGCTATATGGAAAACTCCAATATCAATATGCATTGGCTGACACGACCTAAATCTATGACAGTTGCAAGAAGTATTTTCAGCAACGTAGTCGTCGATGCCAACACAAACACACGGATGATCGAAAACCTTACTATTTAATTGAATAACGCAAAAAGGAAGTCAAGGGTATCCGTCCACGCCCTATGTACTTCCTTTTTTATGTTTACTTTTCCACGTTGTTTCTAGCTATATCATTCGCCCTTAACTTTAATTTTGCTTTGATTAAGCTGTTATTTTCAATAGTGAATGGCTCTGTTCCAACTCCCACATGGTAAGTAGAAATACCAACGGTATCTCTACTCGTTGTAATTGTATTACCGGTAATTACAACTTTCCGTATGTGATTTGTTCCTTCACCATGAGCATCATCGTTTAATAACACGGTTTCAGCAGGATATTCAGAAGAAAGCTGCATGGCGGCAATGTTATTATCCGAAATTTCAACTGCTGCCGCGGCATCAACGACAATGGCAGATTTATTGCCTGCGAGGTCAAATGTGGAATCATGAACGGTCAGATTTAGTCTGTCGTTGCCTGCCCGAAGTCCAATCCCCTTAAAGGAGCACTCGTTAAATTGATATGTGCCTGCAAATCCTATGCTCGGCCCAACCATTCCTTGATCCTGAGGGGCCTCGAAAACACATTGATTATAGGTACCTGGCGGCAATTCCAACCCATACTTTGAGTTATATCCGATAACCTTCAAATTATCAAAGATGTTTCCATCCAAGGCCTCACCTGTTACAGATCGAAGCGCTGGTGCCCCCTGTATAGTTACATTTGTAAGGTGCACAGGGTTTTTCCAGATGCTTAAGCCTGCTTCAGCTGTATTCTTCGTAATTTGAATTTGTATATCTGATGCAGTAACCCCATAGGGTACGGAACTGCTAATCGAGAAAATTGCATCCTTGAATGTCATACCTTTGATATCAATCCGAGGTCCCTCCAAATGTGTCATGGAATCATTCATAACATTCCCGATAAATGACACATCATGACCCGCATAAATGCTTGTTCCGTCAAAGTGATTATCCTTAATCACGGCACTTGTGAATGGATCCGATACAGCTAGGCCGATGGCTCCTTTGGATGCTAAATGATTGTTTTCTAAAGTACCATGATGTCCGTCATAGAAAATGACATCATAACGACTATTATTGTAAAACTCATTGTTTGTAATCGTAATATTCTCATTAATAAAGCCGTTATCTCCAGCTCCACCTTCAACATCAATTCCAGCCATTGGTGCGGTTCCTCCAGTTCCCCCTATATCATGAAAAGAGTTATGCTGGATAAGGATGTCTTTCCCCCCATTGATCGTTAATCCCTGTCTGCGATTGAAGGAAGATTCAGATTTTTGTACAACCACATTCGTGGACTGCACTCTATTCCAAATTTCCGCATACTGACCCGTTTCGGGCTTCCCGCTAAAAGCTAGGCGAATTGAATGTGCTCCGGTAGGGATTTGAACGTATTGACCTTGCTTTTGTTGTTTGATTAGAGAGAGGAAAGTTCCATTTTCTTTATAAAAATAAATATCGTACTCATAGGAGAGATGTTGACCATTATCAACAATGAAAGCATGTGTTAGGTCAAATGAAGCGTGCATTAGCTTATAGCTCATTTTGGTTCTAACCTTGGAGGAATCCGAAACCAGACTCCCATTGTCATCAATTCCTCCAGATTCAAAACCATCCGCATACACATCCTGCATAAATCCGCTGCCGCCACCTACACAAAGGCCATCCCCTGTAAAGTTTAATGCCTTTACCCCATCGATCTTGGAATTAATCGCTCCTTGAAATAGAACCCCATACCCGCTTTCATGGGTGCCACCACTTGAATAATCATGTGTGTCCCGATCACCTCGATAGGTACCACCAGTAATGATGACATTTTTCACCCCTACACCAACCAATAAGGTTGAATAGTCCTGAAAGCTATTCGTTTCCTTTTGAATGACGGCATTTGGATCAAGCATAAATGTCATATCACTGACCATATTTATTCGCCCACGCGGATCATCTGTCCCATTTTTGCCTTTGGCAATAAGATACATCCCTGCTGGTACTTTAAATACAGTGAAGCCCTGATCATGAGCCCATTGAAGAGCTTGATTAAGGCCATCTGTTGTTTCTACTGCATGTGAATTATCATTGTAAATCTGCCACCGAGCTAACTCAAGCTGGTAGACCCCTTCTTGTGGGGAAGTCGTTGTCTGCTCTTGTTGGGAAATGGAACTTTGCTCTTGAGTTGGAATCGTAGAGGTATCTGAGGAATTGGGTGAATGCGGGTTATCTGAAACAGATTGTTGCAGGAATAGGAAAGTTGCATACAACAGCAAAAGCATTCTTAGCATAGGTTCATTTCAAATCCTTCACTTTTATTTAAAGCACTGTAACTATGAGACTCTGATCTCATTATTAATGATAACTTCTACAATAGAAACAAAAGGGAACTCTTCTGTTTGGTTGATAGGTAAATAAATATTCCTTTGATCATGAAGCCCATAAAACCTGTAATTATTTGACTTGACTTATATGTCCATCGCCTCTTCGCTTTGCCATGTTTAATTGACATTTAATCACGCGGCTACCTTCTTTTTCCCCTGAAATCTACCGAAAATCCCTAAGCTAATTCCAAGTAAATATTTAAATTCTGCACTTTTATAGAATAGAGACATATAAATGATATTGGGAACTGTGAACGCAAGTGCCGCTTTTAAGACAAACACGCCAACGCTATGTCCATCAAGGAAACTAGTCATGTAAGAGGTAGCTAAACAAGTCGCTACTCCGATAACAGCATAGTAGCTGTAACTCATAAAGTAGTGATAGATGGATTTTTGAAATATTTTTTTATATACAAAATATGGTGTCGTCCAAAAAGGAACCAACATTGCGCTTATCAGGGTACCCAAAAATACGCCCGCTATCCCAATTTGTTGCACGAGTACAATAGAAAAGGCTAAGTTGACTGCAGCCTGACATAGCGGCACATATCGATCCTCATGAAAAATACCTGCTGTCGTTTTTACCGCACTAATGGAATTCCTCATTCCTCTTTCATAAAAAGTAATGACCAGAACAATCAACACGATTTTATCCATAAGAAACTGTGAACCAATCCATAACGTAATAAAAGGCTCTATCATCACAAACAAAAGAATGCCAAATAGTGAATATAACCAAAAATTGAGCAGCATTGTCACTTTATATACGTTGAATATGGTTTCTTTGCTTTCCTTCGCCACTAAATTACCAATACTATAATAAATATTATTGAAGACCTGATTTATAAACGTTCTACAAATTTCGATTAACATAAAATAGTTCGAATACAAACCCACCGCTGCCACATTGACATAATAGGAGATGATGAGATTATCCGTACTGTAAATCAAATAGGTCCCTATGTTTTGCAACACAATCGCCTTCACATTTTTCAAGATATTCCCTTTTGACTCTGGATCAAGTTTACTTAATACCTTCTTCTTAAGAAACGGGTACATTCTACCAACGACATAAAATAAGATCGCAGAGTTAATAATTGTGATCGTACTATCAATGACGAGATACATAATATAATTTTGCGTTTGATAGAGTATGCCTATTTTCAATGATGTGGATAGGATAGACGATACAGAAAAAATAGCTGTAGCTATGTACCCCTTCTGATAAACATTCAATAAGTTTGTTCTATATGTAAACAAGTAAGGGATGGCTGTATTTAGTAAAAACAATAAATAAATGACATAAAGATTAGTAACACTTGTATCTTTCGTGAAGAGATGAAGGAATGGCAATACCATGAGACCGAGGAGAAGAATAACACCGGCTATGATCCTATATGTTTTTTTATACAGCTTCATAAGCACATTAATTTTGTGCTCATCATTTTCTGCTACAGGTTTATAAAGACTATAGATAATACTCGAACCGATACCCGCTTCCGCTAGTGAAAGCATGGCTAACACATTCGTAAATAGCCCGTTAATCCCCAAATAGTCAAGACCTAGTGTATTGATAAAAACGGTTCTAGAAAAAAAGCTTAGCGCTGTAATTATCAACTGATTTCCTATACCAACCGAAATATTTATTATCGAATTTTTTACTCTCATCATGATCTCCGCATTTCTTTTTCGGATTACTTACACAATCATTCATCGTAACCAAAATCATATTGCAGTTCTTCTTGAATTAATTTAATTTGTTCCTGTGTCTTATTCGGCCAATACGTTTCAAACACAGGTTTAACTGCTAGATTGGCCTTATGCTTCTCGATGTATTCTGATGTTTTACCAATAACACGTGCTGGATTGCCTGCTACGATGCTATTGTCAGGAATAGATTTGGTAACGATCGATCCCGCTGCCACGATGACATCATTGCCGATGGTCACGTTGCATAACACAACACTATTGAAACCTATAAATACGCGGTCACCAATCTTAACTTTACCTATTTTGGATTTTCCAATATAAGCCTTCATACTGGCATCATGAGCTAAAATCGTACTGTTCGTAATTGTGACATCATCACCAATTTCTACCAACCAGCAGTGCCCTTGATCAATCAGACTATTATAAAACTCGAAGTTTTTCCCGTATTTCAGCCCCCTATCTCTTAATTGCTCCAACTCCGATTTCGGGGGGTGCAGCTTATTCTTAATGCGGACAGAAATGGCCCTAATCACTCTAATAATTAGCATATTCACACAACCTTGGAATCAACTTTGACATTCATCAGTCGGATACAAAAGCCTTGCGTGAAAGGCAACACATTAAACAACATCGAATAGACTCCAATATCCTTCGTATCTCCTTGGGAGAAGTCCACAGCCCCGTTCCTTCTTGTTGCTTTCATCAAATAGCGAATAGCTTGATTAGCACTCTGCCTGCAGATGTCCGATATTTCATCGATTTGTGAAGCATTCAACATAAACCAACCTAGTGTTGCTGTTGTTGATGAGTCTGGTATCGTTTCCTCACGGGTTACAGTCCAATTCCAATTGCCTTGCTTTTGTTGAAACACAATTGCGGATTTGGCAAATCGTATGATGCTCTTTTCCAACAAAGGTCTGCTTGCATGATCTTGAGGCAATTCATTCCAGGCATCGATAAGGCCAATTGCATACCAACCCAAGCCTCTTCCCCAGCCGTATAGCCCAAGGGGTAATTTACTATCAATCTGATAAGCATGGCTTGGAATATGATGCCCTTCCAACATTCCGTGCTCCTCGTAATGTTGAATTTGTCTTACGGCGAGTTCAACACATTCCTCTTTCCCATAGCGGATTCCATAGGCGACGAGGAAGGGGCAGATAAACCCTATCGTATCCACGTACCGATATTTGCCCATGAATTTGCGATATGCAACAGAGCCTTCATTTCCAATATGATCTTGAATGAGATGCCAAGTCTCGTCTAATGCATTTCTATATCGTTCTACTTCTAGAAAGTCCAACTTCATGATCGCATACGCGAGAATAGCAGCATCGACGTATTCTGGTTTGCGCGCCCAACTGCCTTGCCCATCCATTTTGGAATGAACATATTCACCGATTTTTTGCCTAATCTCTGCTGGATTGTCATTACTTTTCACATACTCACCTAGGCCAAGCAGCAACGCTGCTTCTTGCCAGTGCTGAATCGCATGCTTCGTATAATTCCCTTGCAGCATATCAATCGCAACTAACCGAGTTTGATCAGTCACTTTAATTTTCGGTGTACGTGACAACCATTTCACACCGATCGTCGTTATCGATTCATTCCATTTCTGCTTATCATCATATCTCCCAATATGAATCCTATTTATCCAGTCCAAACCCATTGGAATCAGATCAATTAGTGCGATCACAATAATAACACTCACAATAATCAGACTAATCCATTGCAACATCATTTCATCTCCCCTTTCCCCAGTCACACGAATAATTGGTATAACTTATAAATTTCCGCTTCTGTACCAAGCATTTCTTGACCTAGATTTACAATTAATTGTTTTCTTAGTGCCTCATTATCGATAATTTCTCTAATTCCCTCACATACAGCTGCAGGCGTCATCGCAACAATGAGTCCATTGATTTTGTTTCTGATTTGATCCTTGGCGGTACTGAAGTTCGTAACAACAATCGGCTTCTGAAGAATCTTCGCTTCATCGATGGCGATGGACTTCCCTTCAAATTTAGAGGGTTGAACGTAAATATCAGCTTCTCTTATGTATGGATACGGATTTTCTTTAATGCCCAGAAGAATAAAGTTATCTTTCAGATCATGCTTTTCGATCAGCCTTTCTAAGGATGCTCTCTCCTCACCTTCCCCAATGATATACCATTTGATTGGGTAGCCAGCTTGAATGAGACCTTTACATGATTCAACAGCAAGCTCGAAGCCCTTTTGATAATTCAATCGGCCTACGGATACAATGGTAATGTCTTTTTCTTTGAGGTTGACGGTTTCCATAGAAAGCTTATGAATTGCAGCTGGAGAAACGATGTTATGCATAACCTCAATATTTTGACTTAGGGTTGGAAATCGTTCTCTTAGAATATGACCACATTCTTCCGATACGGTTACGAGGTGATTAAGCTGATTGAAATAGACCTGGTCGAGATTTGGATCCATTCCCAGCTTGTCATAGTCATTATGAATAAAGCCTATTTTCTTGGAAGCCTTCACCTTATCGATGCAGAAGTAAATAGGATTCTTCTCTAAATATCCAATAGCTATGTCATAGTGGGTTTCGAGATTAGGTAGTGACTTCGCTAAATACTTCCAGACACGCTGTTCACATCTGATTCTGTTCTTCTCACTTACATAAATACTGCCCGCCAGTAGTCGAAGTAATGCAATCTTCAAATTGCCTTTTCTAAGGCATTGAAAGACAGCCTTTCTCATCGACATGTCGAAGTATTTATATTCAGCTGGTTCTTGCAGTAAATTCACTTCTGGGGGGAGTTTCGATAAGAATAACCCCGTATGTCTGAGGAGATAAACATCCACATCATACATCGAGTAATCTATGGTCTCTAATAAAGAAATGAGCGCCTTTTCAGCTCCACCGCAGTTTAAATTGTTCATAATAAACAGTATTTTTTTCTTCATTATTAGACCATCCTACTAGATAATATCGTAAAGTTTATATACTTCTTCCTCTGTACCCATTTGCTCTTCAGCAAGACTTTGTATGAATGATTCCCTTAATTCGAATTGATTGATAAGCACTTCAATGCCCTTGCTAATACCAACGTCTGACATCTCCACAAGCAGGCCATTTACACCGTCCGTAATTTGATCCTTAGCAGATTCATAATTTGTTACTACAATGGGCTTATTCAGAATCTTAGCCTCATCGATAGCAATCGATTTCCCTTCGTATCTAGATGGTTGGACATACATATCTGCATTTTTGATGAAGGGATAAGGATTCTCTTGGATACCTAGCAGAATAAAAGTATCTTGAAGCTGCAGTGCCACAATCTGGTTCTCCAGTGCTTCTCTCTCCGCACCGTCGCCCAAAATGTACCATTTCACCTTGTAGCCTTGATTTACCAGCAAGGAACAGGCATTAATGGCCATATCGATCCCTTTTTCATGACTTAATCTAGCGACAGTAATAATATTCGTGAATTCACCATCGAATTTCTGTAAGACAGATGGCTCACGATTCGATTCGCTTTTGATAATCCGAGGAGAAACAATATTTTGAATCACCGTGATGTTATCAGTTAACTCTGTGAAAGTTTCTTTCAGTGATCTTGCGCATTCTTCCGATACCGTAACTAGCTTGTCTAACTGCTTAAAGTAGGGCTCATCCATACTTGCAATCATCCCCGAGTCTGCATAATTCGTATGAATCCAGCCAATTTTCTTAGCAGCCTTCACACGATCAACGATATAATAAATGGATGACTTCTCTAAGTAACCGATAGCAACGTCATATTCTCGATCCAGCGTACCGAATGATCTTTTCAAATATTCCCAAGAATACTGTTCGGAACTTGCCGTATTTCTCACAAAACGGTTTAGTGCCGCAAACATGAGCCTAGCGTAAGCAAGCTTGAACTGGCGATGCGCTATCAACGTTGTTACTGATTTCGCAAGATGCTCGGCAAAAGCTGGGTGATGATAAGTAAGCGCCACAACCTGCACTTCTTTGGGTATTGCATTCATAAAGGCACCCGTCTTGCTAAATAACAGTAAATCTACCTCAAACCGTTGGTAATCGATTTGAGAGAGCAAATTGATTAGACTTTTCTGCCCGCCTCCAGCCAATAAGCTGGGTATAACAAATAATAACTTTTTCTTCATCGTATCCCTCATATAGGCCAGCATTATTGGAATAATTCATCTAAGTGCTCCACCGCTTTATAAGACATCTGCTTCATATGGGGGATGGCAACTTGCAATTTTCGCTTAATTTCATCTTCTTCAGCAACCATCTCTTTAAATCCGCTAATCAACTTTGTGCTGTTTGACAGTTCCTTAAGATTCAAAACCAGCTTTTCTTCTCCAAAAAGATCTTTGGCAATCCCTTTTGATTTAATACTGTAACCTAGAACAAGTGTAGGTACATAATTGGAGTAGGCCGCAATTGTTGCATGGGTTCTTGCTCCAATGAAGAACCTCATTCTGGCGATATACCCCTTGTATTGTGTAGCGTTGAGATCATTTGGTAAAAGGATGACTCGACCTGTATGTTTAAACTCTTCATAATACTTCTGCAAAATCTCGAAATCATTATTTCCCCCTTCAATAACATGGGGAGTCAACGCAATCGTCATATCTGTAGTCTCTATAATGTGCCGGATTAGGTCTCGTACCGCTTGTTGAGATTGTGGATTCTTGTCTGAAACCAATGGACTAAAATTAAGCCCTACTGTGTTCCCCGCCTGCCAACCGTCTGGTAAGTTTAATTCTTCTTTTTCCATGGTAAAAGCCGGGTCAGCGCACAATTTAACATTATTCAACCCCTTGCTCTTTAACATTTCATACGTTAATGTTTCTCTTGCCAGTATGAGATCAAATAACTTCAAGTCTGCCAATTTTCGCTCCGACATATCTTCTGCACCTATAGAGCATCCCCAAAGCACTAGCTTTTTCCCTTGTGCTTTTACTCTTCGATTAATTTCATACCAGCCTGGCTGTTCGCCATAACAATAGTTATCCCCACCTATGGATAGGCATATATCCATCGAAGGAATATGTTTCACGATATTATTATTCATTTTACCCAGGGCGTAGGACTCATCGTTGAACAACTTGACATGGAGAGAGGAGCGCAGCCATGTGAAGGAATACTTCTTGATTCTTTGGGAAGAACCATCATAAATCCCATCTAATTTCGTAATAAGCTGATCCGTCTCTGGTTTTGCTGAAGCTAGATACACCTGAGCACCGTTGATTTTCTCCTTGATTAAACTCGTCGAGGAACGGACGATAGCCTCGCAACCACGATTCAAGCTGCCATTGTGTGCAAACATCAGTATTCTCATTCTTAATGCTCCTCCATTATGTATTTCTCAACTTGCTATACGTTGTAGCACAATATAAGCCTAGTATGGATTTCCTCCGAATCATCTCCGCAATAAACCGCTCGTAGCGGCTTAATGTTCCGGAAGCCTCATGATAGTAGTAGGGCAAAGCTTCCCTCACATCAGAATTTTTAATCATTCTATTCACATAGCGTAACCTTTCAGCAAGACCTACGTCTTTGGATGCTCTTAAATACATATTTATCGTAGCTATTACATTCGTGATAAGCTTAAATGAGCGTAATTGTTTTAGCTTTAGCGGGTCGATCTCATTCGTGTAAACACCTGTTAAATCTAACCTATATACATCAAGTGCTCTCTGAAAGTAATCTTTCTCCTTCATATTCCGAGTTGCACTTCCGATTACTGCACGATAGTTATAACCGGAATAGTCGAGATAGGTTACCCGTTTTGCATGTTTAAAGAATTGCATATTAAACATGCCATCTTCGCCTAATGCAACATTCCTTGGAAACTCTACTCCGAAATCAATAATGGCACTGCGCTTGTATAGCTTATTCCAAACCGTATTCAGCTGATCTGACTTCAAGAAATAGGTCATAATTTCTCTCTCGATATAATCTCTCATGAGTACAATTCCTAGAGGAAAAGGAAACTTCGTTGTCACTTTACAACCTTCGAGCTCACACTCAAAGTTAGTGATCACCGCATCACAATCACCTTCAACGGCTGCACGATATAACGTGTCATACATGGATGCATCTATCGTATCATCCGCATCAACGAATCCGATGTAGTCACCAGATGCTGCTTGCAGCCCAATATTCCTAGCCATACTTACACCTTGATTAGCTTGATTAATTAGCATTATTCGAGGATTTGATCTCATGTAAGCTTCAATTAACTCTTTACTGCCATCCTTGGAACCATCATTTACACAGATAACCTCAATATCTGAGAAGCTCTGATTCATTACAGACTCTAAGCAAGAAATAATATAATTCTCCGCGTTATACACAGGAATTATGACACTTATCTTATGGTTTGCCATTCTTAAATCACCCCGTATAGCTTCTCCAGCTCATATGAATTACTGAAATTTTTCTCAAGCAAGTGATTCGCGAATCGCTCTCTGAGCTCCGAATTACGATACATCGTCTCAATACCAGCAGCGATTCCTTCTATACTCAGCTCACACATTAATCCCTCCGTACCATCCTCTATTTGACTGCTAGCTGTCGCATAGCTTGTTATCAATATCGGTTTACCGAGAATCTTGGCCTCTGTCACTGTGACCGCTTTTCCTTCATAACGTGACGGTTGCACATACACATCACACGCTTTGATATACGGATAAGGGTTTGTTTGCTTACCTAGTAGAAGAAAGCTTTCTTCCAACCTATTCTCGGATATCAGTTTCCGCAGCTCTGCCTCATATCCACCATATCCAACCACGAACCAGCGAATATTCGTAAGTCCTTTATCATGTAATTGGCGTAAAGCTTGAATCGCCATGTCGAATCCCTTCACATAGGATAGTCTTCCAACAGATACGAGGGTGAACGCCCCTTGGTCAGCTTCAAATGCTGGCAATGAAGCATCAGCCATTTTCTTGATGAAGTCAGGAGTAGTAATATTCTCGATCAAGGTAACCTTGTCATATAATGTAGGATAGGTTTTGAGGAATGCAGCTGTACAGGCATCTGAGATGGAGGCGATCGCATCAAACTTATTCCATACAGCAAGGTCGATGTGATTATCAATTTCAAGCTCGCTATAATCTGTATGGATCCAAGCCAACTTTTTCGCAGCAATGACTTTCGTGGCTACAATATCATGAGGCCAAGCATAGCTGATAGCTAGGTCATAGTGCTTTTGAATGGGGGGTAACACGAAAGTTGTATATTTCAAATCTAGCTGCATTTGGATGTACCCTGGTCCTTCCTTCAGCTTTCTCCTTCTCGCCTTTAGACCAGCCACTGTTTTGCTCAGCGCCCTAATCAGCAATGCGGAGAAATGACCTTCCTTCATGCATTGTTTAACGGATTTCCTAAACACTGTATAGGCCGGCACCTCTGGCAGTACATGAACTTCAGGTGGTATTAGATGTAACAAATCACCGGAATGGTGACAGATGAAGACATCAACCTCATATTTCTCATAATTAAAGCTTTCCAGCATATTGATTAAGCTGCGCTCAACACCACCAATTTCCATATCAAACAATGAAATAAAAATTTTAGTTCGCATAGGGAATGTAGCTCTTTTCTCTTTTATTTAAGAAAACGGTATTCGCGGGGACTCGCCCTTTCACAACGCTTCCTGCTGCAATAACCGCGTTATCACCAATATACGTATCTCTCAAAATCACAACATTCGAACCAATCCAAACGTTTTCTCCAATAATGACCTCCCCTTTCATGAGGTGCTCACCACCGAGATGCCTATAATTGTGATCATGATCATTGATACTTACGTTGGGGGCAATCTTGGATAATCGGCCAATCGTAATCCGGTTCGCACAGTTGATATGGCAGCTATCGTTAATAAACACCTTTTCACCAATGTGAAGCTCTCCATGATGGTCAACTCGTATACTCGTATGCTTTCGAATAAAGACGAATTTGCCGATATGGATCTTAGCATGCTTGCTGTACGCCTCAATTCGACTATTGGATTGCAAGGCGAAGATGGAGGCTTTCATATTATTCCAATACAAGAGTGTGTTCACAAAAGCTCTAAGGATACCCATGAGATGTGAAGCATACATGAGAAACGTATGATACACCCCTCGGCCGCGACACTCTGCTATAAGCGTATTCATTACTTTTTTCAATAGACTCATTTGAGATACCCTCTTATCCTGGCAATATTATGTCCGCCGATAAGTCTAGCCAGCAGCATTTTCAACTGACCTTTTCGTCTTTCCTTAGGAGGAAGCCAGCTTTTGTAGAAGTGATGCATAGCATAGGTATTCGGTGTTTTGAACGTTTGACAGTTAATATAATCGTAGGGGGAGAAGTACGTTTGGGGGTAAAATGTGCCTAAATTCGGTAGCTCCTGAAGCAGTCCATCAGGCTCTAATCCCCTCTCCGTTAATAGTCGCGTAATCACGGCTACGTTGGTCAGAGAATCGAAACTCCCATTCGCACGAATAAATGTTTTCTGTTCATATGATTCTAAGAACAGCTGGATAAGCTTATTTCCCTTCATCGCGCCAATCGTGCTTGTAGCAATAAAGTTCGCCTGTTCAAAACCCCAGAAGGATTCATGATGCAACAAATCATCGAAAGGTCGAAATACTTCCACATCTGTATCCAAATAAATCCCCCCCATATGATACAGAGCGTGCACGCGTGCATAATCACTTACGAACGCGAATTTGCCAGCAGCATACGCCTCTTTGGTATATGGATGCCGGTAAATGTCAAAATTTCGTTCATTCCACTCTATGATCTGATAGTCTGCAAGATGCAATTGCCAACTCGCTAAACATCGCTTTACGATTTCCGGTTTTTCCTTTCCGCCGAACCAACAATAATGAATAATTTTAGGAATGCCCATATCGCAAGCTCCTTAAGAATAATCACAAATTTTCTTTATAAAGAACAATAAAGGCGAAGTAATTCGAAATTATTCGCTCTTAATTCTAATAATAGTTCTTTATAGAGAACATGTCAACATAAGACTTTCTTCCTATTTACGTCGGTGCTGTTTGCTTCTTCGTTCTTCTCCAGGCCCATAGGAAGGGGCGCAAAGGGAAGTACAGGAACTGTGCATACTTAGGCAAAGGTAAGGTTTCTACGTCCTCTGGATAGGGATACATAAAGCTCAGAACGAACAATACTTTATTCCAATTCGACATAAGCGCGAATAAATGGCGTTTATGATACTTGGATACATCCTCAGGTACAGGATCGGTATGGAGATTGATCATCTGGCGGATGTAGAAGATAGCCCCTTGGGCTAAACGCCTTCCGCGATTTCCTTTGGTGAGCAATCCCAGTTCTTCAGTTAGCGGTGTTTGCAACAACTGCGCTGCTAACGTTAGTGCTTGGGTCCCAATTTGAAGGATACCATTGGTCTGGAGTTGCTTGAACAGGATGGCCGTATCTAGATCTTGCCTCAGCATACGATCTATATCAACTAACCATCGAAGTCTTGACCAGCCATGTCGTGCGCCGTGGGTGGCCAGAAACGAAAATAAATCCTCTCTCCCTAAATAATGGACAGGACTGCTCGTGATCGTGCTTATCCTTTTCCTTTCCCATAGTTCATTAAAGCTTGGCTCTTTCGCTGGGCCAGGACCTAGTCGCCAATGTACTTCTACCGTAGTGCGTTTCTCTGCATGGTAAAATGTGATGTGATGATGCCGCCACTTCCAATCATTAAGTACGGTTAGTGGGTATTCAATTTTCACATAATTAAGCTTACAGAGTAGTTCTTCTACTCGCTCTAAATCGTCCATAGGTACCATAATGTCAAGATCGCGCGAGGTTCGAAGGGACAGATCACCATACAGGTCCGCAGCAAGAACAGGCCCCTTCAGCACGAGTGAGCGAATCATTTGAGCTGCAAAAGACTTGCTCAACTGCTCCATCTCTGCACTTAAATGCAGCATTTGAAAGGCATTTATCTGATATTGCTTACGCAAAGCTTCTAAGACAAAGGCCGGAACCCCCATTTCCTTCTTATCCTGGAGTTTCCTGTACAGATCAGGATACACCCGATGATGCAAGGTTAGCTGAAGGAACAAGTCCCAGTCCAGCTCCTCCAACCAATCCTGTGGGATGGCCGTACATTCCTCTCCATTTTGACCACTAGTTATAAGCATGAGAAGTACCTTTAATTCTTTTGGAAACTGTGACACATCTAATCGAAAATCGGTATCCACCATATGACTCACCTTAGCCCCCTATTCCTCTCATACCCGCATGCGATCCCCTCACGCTAACCATGAGGCATAACGACAACTTGTTGTTCTAGCAAATGATTCAGCAAGCTCTTTTTTTCATTGGCCAGTTGATTAAACTTACCTTTCTGAACAACAGTTCCTTGATCCACGACAATGACTTGATCGGCATTACGGATCGTCGACAAGCGATGCGCGATGACTATGATCGTCATTTTACCCTTTAATTGATCTAACGCTGCTAGAATTTTCGCTTCATTCTCCGTATCGAGTGCACTCGAAGCTTCATCCAAAACTAGGATGGACGTTTTACGCAGGATGGCTCTCGCCAGAACAAGACGTTGCCGCTCTCCACCAGAAAGTCTAACACCGCGGTCTCCGATCAGCGTATCCAATCCTTGCGGGAGACGTTTCACAAATTCTGCAGAAATTGAAAATTCTAATGCCTCCCAGATTTCTTCTTCCGTTGCTTGTGGCTTAATCATCAATAAGTTCTCTCTAATACTGCCGTTAAACAGAAATGGATCCTGTGGAACATAACTAATGGCTTGCCGGAAGGAGAGTAAGTTTTCGCTGGTGAGTGGTACCCCGTCGATACAGATTTGACCTTTCTCTGGCTGAAGGAGCCCCATGACGATATCAATCAATGTGCTTTTCCCTGCACCAGAACGTCCCACAATGGCAGTTGTTTGGTTAGCCGGAATATGCACTTGGATATTTTCAAGCTGATAGATAGATTCTTGCTTATTGTAGCGGAAGTAGATTTGCTTACATTCTATGCCCTGATTAACCGACATGGGTACGATGTATTTTGCCGACTTCTCCGCATCTTCAAACTCCTTGGCATTCTTACTATCCTCTTGCAAGCGAAGAATCGATTGGAAAGCTGGGACGCAAGAAGCAATTTGCTCCAAACTAGATTGAATCCCTGTAAATCTCGGCCATAATCTCGAGAAAATCAAAACTATTAATAAGAGTTGACTGGGCTGTGCCTTAAATAATTGGATTGAAACATAAATAAGAGAAGCAATGAGCAAGGTTGATGTAATCTTGTAGAAGGTTTGTGAAGCATTTTTTAATTTGTTCATTTTGAGTTGTTCCGCCACAACGCGTTCGCACCAAGTCCGCAACCAAGCATAGCGGGATGCTTCTAAAGAATTGCTTTTAATATCTTTAATCCCGTTAAATTGGTCGGTAATTCCACCTAGATAACTTTGTGCAATTTCCATGGACTCGTTCCCAACCATTCTTGACTTCTTAATAAAACGCCTTGAGAACAAAGCTATAATAAAGCCAGCAGCTAAGACGAATACCGTAATCTTTGGTGAAAGCCAAAAGGCAATACCCAGTTGAATAGCTGTGAAAATAACAGATGTCAGCAGCTGAAGTAAGAGATTCGTCCCTCTCACAAGATGTGAAATTTCTTCCGTTAAGGAATTTATGAGATCTGATTTTCTCTTACTAACAAAAAAAGCCCAATTCGCCTGCAGTAAAGAGCGATAGGTTTCCATACGAATCTGGTTGGTGAAGCCCATAATAATACGCAAGTTTCGTTGATTTAAATTTTGCTGAATGAGTGTTTGTGAGATAATCATCCCCGCGTAAGCACCTAACAGCAGGAGTAAACTCCATTTCGCAGGCAAATCCTGCAAAAAGCCAAAAATATGCTGTAACGTACTGGAACCTGAACTTATGCTAAGTACACCACTTAGACTGATCAACGGGATTAAGAGTAAGACGCCTGCCCCTTCCAGCAAACTAACCAGAACCATGCCTATCACATTGATATATAAAATCTTTCCTGCAAATACGTGTAGCTTTCTTGAAAAATATAAGAGCTGCTTCACCGCAAATCCCCCTAAATAACCTGATCTTCCCTTGTGAGAATGTGTAGTAAAGCCCTTATACAGAGTATTGTATAAGGGCTCTAAATCCTTTATGTAGTAGTCAGATCCTAGCTAGGCCCCATTAAAATAGGAAGGCCGAAAAAAGATAGATCAACACGCTCGTCCGGCTCTCCAGCCATCGTCATGCTAAGATCAAGAGTTTCCAACTCTGGTTTTTGCCATTGTTTTTGCATAGAATCACCTCCCTTCATGCATCTCTGGTTTAGACCTTTTAGCAAACGTACCAACAACAGTAAACCTCTTCATTTCTTCCGCTCCAGAGACATAATAGGGACCGCTGCGCAGCCAAGCATGGGCAACCATGCTCCCTGTTTCGTCCTTCGCAGTTCCAAGATAAAGTGTACTATCGATCTTACGCCTTTCCAGCATTTTCATCGCCGCAAGTGCTCTCACCAGGCATTTACTATCCCATGGGGTATAGCGGCTCATGGTTTGAATAGCTCCAGCAACGCTTGAAACCTGCCTTCTATTAATATGTAGAGCGTTTGTGCTCGTCTCATCCATCTGAAGGTCAAACATCTTAATTACTTTTGTGAAACGTATTGATTTAAGTACACGGGCCCAGCCCAGATACGTATAAGCTTCCATAAATAAAAGCATTGTTTTCATATCCAAGGAACAAATGAGTTTGAAGATGCGAACGAGACGCATGGGGACTATCTTATTTTTTACGAACATGAATAAGTTCTTCTTTCAATAAATGTTCCAAAAAGCCAATAACGTGTTCTTCACATTGCTCTTTCTCTACCTGATACTCCGAGATTAAAGTAAGAATAATATCTGCAACGACAACTGGTGATGCAATAAGCTCCCAGATTCTGCCGCCTACTTCGCCTAGATTATAATATTTATTGTTCTGCACGTTGAGCATGACTTTATCTTCACCCATATTACTAACGATGTTGCCTTTACCCTGCTCAACAATATCACCGATTGCAATCGTAGCTTGTTCAATCATATGTGTACTCCTCCTAATGGATTGTATCTAAAACTAATGAGACAAGTTGATGAGCGGTAAAACCGTTAGTTGGGCGATTTAACTGATACATATTAATATTTTTCATCATGCGTGCCGATGTAGAGAAGTGCCAGTCCAGCAAGCCAAGCGGTGCTAGAAAGGTTTGCCGATACGTGTGATGGAACAGTCTAGATAAACCTGTCAGTCTCGGAATTTCTTGAATACTTACCTGCTCACCGTCATACTTCACAAGCTCGAATACGGCTGCTAATGGAAGTGTTTCCGCTGTAAAATTAGCAGAAACCGGGATCGTATATTTCGTTTCTCTCTGGTATATAGGATCGTACTTACTTGCTTCCATCCCAAAGTGAGAAAGACTTTCCTGCCAAAGCTTCTGCTGCGGATATGCTGGCTTCACCAACGGCTTATCTGAAGGATCAAACGAGATCGGAATAACATCATCACTTAGTAGGGAGTAACCATGTTTGATAAACGCTGAAGCGAGCGTTGATTTCCCAGCTCCTGAATGCCCAACAATCGCGTAAGCTTTACCCTCAATCGCGATCGCACTGCCATGTAAAGGCAATATGCGCCTCTGCATTAATATCGCACCCATACAAGTCCCAAGAAGATAGAGGCGAATTTTGGATTCCTCCGCATTCTTAACTGGTGAGATGGTAATCCTTTTTCCATCCTGGATTAAGAAAATGGCTGTATCGTAAATCCGAAATATGACTTTATCTTCATAGATGAGGATACTTTGATTAGCAGGTACTAGTTCTGACCATAATTCAGTTAAGTCAGCTATCGTAACTTCTACATCAGCATCTCCTTGTATTTCACTTAGTAGGCTCAGTTCGGGCAGATGAATGTCGCTGCGAATGCTTAAGCCAAATGCTTGAAAAATCACTCTCTCTTGCGTTTTTATCATCTCATTCACTCCAGATACGCTGCAAAATTTTTAGGGCAACCCTTATACGGCCTTGCGTATAAGGGTTATGATAGACGCCTCACAATACTAGGTTAAACACGATTAGCTATGGTGAAGTACACCTGTTTCATCCTCATCTTGATAGTTCTGATCCACAAACTGAAGACCAGGACCAGCCAATGTCATACTGATTTCAAGCGATTCCACCTCTGGTTTTATCCATACTTTTTGCATTTTTATCACCTCCTTCATGAGAGTTTCTTGAGAAACCTATAAACAATAAGACTTCTCATGAGTATCCTAAAATCAGGACTAAACGCAGCATTCGCTTGAGGGGCATTGCGAATATTTGAAATTGCTGACTGTAGCACAGGTACATTCAGCAGCTCAGAAGCCATAGGATCCTTGCTTAATTGCTGAACCTCATCCATAAAAGCGGACCACTTAGGAATCATACGATGAATGGCATCTGTCCCCTGAACCCCACGAACTAGCTGATTCAACCGAATGTCATCTGGCAAAAGATTCTGCATGGATCTTCGAATTAACGCTCGATCCATTCCTTTTTGAATGTACTGATCGACAGGTAGGGAAAGGCAGAATCGGACGACCCGTAAATCATTCGTAGGGTCACGTCCCTGGAGCTTATATCGAAGCGACAACTTCGATGTGCTTGTATTACTGGCGTTCCATAAATTTAACTGTTGAAAATGTAAAATTCTTTCTTCTTCCAATTTTTTTGTAACTTGAACTCCTGCTATTAATCCTCGAGATTCCAATTTTTGAATGATATTCGTCTTTCTGGCTAGCCCAGGATTTAACAACTGGGGAGAAGACTCTTTCTGGGCATCTTTTGAAAACAATTGATGGATGCCAGGAAATGCATTTTGTGCGGCTAACTTCAGAATACGAGCTCTTCCAACGCCCACATTCACACTTAATTTGCACACCTCATCATACAGATGAAACCAATTCAGTTTCTTCATGAGCGTTGCATAATAATGCATGGCTGGCCCCCAGGAAATGGTGAAATTTCCTCTGCCCCCATTTAGGAGAACACCAATATCCTGCTGATGCGCTCTTTCATATATCCCTTTAATCCAAACGGAATTTTCGAAAAACTTATAGGGCATTTCCATAATATCGAGCCATTCATCCACTTCTGACAAAGCACTTTTCCCAGCACAATCCAAATACTGGTCATGAATATTACCTACATAAGCAACTGTCGATTTGATAAGCGGTCTTTCATCTGCCATCTTATATTTTTTGGTCCAGTCCGTGAAATTCTCCTCAGGAATTGAGCTGTACGTGTATAATTGTTTTTTCTGCTTCTGGAGCGCTCTTGCCGCAAAGCTTACTACGGATCCCGAATCCAAACCTCCGCTTAACTGGGAACCGACGTTGCGATGCGTACGCAGCCTAGCTGTCACTGCGCTTTGGAAAACATCTCGAAATGCTTCTTCATAATCTTCATCCGATTTTAACTTCAGTTGTTTTCCAGTAGAGAACGTGCAGTACTTGGTAAGTGTTACTTTACCAGCCTTAACTAAGATACTATGCGAAGGAGGTATTTGCTGGATATGCTTGTACACCGTTGATTCCACATCAACTGTATCAATAACACTGGTAATGGCTAGAAATTCAGCCAACCACTCTTCATTCAGCTTCTTTTCAATATAGGGTAGGGCTAATAACGGCTCAATTGTCGTGCAGAACGTGAAACTTGTTTGGTTGTGGTGGTAATATAGCGTTCTACTTCCAGTGAAGTCTCTAGCACCGAATAGTTGATGCTTCTTCGCATCCCAGATCATAAAGGCGTAATCGCCTAATAAATATTTCGGAGCTTCTTCTCCCCACTTACGGTAAGCGAGTAGAATTAGCGCACTATCTGGAAATCCTTCTCTGCGGTTCGACTCCACCTGTAATTGCTCAAACAGTTCATTACGATTATCAATGATTGCATCTGCTGTAATGGCCAGCTGTCTCTCATCATCATAATAAGGAACCTGTTCGCCAACTGACTCTGGCGTGATCCACTGAGCATGGCAGCCAAGGAATACTCGCTCGTTACCCCAGGTTTGAATATCATCCGCAGGATATTTCTCCAAAGCATTCATTAGGAGTTCTCCATGCGCTAATGAAATGGGCTGTTGTTCATTCGATTGGAATATACCGGTTATCGCGCTCATATTTCCTCCAACACTCGTTCTGGCACAGCTGTCGTTCTTTTAAAGAAACGTTTTAGTTATTTCTGTTGCATTTGTGTTCTCTATAAAGAACATTTTTAGAATATCATCTTATTTTCTACCTGTCAACCATTTCTCTAAACTTTTCTATTTCTTCCAGTTTAGTAGTACTTGAATACTTTGTTTGCCATTGTCATAGTCAAACAACTGGTAATAAACCCAATTGATATACTGACGAATCGTGCGTTGATGAAGGTTCCGTATCGTACTATAATCCCACCAAAGCTTGGTTCGATTTGGCAGAGAGAGCTCCTTAATTTCTTTCAAATGAGGAAACTGATGATAAACAATCGCAAGTGTCCTTGTGATTCTTTTTAATGTTTTATGAACATGCGCATCCTTAAATAAGGTCTCATAACGGCAGCCATCTTGCACAACATGAATCAACTGAATAATATCAATAAAGTATTTCAACGAGCCTAAATTATGCCTCCAGCCATGCAAACAAATCATATAGAACGTATGGTAGTCGGATAATTCCTTTATATACCGATACGTCCCCATAGGTGTAGCCTGCTTCCAAAATTGCTCCATACTTAAATTGGAGGTATTCTCTTTTAACAAATCCCAATGGATCTCTATGGTCAGTGGAATAGGCGATCCTGGTATTACTTTGCTAAAGCTCCAATGAAAATGAGAGGGGATTCGCTCTTGCTCAAAGGAATATCCAAGTGCTTTGACACACGTAATTGCCCGTTGGAGGTCCGATGGCTGAACTAAAAGATCAATATCGGAAGTTGCACGTGCTCCTAAATGCCCAAAGTATTTCTCGGCAAACTTTGTACCTTTAAGCGGAATAGCAGCAATTTCAGCTGCATCGAACTGTTCCAACACAATGTTCATTTGATTACGAATAAACATATTTTGATACAGCGCATCACGATACTTTTCTTCAATTTTACTTCGAAAAAAATCAGGCATTTCCTCTAACTTCCCCGCCTGTTTCAATAACCAATACATTTGTGGTGATATATCAAAAAACTCAATATCGGCAAGAACTTGTTCATAATAGGATCGATCCTGGGGTATCGTCATTCGTCGATCATATAACGCTTGTATCAAAGAGATAATCAACGCGTTCCCCCCTTGTCTGAAATGATTGCCTAGATAAACTGCGATATTTGCCATTTACCTGCACGAGATCATGATGCTGTCCAATCTGGACAATGCTCCCTTTATCTAAAACATAGATGATATCTGCATGTTGAATCGTTGACAGTCTATGCGCTATGACGAGCGTAGTACGTCCTTCCATCAATCTGTGTAAAGCTTCTTGGACTTGTTGCTCCGTTTCATTGTCTAAAGCGGAAGTTGCTTCGTCTAACAATAGGATAGGTGCATTCTTCAGGACCGCTCGGGCAATTGCCAGACGTTGCTTCTGCCCGCCAGATAATCGAACGCCTCTCTCCCCAATTTCAGTATCGTATCCATTTGGAAGCGTCTCAATATAGGAATGAATGTTGGCTATTGTTGCTGCCTGCCTCATTTCCGTTTCCGTAATGCCTTCTCGAGCAAGCAAGAGATTCTCTCGAATTGTTCGATCAAATAAGAAAGTATCTTGGGATACATGAGCAAACAAACTCCGTAGCTCGGCGGGGAGCAGCTGTTTACTAGATCGACCATCAATGAGAATGTCACCTTTTTGGGGTTTATACAAGGCTTGAAGCAAATGAAATAACGTTGTTTTACCTGCTCCACTTAAACCAACTATTGCAACGACCTTGCCGGCCGGAATCTGCAAATTCAAATGTTCAAATATCGGGGTACCCCCATCGAAACTGAACGTAATGTCTTGAAATTGAATGGATGTTTGTAGCTTTTTAGGCAGCACAGCGTTCGGAAGCTCCTTGGCTTCAATAGGGAGTGTTAAGATATTGTGAATTCTTTCTACCGCGGCTGCTGATCGTTGAAAGCCCGCCCACTGACCTGCTAGCTCTGTCAATGGATACACCAAATGATTCACCAAATTCACGAAGGTCAGCAAGGAGCCTACCGTTAATAGGCCAATCGAAACATAATAGGAACCCATACTCAAACTCAATAGAAACGTTATCGTAGAAGCAGCTTGACCACCTAAGTAAAACCATCCGCGTAATTTAGCGTTACGCAGTTCTAACGAGTAGATTTCTTGATTTTTACGAGCATAGCTGCCATGCATGATTGTTTCCATGATAAAAGAACGGATGATAGATAGACCCTGGAATGTTTCGTTCAGGTGTGTGCTCATTTGACCCATTAGTTGATACACCATTCTACCGTTATTGCGAAGTATAACACCGAAAACAATACCAAACCCAAGCGCTAAAGGAGCTAACGCGACACAGAGAAGTGCTAATTTCCAATGAATCTGCAGCAGATAGACAAATACAGCTGTATAGATCAATGGGAGTTTAATGAGATTCATAAAGCTTCTGCCTATCACACCGTCAATACTATGAATATCATTCGTAAAGTACGACATTAATTCACCCGAGTGATGTTTAGAAATATCACTGTGTGGTACTAGCAAAATGTGCTTATAAAGCTGCAAGGAAAAATCCCTCTTCACACCGATCATCGCCTTTGTTTCATAAACCGTATTCAGATACGTCGAAATTAAACTTACAATTAGCAAGATGATGCCAACAGGAATTAATAGCTGCATACGTTTAAATTCACTTTGAATAGCAGCATCCGTTAAACTCCCAAAGAACCAAGAAAAAGCCAAGGTTAGCGAGATATCAGCGAATAATAAAATAATAAGAACAGCATATACCTGCCAGTATTTCAACATGTAGGGAGTTAACAAGGTGAGTGTTCTCCGAATATCTCTAAACGTCAAATACTCTCTAATCGTAGATAAGAAGCTTCTAACTATTTCGGTCATATCATCGACGCTCCATTGCAGAATCTATCCTTGTATACGCTTCCTGCGTGCTAAATAGTGATTTAGAACTAATGATATTGGAGGAACTCCTAACACGATGTATCCCCAGGCTTGAGCTGCCCAACCGTCTACATGAATAATTCGTTCATTCCGCTGTATCCAGTCCATTCTACCTATCAATAACTCCTGACCAATGCCTTCATCACATGCCAAATTCGTATCTCCCTTACAATGCAGGATGATTCCCTGTTCTAGCCATGCCTTCCGTAACAAACGATGAGCAACTAAACTTCCATATCGCGTAAAAAATAGAACGACATCGCCTTTCTTGATATGATCAGCTTGGGCAGGTACAAACCTGCATATATCCCCCATTTGAATAAAAGGATACATACTTGTACCTTGAGCCGGAAGCTCAATCCAACCGTTTTTATCCATAGTTTGTACAATTAGCTGCCTACATTCCTTAGGAAATTGCATGTTGTACCAGGCCTCGTCTAATCATATCCTGCAAAAAGGCTTCAACGTCAGCTTCAACTGGTTCATCCAGCAATTCATACTCCTTTCGCACAGCTTCACTGATCGAACTCACCGTTTGTGCTACCCCTAGCAATGACCAGCAAAATCCGCCCACGCCATTTAGTTTCGTTAAGGTGTATTCATCCGTGTTCAAAATAATCCATTCCATATCCAATTCAATGGACTCATAGTCATTCATCCGGAGGTACTGGGACATTAGGAAATCAGCTCCCAAAATGTATTATTTTTTTGAAACTGTAACTCACTGATCGAAATGGAACGAACCATTTGTCGTAACATTTGGAGGATACGAATTGTTTCATCTGGTCTATGCGTCCAATAAAAAACTTTGTCCATAAGATGTAGAAAAGCATCTGATTGACTAAGCGAAGCAACATGATTCGTACGTGCCTGCTTCAACAAGTAAATACCGGCAAGCGGGCTGATTTCTTTGGATCCAGTTCGGGAAAGTTCACTTCGAAACGGAGAATCAAACACAGTCACATGACTGGAAGTAATTTTGACAATTGTAGCTTCATCGGATAGAAGCTCGCGAGGATATGACAGCTTGGCAGCAGTTGATTTACCAGCGCCAGAGTACCCAGCGAACAAATAAGCTTTATCATGATCGACCACACAGGAAGAATGGATTAATAACCCCCATCCAACATGTACCAAATAAGAGCTATATAAGTTCATCCATGCATGCTTCAACGCCAGTTCGTTATAAACAGCAATTGTAGCACTACGATAGTCATGTTCGGCTTCAATGAAGTAGTCCGCCCTACGATAGCAAATCTTATTTGCTTCTGTTGATATCTTTACCTCATAGTCAACAAATGCTTCCCCATAGCCCTCACTTAATTGAAGCCTGATATGAGGCGTAACCTTTGGTGGTTGGGTGATCAAGAAATTGTTGCACATCCAATTTAGAATCATAGTTGATTGACATTGCACTTCAATCGTATGCTCACCAATTCTCGTATAAATGAGTTCCATGTTCATCACCTCGGACTTCTATATAAAGCAATCGTGGAGGTCAAGTATTCAGAATATTGACCTCCATCAACTTCTAATTAATGCTTCCCATTATGATGAGGTCCACTATATGGTGGGTTAGGATAATGAATGCCACCATTTCCATTCCCATTGTGATTGGTATTGCCCTGGCCTTTATTCCAGCTTTGAGCTGTTTCAAAGCGAACTGGCTGTTGGCTTAAAACGCGGGGACGCGAATATCTTCTTGGTTTCATTGCTGTTTCATTTTCCATCGTTCATCTCTCCTATCGGTTCCATGATTGTATGAGTCTTCTTACCTCACCAAATGGTGTATCAATAATTTCATACATGTTCAACTTTACCGTGGTTTCTTGTCTATCATAATCAAAGTTCAGTGTCTGCGGGCCGCTGACAATCTTATTCTCACCTGTGAATGAAAGCACCTTAGAGGTCATAATCTTATTCGATGAATCCACAAGCTCCAGTCTCAATTTAGACGATCCTTGATCCGCTACAACCTCATCTTGGAGTTTAATGTCAAAATCAACATTTAACTTGTAGGAATACGAGTTTCCTGGACCCATAACATAGTAGGCAGCTAACGACCAACTATTTAATGTCGTCTTAAAAGGATAGAAAGCTTTATCAGAGGAATCATCCGCCACTTTGGTCTGAAAAGCAGCCACAGGGAAATTATAGGGCTCCACTCTTTTCGTATCCAGAATTTCCATTGCTAATCGAGCACCTGTTTCTGTATTCGGAACAATATAGGAGTAGTAGATAACATAGCTGATATTAGGAATCAGAGTTTCGACTTTCGTATCTTGCCTATTACCCAAATACTTATTTCCACTACTGCTTGTCAAACTGGTTTGAAATTTCGGAACTTGAACAGGTCCCTCACTCTTATTAAGCAATTTAAACTTAGCAACAACAGCTTTAAACCCGCCACCCGTACTCTCATTCATTTGCAAGTCAATCATGGATACTTCAACCTCTGGGCGAATGAGACCACTTAATGGATCAAATTTGATAGGCTTGTTCAACTCATACATGGACAGTTGATTCATAAAACGCTGTGTGCTGGTAGCTCCAGAAAGATTGATCATCAATCTCCCGATTTGATAAGAGCTATGTGATTTATCCTCACCTACAAAATCTTCAGGCGTTAATATGACTAAACTCCTTAACTCTGCTTTGTTTTTTACGGGGATCGCATAGTACACATAATTCTTCTCACCTGGATCCAAGGTGATCGTGTCTATGTCTATACGTTTTCCGTTAACGGTCTTATTCAATGTTTTCCCGTTGACTCGAAAATCAGCTATCGTAGTTGCCTTGTCACCCACATTGGTAGCTAGAAAACCAACAACTGTAACGGGGCCATCTGGTGTAATCTGTTCATTCAAGCTCACAGGCTTGTATTCGACACTGCTTGATAACACAGGGATTTTAAACGTATTATCCCATTGCTTTATCAACGCTGGATCAGAGATAGCAGCCTTTTCCCCTTTCCACTCCATGTCAGAAATCGGAACCGAGATGATCCTTGTTTCATGCTTGGGATAGACGAATTCATCAACATCCAACCAAGACAGTTCAGTTAAAGCGAAGTCATCGTATCGATCTACAACATTCATATAGCTTAGTTCAACCGTCTCTTTCGGTTGTACATTTCTAGGATTTGCTTGACTCGGACGCATAATATATTCCAAACCCTCTTGTGTCTTCGCACGAACTTCATATTCTGGAACGCCGATTAAACGATCTCCAGCATTATAAAGGCGAACAACAGCACCTATTCTAGCGCCATTTGGGCTTGGTTCATTCAGAATACTTTTCACTTCCACGTTAATAGCATCTGTAAGTTGATAGGTCAATTCTGTTGAGGTTTGTGTGTATTTCGCATCCGCTGCTACATGAAAGGAGGCGGATGGAATGACTAAGGAGGCCGCTAAGATGAACATAATCGTCGTTTTTTTCCAATTTATTTTCAAGTCGAGTCACTCCATTTTTAATTATTGCTCTTCCACGGCCGTCATTTGAACTTTCGTTTTATCGACTAACGCACCAGGGTTCGTTTTAACAACAAGTTCCCCTTCTTTAAGGCCTGAGGTCACTTCTTGATTGGGTTCATTCAATCTTCCCAATGTAATGCCGCGTTTCTCAACGGAATCACCCACAAGTACAAAGACAAATGCTTTTTCGCCTTCTTTAACGATGCTATACGTCGGCACTGTTACAACAATCTGGTCTGCATCATCTGACATTTGAAGCTTGAGCTTCATCCCTGGCTTCAAGAGTATATCTTTATTCGGTACCTCTAAATTGATTTCATAGGATTTGCTCTCAGGGTCCATGACCTTTGCGAGATAACTGATCGGTCCCTTAAATTTTGTTTTATTTCCAGTCAGTAAATAACCCATTTCAGTCTTACCACTAACTAGTTTCGTTTCATCTTCAGTAAGCTGCGCTTTAATTTTGATAGGATCCAATCTTTGAATAATTCCAACCTGAGATCCTGAAAGCACAGGCATCCCAATTTCTAGTGACATCTCGGTTAGTAATCCGCTAACTGTAGCTTTCACTTCTAAGTTTTGCATAGATTGATTTAGCTGTTGCAAAGCAACTTGGGCTCCTTTGAGCTGTGACTCAAGTGCTGAGGTAGCGTCAATAGGCTCTAATTGGCTTTGCTTTTTCTTCAATTGATCCAAATCCATACGAGCATTCATCATTTGAGTTTCCATCTGATACAACTGTGCTTTGGTTGCTAGTCCTATATCATAGTCATTTTTCATTTTGTTATAGCTCCGTAGGAGTGTAGTCATATTTAACTCCATTTTTTGAATCGCATTGCTCATCTCTAGTCTCTGATTTTCCGTTTCTCGTTGAGCCTTTATTTTCGCTTTCTCAATGGATTCCTGAATAGCCGTTATTGCAGCCGCAGCCGAATCTCTTTGGACAAGAGCCTCACTCGATTTGAGTCGAAAGATAACGTCCCCTTCTTGAACCATATCTCCACGCTTTTTCAAAATTTGCTCAATATCGCCTGATGCCTTGGCGACTACAGTAAATTGAGCGGAGGATTGCACTTCGGCGGCCCGCTCTAACGGATCTCCAATTTTTTGCTTGATTACCTTAAATGCTTTCACAGATGGGATGGCTTGATCTTTATACACAGACTTTGCGTCATTACTAGTGACAGCTGTGTCTGAGCAGCCTGCCAAAATACCAATGCTTAGCGTCAATATGCACACGATTCTTCCGGTTCGTAGATTCGGCTTTCGTCTTTTTTGTCTCATTAGCTATAAACTCGCTCCCCTTACTTTGATTTTTCAACATAACGGATTAGAGGTAAGCATTGGCCTCATGATTTCGTACTTCGTTCAAAACGACCCCGATCAATTTTACATTTGCAAGCAATAGCTCTTCTTTCACTTTCTTAGCTACATCACGTTTGACCTTTCCATATTCAACGATGAGAAGTACTCCGTCACACTTCGTCGCTATAATCTTAGCATCCGTAATCGTTAGAAGAGATGGCGTGTCCACGATGACAATATCGTACATCTCCCTTAGTGTGGCTAAGAGGGCATCCATTTGCTTCGAAGCTAGTAAGCCAGAAGGATTCTGCGAGCTTGGTCCTGAAGTAATAATTGAAAGGTTCTCCACAATTGTCTCCCGAACGAGTTCGCTGACATGTGCCTGACCCTCCAAATAATTGGTAAGTCCCCGTCTATTCTCATCACTAAAAGCTTGATGAATGGATGGATTTCGTAGATCCGCATCCAGCAGCAACACTTTCTTTCCGATTTGCGCGTAGGCCACAGCCAAGTGAACTGCTGTTGTAGTTTTCCCTTCACCTCGGCTTGAGGACGTGATTGTAATCGATTTTGCCTCTCGACCAAAAGTAGAGCACTCGATATTAAACCTCAACGATCTATAAGCTTCTGAAGTTGAGGAGTTGGGATGAATGTGCATCATAACGGGGGAATTAGAATTAGTAGCTAGTTTTGGCATATGAGATGTCCTCTGCTTTTTTGCTAATTTTATTTTTCCGCTTTACGCGTTGCATGCTCTTTTTTACTTTAGGTATGTAAGCCAAGGTCGAGAGTTCAAAAACCTCACGAATGTCCTCTTCTGTTTTCAACGTATCGTCCAAAGCATCCCATAAAAGAATGATACCAACTGTAGCGGCCAAGGAGACAAGAAACCCTAGGATGATATACTGATTCGATTTCTGATTTATAGGCGTTGGATTATCTTGAACCTTAGCTCGATTCAGAATCGTAATATTATCAACCTTCATAATGTTAGGAATTTCTGACTGGAACACATCAGATACCGCGTTCGCAATGCGCACGGCTCGTTCGTGTGAGAGATGTCGTGCAACAATCGACATTACCTGCGTTTCATTGATATTGGTTACATTGATTATCGAGATTAATTGGTCTGTGGAGACGTGTAAATCGGGGTAGCGTTGAACAACTTTATCCATAATTGCTGGTGTTCTAATAATTTCCTTGTAAGTATTAATGAGAGACATATTGACTCCAATGGCTCCATAATCAATTTGTTCTTTGCCCAGTTGATCTTGCTCTGAAGTCTTATTCACAATTAATTTTGTAGAAGCTTGATAGATTGGGACATAGTTTGATGTCGAATACATAGCTGTCAAAATTGTACAAGTACCTACAACTAAAACTATGATCCACCAGCGTTTTAATATAACCATCAAATATTCCTTCAAATTAATTTCCATAATTCCCCTCCATAGAAGTCTATTTCGATTTACTATGATACTATTTGTATCTTAATTGTTACTCTTACTTTAAGATACTTTTCGTATCATGTCAACACAATATTATTGATTTTTAGTTCCAAATCGTATCGAAATTAAGCGAGCTATAGAATGCAAAAAGCAGCACTTTCCCCCTAGAGGATAGGCTGCTTTTACTAGGTAAAACTCCCTTATTTATCTCATTCCCATCGATGCTACGCGGACTGACTCGCCGGCACCTAATCTTGAAACTAGCAGAGCTTGCTGCAACAGTAACGCTAGTAGCTTCCGCATGGAGCCAATGCCGATTTTACCCATAATATTGGCAAGGTGAATTTTCACTGTTTTCTCACTGATACAGCAATTTTCGGCAATTTCTTTGTTGGTATATCCATATGTAGCAAGTAAAGAAAGGATTTCGGTTTCACGTTGAGTTAGACCATAGTTGGAATAAAATTGAAGTAAAACGTCTGACTTTTCTGGATTTATTGGCTTCATATGACAACTTCCTTTATATGAATGTGTCTTTCCCGACTAAGATCAAGAAAGGTATTTTCGATTTTTACGAGTGGATTCGTATCATCCGTTGGATTAATATAGACGACTTCGCCCCAGCGGCCATCCGTGAGAAGCACTTGCCGGCCCACTAGATTGTAGATGATATTCTGTAAAAAAACGGAAACAATATGCGGATCTAATTCGCCGAAGAATCCTTTCCTTAAGCGGCTGACGACCTCGTGAAAAGGCATCATTTCGTGATAGGGCCTCTTCGATGACATCGCATGGAATACATCTGCAACAGCTACGATACGGCTCATTTTATCGAGTTGACTATCTTGCAGCTGCAGGGGATATCCCGTGCCATCTGCTCGCTCATGATGCTGAAGGGCAACCAAAGCTACACGATAGTTAATGCCTACCGTTTCTCGCAGCATATTGTAGCCAAGAATGGTGTGTTTTTTAATTTCTTCATATTCTGCCGTCGTTAATTTGCCCGGCTTCATTAATATTTCTTGAGAAACTTTGATTTTACCCACATCATGCATGGTTGCTGCTAAAGATAAAAGCGCAACTTCTGTCTCTGCGAGCTCCATCCATTTGCCAATAAGTGTCGAAAGAATGCCCACGCCAATATTGTGTTGATGGGTGTATTCATCCTTGGCCTTAACGGCTTGGAATAATTGAAAGAGATCCGGATTGTCGGCTGCTTGCTGGACGATAGGAATTAATTCTGACTTAATCTCAAGCAGTGGTATTTTCTTTTTTGTCTGAATACGTTCGAATAAGTCTTTGGCATATTCCGTCGCTTTTTGAACAAGACGGTTCGCATCATGATCAGGTGCAGATTGCGTCTGGCCATCAGGCATAGTCGTGGTTACGATATCCATCGCGTCAATGCGATGCTGCTTAAATAAGTCCAAATGCTCTTGATTGAGAAAGGTATGGATAGGAACTAAGACTAGCCCATAACTTGTTGTCACATCATATCTTAATCTTTTACCCAGTAGGTCTCTCAAGATATCCCGCTCCATTATTTCAAAATCATACCAATTTCTATTATATACGACATGTCACTTCGCATATATGGGAGAAATAACCTATATTTCGACAAATTAATCTAGGTTAATTTTCCCAGTTCGCGTTATAATAGCATTCCATATAGGACTAGCGATCCTTTACTTTTGTTATTTGCTATCCGTGACATCCGTCTATCCCCCTGCATATAGTAAGTATCGACAATCCGCTTTTACCTAAGGAGGACTTCACGAATGGCATCGAACAAAAAACAAGAACTGCGCGACGTAGAGCTTGAAACGGAGATTTCAAAAAGCGCGGCCACGGAATCAGACTATCCAACTGCGTACTATCCACAAACACAAAATACGCCGTACCCTTACGGCTATCCCGTACCCCAATACTACGGCTGGGTACCAGCCTATGATCCACGCGGCCTAGGTGGCCTCGGCATCCCTGGCTTCCCAGGGACTGGCGGCATGATGCCGGGCTTCCCTGGCGGTCCAGGCGGTTTCCCGGGTGGACCTGGTGGATTCCCTGGTGGTCCAGGCGGTTTCCCGGGTGGACCTGGTGGATTCCCTGGTGGTCCGGGTGGTTTCCCGGGTGGACCTGGTGGATTCCCTGGCGGTCCGGGCGGTTTCCCGGGTGGACCTGGTGGATTCCCTGGCGGTCCGGGCGGTTTCCCTGGCGGACCTGGACCAGGGCAAGGCGGATATCACCCGCCAACCTCTGCGCCACCATCCCATGTACCGCAAAAGCCGCTTAAAGCACCTGGTGTTTACGCCGTAGATCCAGGCGGCATCTCCCGCTGCTTGTTCAGATTCACATATATCTGGCAAAGCAACGGACAACAATACTGGTATTTCCCAGTGTTCGTTGGACGGACATCGATTTCTGGATTCCGTTGGACCGGATTCTCTTGGATGTTCTTTGGGATTGATTTGCGCTTTATTGACTCCTTTACTTGTTAATTCATCACGACAAATTAAACCAGTTAACATCGAGTTTTCCGGATGTTAACTGGTTTTTGCAGGTGCATCCTGTAACTACATTTGTATGAACAGGAAAATATGCAGTTATTTGCGAGGAATTTCTTCGAAAATTCGATTTAACTGTAGAAAATCCATCTATTCGCCTCAAAGATCTAGATTCTTATATCTAAAAAAGCTTCCAACACCACGCCATCGTGGGGGTAGAAGCTTTTTTCCTTGAGCACCCTTCGTTAGCTCTCTTGCCAAGCAAACCGATACCCAATCCCCGGCTCCGTCAAAATGTACTGAGGTCTTGCCGGATCTGTTTCGATCTTCTTCCGCAAATGTCCTACATATACCCGTAAGTACTGGCTGTCAGATTCATACTGCTGACCGCCCCACACTTGCTTGAGCAGTTGCTTATGCGTCATGACACGGCCAGCATTAACGCCAAGCACCTTGAGCAAGTCATACTCGGTTGGCGTTAGCTTCAGCTTCTCCCCATGCAGCTCGACGCTGCGCTTGGCTAAATCAATAACAAGCTGGCCGAGCTTCAGCACAGGCTCATCGGGTGCTTTGGCTATATGCCGAAGAGCCACACGCATGCGGGCCATGAATTCGCCCATGCCGAATGGCTTCGTCACATAATCGTCTGCGCCGCGATCTAAGGCAGCGACCTTGTCATGCTCTTGATCCTGCGCCGTTAAAATAATGATGGGCACATTCGACCACTCTCGAATGCCATCCAGAACCTCCATACCGGTCATATCCGGCAGCCCTAAATCTAACACGATGAGATCCGGCCGGAACATTGCCGCCTGCAGCAAGCCTTCCTGCCCAGTTGCAGCTTCTGCCGTTTCAAATCCGTGGGCGGTTAAGGTGACACGCAATAATTTTCGTATTTGCGCCTCATCATCAATGACTAAAATTTTCGCGCCCATTGTTGTCATGTTTCTCTCCGTCCCTCTTAGCGAATTGCAGACATATAGTCAGAAACTTGCCTGCACTACTGTGATAAAGACAAGCTCAGTTCAATAACTGTACCCTGATGACCATCCTTCCTCGCGCTAGCGCGAATTGAACCGCCATGTGCTTCCACAATACTTCTACAGATCGCAAGCCCAAGGCCCGTGCCAGGAATATGCTTCGTACGATCACCTCGATAGAATTTCTCGAATACCCGTTCCCTATCAGCTGGAAGAATGCCCGCTCCTTCATCTGCAATCGTCAAACTCAGCATGTCGCCGTCCTTCTCCGCTTCAATTCGAATTTCGCTTCCTTCAGGTGAGTACTTAATGGCATTGCTGATCACATTCATGAGCACTTGTTCCATTAGAACTTCATCCAGCGGAACGGAAGGCAGATCCGGATCAATAGCTATGTTCACAACTCTATTGTGCAGAGCATCCTTCAACTGTGTTAAGGCGACACCGACTACATCTTCGATCCCACACCACATTTTATTTAAGCGCAGCATACCGCTTTCAATCCGAACCATGCCGAGCAAATTCCCCACAAGTCTATTCATGCGCGTAGCACCCTCACGCGTCGTCAGCAATAATTCTCGCCGGTCATCGGGGCTAAAGACGTCCTCTCCTTCGAGCAATCCTGTTACGGACCCAATAATTGTTGCCAATGGCGTACGCAATTCATGGGAGAGTGAATCCAACAAAGCTGTGCGTAGCTTCTCCGACTCAGCAGTCAATTGTGCCACTTTGGCCTCATCCGCCAGTTTGACTCTCGAGATCGCAACAGCCATTAGATCCGAGAGCGCCTCGATGATCCGAATAAGCTCTGGCATCTCGGATATTAATCGATCGCGAACTTGTACAGCGAGCACGCCATGTACCTGCTGATCTGTCGCTAAGGGGACATACAGATCCGATGATTCACTCAATGTTCGAGTCCCTCTCCCCGCAATCGTATTATTACGGTTCACCCAGCCAGCGATTGTTAGGTGGGCTTCATCGTTGGCCCAATCTCCACTATCCTTCGAAGAAGCTTCTACCTGTTGTTCGCCATGTTGATTTGGCAGAATGATAGCAGCCTTCGCATCAAGTGTATCGGCAACATGCTGTAGAATCTGCTTTAGCAAAATGTCTAGGTCTGAAATCGCAGTAATCTTGCGGCTTAATGCATACAGCGCAGCGGTATTCGCTTCTTTCTGCTGCGCCTGTTGGAATTGATTTCTAAGCTTTGAAGCAAGGCTTGACGTAAGGCCAGCCACACATAAGAACACAACAAAGGTTAGGATATAACGCAAATCAGCGACTGTAAGACTGAGTAGCGGTGGAACAAAGAAGAAATCAAAGGCTAAAACACCTATTGCCGCAGCAAAAAAAGAAGGTCCCCTCCCCCATCGAACAGCACTAAACAGAACTGGAAATAAGTAGAGAAGCGATATATTGACGAGATCAAAGAAAAAATCAAAACCTTTTAAAAATATCGTCAACAGGACGATAAAAAGTGCAGTTACAGCATACGATTGCCAGTTTGTATGTTCTTTTTTTGGAGTTTCCATAAGGTTTAGTTTACCTTATTTCTCGAAATTTGACACGAATCATAATCGGCAACAATGAGTACATCCATTGTGCTTGCATGTGGCAAAAGCTTTTGGACGATAGCATCTTTCCAAACGATGATTTGTGTAGCTCCAGCGTTACTTGCTTTCGCCGCAAAAACACGGGGAATTTGGTTACGATTCACTACCTCTTGATAGGAGAATTCGCCTCCCAAGCGAATGGTCAGCTTTTCTAACACTTCTTGCTTTGGCTTCCACTCGTCATAGGTAGGCCGATCCGCTATGAAGGTTACATGCCAAGCTGCTTTAAGCCGATGCGCAATGCGAAACCCCCGCCGAATTAAGCGATCCGCCTGAGAAATTTCCGTCACACACACGTAAATAACTTCTTTCCGCCGCCACGGACCACGCAGAGAGCTCTTACGCTCCATGGATTCCAATCGTTCATCAACATCATCCGCAATTTCACGCAGCGCTAATTCACGTAAGGCGATCAGATTTCCCGTCTTAAAAAAGTTATTTAACGCCTGATCTACTTTGACCATCGCATAAATCTTGCCGTCTTTCATCCGCAGCTGCAGTGCTTCTGGGGACACATCAATTAACTGAACTTCATCTGCAGTACGCAGCAGACTATCTGGTACGGTTTCCCGGACGCGAATACCCGTTATATGCTCAACGGCATCATTCAGGCTCTCCAAGTGCTGAACGTTGACAGTCGAGATAACCGAGATGCCAGCTTCCAGAATTTCCAGCACATCTTCATAGCGTTTCTTATTCTTACTTCCTGGTACGTTCGTATGTGCAAGCTCATCCACTAAGACTACTTCAGGTCGCAGACGAATAATGGCTTCTGTATCCATCTCCTCTAGTCTTACGCCTTGATATTGATTTACTGCTCGCGGCACAATGTCAAGATCACCCACTTGCTGGGTCGTCTCTTTTCTTCCATGGGTTTCAAGCAAACCTATCTTCACATCAATCCCCTTCTTAAGCAGATCATTGCCTTCCCGCAGCATCGTATATGTTTTACCGACACCAGGCGCAGCGCCAATGTACACCTTGAATCTGCCTCGTCTGATTTTTTCGATTTTCGCCTCCACTTCTTGTGTGCTCAGACGTCTATATTTGTAAGGCTCCTTGGGCGTGTGGATATGAGCAGGCAGAATACGCTCTCCCTCTTGAGAAGCACGATCGGCTATCAGAAACACATCGATATTTTTGCTTCTTTTTAATACACCATTGATAACGGAGCCTTGTAAAAGAGTTTGCCATCTCGTTTGTTTGGAATGCCCTAATACAATACGTGTAACATGATTGGCATTCGCATAGTCCACTAAAATCCGAGGAATGCAGCGGCGATAAGTAAGCGGCAGCTCTTCAAATTTACCTCCTACTTTTTCTACAAGCTTCATAATGGACCTTCGAAATGTTGCCGCTTCTTTGGTAAGCGTTTTACCTTGTTTACGCAGCGTGACTACATGTAGATCGCCATTCAATCGCTTCGCGATTTGTTGACCTCGGCGTACATAAATGGATCCATTCCAGTGATATTGCGTTGTAACCAGAATACGTTCTGTCGCTCCGGACGGCCCCTGAAACCCCATTTGTTCACGATGTGCTTCCAAAGAATCATTGACATCCTCAGCAACTAGACGGAGGGCTAATTCTCGCAGCACACCTAAGTTCCCCCTTTTGAATAGGGCTGCATCTTTGTTGCCCTTTAAATGCCCCTCTCCTAGCCGAGTTAAAATCGTTTCCGGCGTTGCATCGATGAGTCTCACCTCATCGGCCAGTTCTAATGTATCAGACGGAACGCAGTGACCCACTTCAATACCTGTCAGTTTATGAGCAACCTCCATCGTCCCTTCTAGCTCATAGACATTCACCGTGCTGATCACGCTAATATCATGCGAGAGTAAATATTTAATATCTTCGAGCCTAGTTGGGAATTGAGCACCCTCCCGGTTTTGATGAGCAAGCCCATCAACGAGAACAACTTCAGGGTTTCTTTCGAGTAAGGCATCCAAGTTCAGATCCTTTTGTTCCACGCCGTCTTTCATCCAATGAATGCTTGGTACTCTCTCCAAATCTCCTAATTGTTCCACGGTTTCCGGTCGTTGGAGCGTCGAAACCGCACAGATAACCACATCGATACCTTGTCCCTTGAGATTATGACCTTCACGCAGCATGTGATATGTTTTACCAGATCCGCTAACCGCCCCGATATAAATTTTCAAGCTGCCACGGTGCAGTTTGGAGATGGATAATAGAATCTCTTCTGGTGTTTTTCTTTTGAAACCATCCATCATAGTGACCTCCTTCCCTGTCTCTAAAAGTGCAGAAACCACTCTCATATCGAGAGTGGCACCCTGCTTAGTTTACAATTTCACTTGTTTAAGCAGTTCCCTATTTAGTTCAGTCACATTGACTCTTGGTTCCCCAAAAATACCCAGCTGCCGCTCTTTTGACATGCGGTCAATTAAATCATTAAGCTCGTTCGCGGTGATCCCGGTTTCCTTACTAATTCTTGGAACTTGGGCTTTCGCTCCTTCTGGTGACAAGTCCGGATCGAAGCCTGAGCCAGAAACAGTAACTAAATCTGCCGGAATTTCAGTTAGCGTAGGATTTTCAGTCTTTAACGCGGCAATTTTCTCTGCCATTGCCTCTGCATAATCGCTGGAAGCTACCACTGTATTGGAGCCAGCTGATGCTGTAGGGTCATACTTGGCTGCCGATGCTCTTGGATGAAACAGCTTTGGAGACTCGAAGTTTTGAGCCAGCAATTCCGATCCAATAACCGTACCGCCTGATTCTATGAGACTGCCATTTGCTTGTTTGGGAAATAAAACTTGAGCCACCCCTGTCGTAGCAAGTGGATAAATAAGTCCACAGACGATCATGAACAATAACGATACACGAATAGCTATCATAACCGATTTCATAAAATGATCTCCTCGTTTCTCTATCTCTTTACACGATGCTTAAGCCGTGAAGTACCATATCAATGATTTTAATCCCGATAAATGGTACAACCACACCACCGATACCGTAGAGCAAAATATTACGTGACAACAGCCTATCAGCCGACATCGCCCGGTACTTAACACCCTTCATCGCAATGGGAATCAACAGCGGGATGATGATAGCATTGAAAATTAAAGCAGATAGAATGGCCGATTCTGGTGATGCCAGATTCATAATATTCAAGGCCTGCAGCTGCGGCATAGCTAGAATGAACATCGCAGGAATGATCGCGAAGTATTTAGCAATGTCGTTGGCGATCGAGAACGTCGTCAAAGCCCCGCGAGTGATCAATAATTGTTTACCAATAGAGATCACCGATAGCAGCTTGGTCGGATCGGAATCCAGATCGATCATGTTCGCCGCCTCTTTGGCAGCCATCGTTCCTGAATTCATCGCGAGACCTACATCCGCTTGTGCAAGTGCAGGCGCATCATTCGTGCCGTCGCCTGTCATGGCAACGAGTTTGCCTTCCTGCTGCTCTTTCTTGATTGCGGCAATTTTATCTTCCGGCTTCGCTTCAGCAATAAACTCATCTACACCAGCCTCGAGTGCAATCGTTGCAGCCGTAAGTGGGTTATCCCCTGTACACATCACAGTTTTGATACCCATTGCGCGAAGTTCCGCAAAACGTTCCTTCAAGCCCGGTTTTACCGTATCCTTAAGGTAAATAACACCATAGATTCGCTCGTTAATCGCAACTGCGAGTGGCGTGCCTCCTGCTTTCGCGATTCGGTTCGTTATCGCTTCTAAATCAGCTGGAATTTTGCCACCATGCGCAGTAACATAGTTCTTGATCGCATCAACCGCACCTTTGCGGAATTTCACACCGTCTGCTAGATCAAGTCCCGACATCCTCGTTTCTGCGGTAAACTCCACCACTTCTGCATCCGAGTAATGATCAGCTTGCCAAGACTCCCCAAGCTTGTTCGCAAGCTCGACAATCGAGCGTCCTTCTGGTGTTTCATCCTTCACAGAGGCTTGTAGAGCTGCGAAAGTAATGTCTTTCACCGATCTGCCACCCACGGGCACAAACTCGGAAGCCATCCGATTACCGAACGTAATCGTCCCTGTTTTATCCAGAATCATCGTATCGATATCACCAGCAGCTTCAACAGCCTTACCCGACATCGCTAGCACGTTAAACTGCGTCACACGATCCATTCCAGCGATACCAATCGCTGATAAGAGACCGCCAATTGTCGTTGGAATGAGACATACCAGCAGCGCAATCAACGTGGAAATTTCTAATTTTACGTTTAAATACGAAGCTATCGGAACCATCGTCATCATGACAATTAAGAAGATCAATGTCAGTACAGCAAGCAGCGTTGTTAACGCAATTTCGTTCGGCGTTTTCTGCCGTTTGGCACCTTCGACAAGCGCAATCATACAATCCAAGAATGATTCGCCGGGATCCGTCAACACTTTGACAACGATATAGTCAGAAGCTACCCGTGTACCGCCTGTCACAGATGAGAAATCGCCGCCTGCTTCCTTAATTACCGGAGCAGATTCCCCAGTAATCGCTGATTCATCAATAGAGGCCAAACCCTCAATAATTTCACCATCGGAGGGGATAAGCTCTCCAATTTCAATGCGTACTACATCACCTTTGCGAAGCGAAGTCGAAGACACTTGCTTATAAGTGCCATCCTTTTGAACTAAGCGAGCCATCGTATCGGATTTCGTCTTCCTGAGGGATTCGGCCTGCGCCTTACCGCGACCTTCCGCCAAAGCTTCGGCAAAGTTAGCGAATAGTAAGGTGAATAGCAAAATCAAGAATACCGCGATGTTATAACCCCGCCCTACTTCCGAGCTGCCAAACAACTCAGGTGCAAGAGAAAGCAGAAGCGTAATCACCGTACCGATTTCCACCACGAACATAACCGGATTCTTCATCATGATCCAAGGATTTAATTTTTTGAACGAATCCACGATAGCTTGATTCACAATATCTTTAGTTAATGTTTTTTTACGTTCCACAGTCCCATCAATCCTCCATCTCTATTACGTCTATCCGTTTAACGCGCCGCCAAATGTTCAGCAATCGGCCCCAGTGCCAGCGCCGGGAAGAACGTTAGAGCACCAATAACTAGAATAATCATAATCATAATCCCCATAAATAAGGGCGTATTCGTCCGAAGTGTTCCCGTCGTAACAGGTACGACTCGCTTCGTAGCAAGTGACCCCGCAATGGCCAGCATCGCGATAATCGAAATGTAACGACCAAACAACATCACCATACCAATGCCCAAGTTGTAGAAGTTCGTGTTCGCGGTCAGGCCACCGAAGGCCGATCCATTATTAGCTGCACCCGATGTAAAGGCATACAGCACCTCAGAGAGACCATGTGTGCCCTGATTAGCTATGGAATGAATAGATTCAGGGCGAATCAGGGCCCAAGCTGTCGGTGCGAGAATGATCAGCGGATGGGTAAGAATCGCGATAGCCGCTAGTTTAATCTCTTTCCCTTCAATCTTTTTCCCTAGAAACTCTGGTGTACGCCCCACCATTAACCCGCAGATAAACACGGATAAGATCAAGTAAAGCAAGCCGTTTAACAAGCCTACTCCTTTACCGCCGAACACATTGTTCAACATCATTTCTGCAAAAGGAACAATGCTTCCGAGAGGTGTAAGCGACTCATGCATATTGTTTACACTGCCTGTTGTTGCAGCTGTGGTTACGGCTGTAAATAACGCAGATTCGGAGACTCCGAATCGTACTTCTTTGCCTTCCATATTCCCATGTACGCCTAACGCATCTACTGCAGGCACACCTTTGTATTCAGCATAGAAAACCGTAGCAACCATAACGACGAAAATAATCCCCATCGCTGCAAAGATCGTCCAGCCTTGCTTCTTGTTCTTGATCATGAGTCCAAATGCGTACACCAGTGAGGTAGGTAGAAGCATCATACAAATAATGTGGATCAAGTTGGCAACAGGCGTTGGATTTTCAAAAGGATGCGCGGCATTCGTGCCGAACCAACCACCACCGTTGGTGCCGATGTGTTTAATAGATTCAAAAGAAGCAACTAAACCACGAGTAATGGTTTGCCCAGCACCTTCAATGGTTGTAGCTTGTACGGCACCCAATAGAGTTTGTGGAACACCTTGAAAAACTAGGACCAAAGCAACAATGAAGCTAAGTGGCAGGAATACGCGTATAATCGCCCTAGTTATGTCCACATAAAAATTCCCTAGATTATCTTGACGGCCAACTAAACCGCGCGTGAAAGCAACCGCAATAGCAAATCCAGTTGCTGCCGAAGTAAACATCGGGAACGTAAGCCCCACCATTTGTGACAAATAGGACATGGCATTTTCACCACTGTAAGCTTGCCAGTTCGTATTGGTAATGAAAGAAACAGCTGTATTGAAAGCGAGTGCCGGAGGCATATTAGCTATACCATCAGGGTTAAGCGGTAAGTATTTCTGAAGCCGAAACACAACGTACATAAGAAGCATCATCACAAAGTTAATTAACAGGACAGCGCCTACATACTTTTTCCACCCCATGGCTTCGTCTTCTTTAACACCCATGATGCGATAAAATACACGCTCGAAAGGACCAAAAACACGATCAAGGCCACCCTTTTCATAACTGAATACATTAACCAAGTAACTTCCCACAGGCTTTACCAAAAGCATGATAATACCCAGTGTGATAACTACTTGTAACAATCCCATACCCATAGTAGGTTCTCCCCTTGCTTACGTAATCTCATATTCTATAATTAAAATTTCTCTGGCTTCACTAAAACAAAACCAAGATATACAATGATGGCACATGCAATTAATCCAATAACGATCATAAGGTTGCCTCCTAACGTTTTTCTTGAAAAACGACTTCGTAAGCTTACGCTTATGCTTTCTCACAATATTTCGCAAATCCCCAAAAACCTATAAAAGTTACTGCAAATAATAAGATCATTGTTACATCGTTGTACACGGACACACCTCCTTCAAATCAGACAGATCCTATGTTTTTATTTGTTTTTAGAGATGATAGAAGAAACTTAACTCGCCTGCCTTGGTGGGCGCAGCTATCAGCAAAAAATCACTTTGCATGACGATCACCGCCCCCTTTCCTGAAACATTGTAACGCCGATCCGTATAAAAAGGGGGTAAAGAAACTATGGCATCGGTATAAAAAAAGTATAAAAATATGGATTCTCTTACCCACCTATCCAAGTTAAATCAAAAAAGCACCTCCCCACTCAATGACTAGTGGTTGGAGGTGCTCTTTGAATTGTAGCTCTCTCTCTTAGAAAGAGATATACGCCCCAGAATGCTCAAATAAATAAGTGCGATTGGATAGATAACTTAGTTCTTGTTCACTTGCAGTGAGCTTCGTGGGTTCATGCAACGGGTAAGTGAGGAGCATCGGATAGTCCGATTTCTCCGAACTAATACGAGGATTCCTTCATAAAAACAGTAAATAGTCCGATTCTACCGAACTATTTACCTTTTTCCCTGTGCCAGGGTTATTTAGGGCAAATTAGTTCGGTAATTTCGGACAAATTGGTGCTGGGGGGCCGGCAGTGCCCCCCCACCCGAACTATCGAGCATTCACGCTACTTTTTCAAATGATACGGCACGGTCGTCACAACCAAATTCCGCTTATAAAGCAGGAATGCCCTTATCAGCAAGCTAGATTGATTGTGGAGGATGTTATGCCAATTCTTCTTGGGTATAAACTGCGGGATGATCACGGTTACCCGGAAATTCGATTCCGAGGCTTTATGTTCCACGGTATCGATGAATTTGGTCAACGGGTGGACAATGCTTCGATAATGGGAATGCAGCGTGACTAAGCGCACATCGGGCTGCCACTTCTGCCATTTCTCCTCGAACTTTTTCTCATCGTCCCGTTCAAAAGCCACATACACCGCAATAATTTGATCGGGTGACAGCGACTTGGCATAGTTCAACGAATTCTCCACCACATGTGTGAAGCCGGCTACAGGTACAATCATGACATTCCCTTCAATCGGGAGGGCAGGTTCACAAGAAGAGAGTCGCAATTGTTCAGCGATCGCATCGTAATGCTTTTTGATTTGATGAAAAATGAACACGATGAGCGGCAGGAAAACGAGCACACTCCACACTTGTCCAAACTTGGTGATAAAGAAGATCATCATGACGATGAAGCTCATGAATGCCCCCACTAAATTAACCGTTAATTTGAGCAGCCAACCTCTCGGTTTCTCCCGAAACCATTTCACCAGCATACCTGTCTGTGCGAGCGTAAAGGGGATGAACACCCCGACAGCATAGAGCGGGATTAACTGCTCGGTCTGCCCTTTGAACACGATAATTAATAGCATAGAGGTCACCGCTAGGAAGATAATCCCGTTCGAATAGCCCAATCTGTCACCGCGCATCGTAAACATCCTAGCGATAAATTTATCCTTGGCCAGATTAACCGCGAGCAGCGGAAATGCAGAATAACCCGTATTCGCGGCGAGAACAAGTATCATCGCGGTTGTACCTTGGACGATATAATACATCAGTCCTCGGCCAAATGTCACCGTCGCAATCTGAGAAACGACCGTTTCCTTCTCACGCGGGGCAATGCCGTAGTAGTAGGCCAAATAGATGATGCCAGCGAACAAAATCGCCAATAGCAAGCCCATGGCCATTAATGTTTTGGAAGCATTGTTCGGGGCAGGCGTCTTAAAGTTCGGAATGGCATTGGATATCGCCTCTACCCCTGTTAATGCCGAGCTGCCTGAGGAGAAGGCTCTTAGCAAGATGAATAAGGAAATGCCCGCAACTGGTGTCCCCAAGGGCGTATGCAAATCAGGAGAAATTTCACCTGTAAGGATCTTAAATAAACCAATACCGATCAGGACTAACAGTGCGATCACAAACAAATACACGGGATACGCCAAGATGGAGGCTGATTCCGTGATTCCGCGCAGATTGAGGATCGTGATAAACAATACGAGTGCCAGAGCAATCGGTACGGTATAGCTGTGTAAGCTTGGAAAAGCTGACGTGATCGCATCGGTACCCGCGGATATACTAACCGCAACAGTTAAGATGTAATCGACTAATAAGGATCCGCCCGCAAACAATCCGGCGTTCATCCCGAGGTTCACCTTCGAGACCACATAGGCGCCTCCCCCATGTGGGTAAGCGAAGATGATTTGTCGATAGGACAAAATAAGGGCTACTAAGAGAAACAGAACACCGCAAGCGATAGGGACTGTATACCAGAACGCCGCTGCGCTAATCGTGATTAAGACAATTAGAATCTGCTCTGGACCATAAGCTACCGAGGAGAGTGCATCTGAAGAAAGAATAGCCAACGCTTTCTTTTTATTTAACTTCTGCTCACCTAATTCATGGGACTTCAAGGGCTGGCCTATTAACAAACGCTTCAAATCAGTCAACAATGTGCGTACACCACCTTGATGTGATAAGTTCGTTTCAGTTTGCCCTATTTCTTGAAATCCATTATAAATATTGGAAACCAAAGTTATTACGCAGCTAGCTATTTGAAATGGAAGATGAACTTTCCTCCGGATGCTCACGGTATTCTGTCGGTGTGCTCCCCACCATCTGCTTAAACACCGACATGAAGTATTTCGCATTGGGATAGCCAGACAGGCGAGATATATCTTGGATCTTCAGCTGCGAATGCCTCAGCAGGCTCTTTGCTTTCTCCATCCGGCATTGCGTCACATAGTCGGATAGGTTGATCCCTGTCTCTGTTTTGAATAACACAGAGAGGTAACGATGATTGAGATTCACCTGATCAGCCAAATATTGCAACGAGATATCCTGCTCCAAACGCTGAGCAATCAACTCTTTAATACGTCGGATGATCTGGCGTTCCTCATTCTCCAAAGGTAAGCCGCCTCCTTGCATAGACGGGCTCATCTCCAGTTCTTTCGCGGTGTTCGCGACTCCTTTGAGCTTTTGCGTAAGCTTCTGAATCACAAGCGTTAGCTCTACACGATCCACTGGCTTCAGCAGGTAGGCCGATACTTCATAGCGAATCGCTTCCACGGCGATGGCGAAATCGCTGTAACCACTTATTATGACGACGGGCATAGCGGGATTCTGCTCTTTGATTCGCTTAGTCAGCTCGATACCATTCATAACATTCATCCGAATATCAGTAATAACGACATCAGCCGTATTCGTTCGCAACCATTCCAAAGCTTCAACACCATTGGAGGCTTCGCCCACCACCTTGCAGCCCCCAATCATATCCTCCAACAACTTGCGAAAACGCAATCGCAGATTCGCTTCATCTTCGACCAGTAGAATTTGAAGCATCGTTCAGGACTCCTCTCCGTAAAGCAAAGGGATTCTAACTAGGAATTGCGACCCTTTGGTCGTCGTTTTATTCATAAACAGTCCGTAGCCTTCTCCATAAAGCAAGAATAAACGGCGATGGACATTCCGCAGAGCAAATTCTTTCTTCTTCTCCCCAAAGCGTTGCTTACTCTCCTCAACATGCTCGGCATGCATGTGCTTCTCAACTTGAATTCGGCGTGCAGCGCTCATACCTGCGCCATCATCCTCCACAACAATGAGCAGGTCTTCCCCCTCAATGCGGGTTGATATTTTCACGGTTACTGGCTGATCGGTAAGCGCGTGTTCAATCACATTTTCAACCAATGGCTGTAAAATAAGCTTCGGAATGAGCAGATACTCATGACCGATTTCTACGTGGAACTCCGTAAGCAGCAGAATTCCCAAACGCGAGGATTGGATTTCCAAATATGACTCCACGAATGAAATTTCGTCCTGCAGGATGACGTATTTGGCGTTTTTATCTACCGTATAACGAAGCAATCGCCCGAGGTTAACCACCACATGCGATACCTTATACTGCTGGGCTTGCAGTGCCATCGTGTTGATGGATTCTAACGTATTATAGATAAAGTGCGGATTAATTTGACTCTGCAGCGCATAGAATTCAGCTTCTCGTTCTCGCAGCTTGCTCTCATAGACTTCCCTCACCAACCGCTCGATCTCGGCGACCATGACATTGAAGCCCTCCGTGAGCTGCCCGATTTCATCAAAAGTCGTGACGGTTGCTCGTTCCCCGAAGTCGCCTTTTTGTACCTTTTTCATCTTCATCTGAAGATGTCGTATAGGTCTAACGAGTCTGCCGGAGGCGATACCAGCAATGAAATAGGCGACGAGTACAGCCCCCACCGAGATGAAAATCGTGAAACGAATTAGTTGGCGCGCCCCTGTTTTCATATCTGCCTGTGGGATCAGCCCCGTCACGTACATCCCTGTGTAATCGGATTGCTTCGTAGCTGTGAGATACGTCTCGCCGGCCATGGCTATTTGATTGCTTGTTGTCGCCAAATCCACCTTGCCATGCAACGGATACAGCTGACGATCTTGTCGATCCGAGACATAGATATGGCTGTTCTTGCTGAAACTCGCTGACGCGAGAATCTTCTCGAAACTTTTCTCCGACAGATCGACTTTCACGATGCCCAAATGCTTATTCGTCGTTGCTTCTCGGATGACGCGTGCAATAGAAACAACTTCTTTGGGACCTCCTAAATAGTAGAAAACTTGATGGGGTGGAATGATCACAAGCCCACTATCTGCGGCAACAGCATCCTTCATCCAAGCGTTCGCGGACAACTCCCAATTCTGTGTAAGACTGTCCTGCAGATTACTAAAGATAATGCCATCGTTGGTAAAAATCATAATCCCCTGCAGCTCATTCCGATCAATCGCAAGGGAAGTAATCATGAAATTCATTTTGGCATTCTCATCGTTTTTTACATAATTTGTCGTTGGGATGTGGGATAAATGGGCATTTAGAATATCTATGACATTCTTGTCATAGTAGGGGGCTAGGGTTAGTCTGTCCATCTCCTTTAGGTAACGGTCCAGATTAATTGTGATTTGATCGATAATTTGCCGCGTATAGGCAATCGCTTCTGCTTGTACATTATTGGAATATTGCTTGTAGGTAATCAAACCGCTTAGAAAGAAGGGAATGGTGATCAATAAGAAAAACAGATAGATAAATTTGGCCCGCAGCGATAAAAAGATCATCTTATGCCTCATAGGTTGCCCCTCATTCTGGTTCAAAATAATCAACATCGCGCTTCAATTAGTGCCATCGTATCACGGAATAAGCGGATGTGCATCACACGGATTCATCGTCTACAGCAAAAAGAAGCCCTAAGGCTTCCTTTTATACATCGATCCTCTTATGGCGTCGGCTCAAACTTCACAGCATCAGCTGTGACGTAGCCATTCGCTCCGTCTGTCCGAATCTTGACATAGCCGGTCGTACCCGCCGCAAATTCGTATGAACCCACTAGGTTCCATTGACCGCCATCCGATGTCTGATCGATGGATACTGACGTTGTTCCGCTTGCATGCACAATATCTACTGGAATAATCGTTGCCCGATTCATATGAGCTGGCCACCAAATATAGACGTTATACATGCCTGATCCTGTTAAAGTTGGTGTAAAGGTAACACTTTTGGTCCCCTGACCTGTGTTGCTGTCATGAATATAATTGGTTAGGTATTTATCCGTTGCCGTCGAAGCTGTCGTCCATGAACCTACTTTCGTCATGCCTGTTCCTGCATTATCTACAATAACCGTTGTACCCGGCGTGGTTGGAGGTGGCGTTGTTGTACCTGTAAAATCGAACTTCACTTTAAACGCTTTGCCCTTCGCACCGTTCACATTTACGGTGAACTTAATTGTTGGTGTTAATTGTGTGACTGTGATGCCTGGATCTGCTGAAATCGTGCTCGTTGCTGCTTTATTAATCTCAATCGCGATACTTCCCGTGTTCACTTTGGTTGGATCCGATACTGAAACATCCAAATCTGTTGTCGTTTCCTTCGTCATAACGGATGCTTTCTTATTGGAGGTGATACCGCTCACTGTTTTGACAGCATCGTTCCAGAAGTTCACACCAACGATGCCCAGTGTATTCTCTTTCACCGCCTGCGCATCCCCTGAATTCTCTAGAATCGTTACATTCGGATTACTCGCATAGCTCGTTACTTGAGCGCTCGTTTTATTAGGCAAAATCACATATTGATACGATTGATTCGTTGGATTCGTACCCTGATTTAGCCACATCGTCAGGTAGTTTCTCGTAATCGCTGTTGAAGGGGTGGAAGCTCTCGGATTGATTTGCTTCCAATTTCCTGTGCGTGCTTCCCTCTTCGCTTGAAGTGACGTAGCCGTTGGGAAATAGTAACCAATATCAGAACCCGTCACATTGCCTGCCAAATGAACCGTTTGGACGCTTGCTAAAGCTTGCGACCAGCCCAGTGCTGTGGATTGCGCGGCGCCATTGACCGTCAATGCGTTGCTTCCGCTGCTGTTGATCTTGCGATTTTCGACGATGGATTCGATGGGCTGACCATCCGTACTCGTAATCCCTGCGCCCAGCGCAACAATTTCATCATCGAACATGAACCATGACTTCTTCGCCGTCAACGTATTCGAAGCAACGCCTTGCTCCATCCCTGTGATGCCGTACGTATTGAATAAATCCGTTCCTCCAACCCAAGTTTTCGTACTAAATTGACTTGGCATATACGTTTGGGAAATGACCGTTGTCCCTGGCAATCTGTAATTATCAACCGTCGGCCAGAAATCATCGCTGAATTGGTCTAGATCGTTGTTGTAGAGATAAGTTGTTCCCGCACCTGAGTACCAACCTTTGCTATTTTCACTATTGATGGATTCATAGCTATTGATTCTCGTAGAGAACATACCGATTCCAAATCCGAAACCAGGGCGCAGATGAACTGCGCGATCCATTGCAGAAAACTGTTGGTATTTCACCAACTCACTTGCCGGTGTAATCGCGGAATCGTTCAAGATCCCTTTACCCAAAACAATCATATTCACAGAAGCATCTGTGGCAAATTTGTTTATGGTCGCGCTAGCATTTTCTGCTTGAAGCCAATATTTGATCATTCGCTTATAAGCAAGCGCATCGGTCGCAGGGGCAAATTGCGAAACGCGAATGATGCCTTGCATCACTTCATGTCCTTCATCGCGATCCTGCGCATAGTACCTGGATATTTCTCTGCCACGAGTCATGTCCATAATGGCGCCTTTGTAGAGTAAAGGCTGGTACGCATTATAAATCCATTGATACAAATTCGTCTGGCTTGTTGTCGTGACTGCCCATGTTGAACCATTCAGAAGATACATCAGATTAGCTAAATCGACTAAAATACTGACACCATACCCACCTGTATAAGCAAATATCGTATGCTGAATGAAGGATCCATCCTCATAAAAACCATCGCCTGACGTCACATTAGGGAAGACAGAAGTTAAGCCATCTCTCGCTGCCGCCAATTTCACACTATCCTTGGCAATGACGGCACGCAAGCCGACAGCCGTTGCTTTCCATACACGGTTAGCACCGGTTTTGTCCACTGTCGGTGCGAAGCGATCCACTGCTGCCATGTAATTGCTAATTTGCGTTGGCGTTAACAGATCATACAATAGTACCACGCAGTCGTTCAAAGCCATCGGAACGCCGATTTGCCAATCCCACCAATTCTGATAGGATGTTTTCGTCGCATAGAATTTCCACGTATTCATCCACTCCAGAGCCATGATCGTATCCGCGATCAGCGCTGTGTTGCCATAAAGCGTTGAGCCTACCGTCTGTGTGGCCAAAGCCATTTCCTTAATACGAACATAGGCCGTAGTAAGCTGGCTCGAGTCTGATGAAGATCTTAAATCGATCCAAATATAATTCGCCGCTTCGGTCGGTGTTTTATTGAGACTGTTCCAGTTCGCTTGTGCCTTAGCTGTAATCGCCGTGACTGCCGCTGCAATATCCGTGTCGGAGGTCGAGTACGAGGTTCCGCCTGTGAGCATCGTTTTCCATTTGTCACGCAGCAAATCGTACTCATCAGATGCATGGGCCTTCGGAGGCGCGAAGCTGAACAACAATGATAAGATCATCATGGCGATTACGATGGACTGGAGACCTTGCTTTCTAACTAATTCCATAACATACCCTCTTTCGCTTAATTGTAAGCGCTTAATAGAAAGCGCTTTAATATACCTAATTATATAGAAAAAAGAACATTAGAATAATGCTCTAATGTTCAGAAAAGGTTCGAATTGTATTGATTGGTTAGACGATTTCCACATCAATTAGCTTAAATTGAGTCACATCCACCAACCCGCGATTCGAAATGCGAATTTCGGGAATCACAGGCAGAGCAGTGAGGGAAAACGTCATGAACGGCGCGTTCATAGAACAGCCGATGTGCTGCCATGCTTTGTCCATCTGTGTGACTTCCTTGACAACTTCAGGCAGTGTTTTCTCTGACATCAGGCCTGCAATGGTCATCTGGACCTGAGCCAGCACTTTGCCATTCTCCACAACAATCATCCCGCCGCCAAGCTTCACAAGTTCATTCGCAGCGAACGCCATATCCGCTTCATCCATCCCCATCACAAGCAGATTGTGACTGTCATGGGCCACCGTAGAGGCCACCGCGCCAGATTTCACACCAAAGCCATGGGCAAAAGCAAGTGAGATTTGACCTGTGCCATGATGCCGCTCGATACAGGCCAGGCGAATAATGTCTTGCTCCACATCCGGCAGGATGATACCTTGTTGAATGGCGAGCTCTGCCGTCATCTTCTCGGTTCTGGCACTATTTTCGATCACGCGGATCACATTGACGTTCGTCTTCTCCTGCTCGTTAGCCGCCCTAAGCTTAAAGTCCTTCGCCGTCAGCTCCCGCTTCACGTTCATCGAATTGCGAATATGAGCCGGGTACGTAAACACAGGGAATTCGACAGCCAGCTCGCCTTGCTCCGCAATAATTTGACCATCTGTTATAACCATGGAAGGCTCCATCTTCTGCAGATCATCCATTAGTAAAATGTCTGCACATTTCCCTGGTGTGATTGATCCCACATCATGCTCCAGCTTAAAATAACGTGCCACATTGATCGTAACCATTTGAATCGCGGTGACCGGATGAACACCTTCTTCCATCGCGCGTCGTGCTACATGATTGAGATGCCCTTTCTCCACAAGCGTTTGCGGGTTCACGTCATCTGTAACGAGTGAGATATTGGACGTATTGACGCCATCCTCGGTGACAATCTTGATGACCTCTTTGACATCATGCCACGCAGAGCCTTCCCGAATCATGAGATGCATCCCCATGCGAACTTTATGCAGCCCTTGCTCGCGGGTAACGGTCTCGTGATCCGACGTAACGCCAGATGCAAGATAAGCCTGCAACATACGATCATCGTCACTCGGGAAATGTCCCGTAACGGTCTTCCCACTTTGCAGTGTAGCTTCGATTTCTCCGAACATTTTGGGGTCCCCGAACACAACACCTGGGAAGTTCATCACTTCACCTAGTCCCACCACATTGTCCCATTGAAGTCCCTCTTGAATATCAGCTACCTCTAAGGTAGCGCCGCCATCTTCCAAATCATTTGTTGCTGGCACACAGGAAGGGAAAGTCGTGAATACTTTGAGCGGCAACTGCTGTCCCTCTTCATGCATAAGTCTGACCCCTTCTGAGCCGAAAACATTCGCTATCTCATGCGGGTCCATGAAAATCCCCGTCGTCCCTTTGACAATCGCCGCTTTGGCGAATTCCGTCACGGAAAGCATCGTGCTTTCCACATGCATGTGGCCGTCCAGCAGGCCTGGCACCATGTATTTCCCTTTCGCATCGATCACGACCGTCTTGTCGCCGATCGTATGATCAGCCTTTCCTATGAAAGCAATTCGTCCCGCAGCAATCGCGACATCCATATGGGCAATAAGCTCACCAGAATGCACATTGACCAAAGTACCATTTTGAATGAGTAGATCAGCAGCTTCTTCTCCTATTGCAACTTTAGCAAGAGTGCGGCTAACGTCCGTTAATTTATTTCGATTTGAAGTATACGTCATAGGTTTCGTTCTCCTTTACTCCTACATGAGCATCCATTTCAATACATAAATGTACTCCTTAATGTATGTCTGAGCAACTTGTAACTATTTCTTCTAACGGATACCCAATAAACTCATCGTTTATACTGATTGCTCAAATGCTCCGAAATGGACGTAAAAGAGAATGCCTCCAACATGTTTGCAAGCTTAGCCTTGGTACCTTTAATATTATAGTAATGAATAAAATGCTCCTTGCTGGGAAGCTCCAGCTTATGTTCTCTTGCATCAATTTCGCGCGGATGCAGATAAACAATGGAACTCTTCCCTCGGCGATTAGCAGATTGGATGGCTTTTCTAATAATGAACTCGGGGAAAAACCTAAAGTAAAAACCGCCGGAATAACCCACATTTCTCCCAGCAACTCGCATGACAGACATCGGAACCTCGAAGAGATTAAGTTCTTTACCGTTCACTATTGGCTTATGAATCTCCGTCTTTGCTGTAGGAATCCCGTAAAGAAAAGTTTTCACTGGAAAAATACTAGCGTCATACACGAGGCCAAACTCTTCTAATACTTCAAGGTAGTGGAGGTTGCTTTCAACGATCGACCATGACGGCGCCCGATACCCGAGTACCTTCGTTCCGGTTAGATTCTCAAGAATATCAACTGATTTCTGGACATCCGCACGAAACTCTTCTCTGGTTTGCTTGTAGGCTAATTCGTGGGCATACCCATGAGAGGCGACATCATGACCTTCACGCGCGATAGCCTTCACTATATCCGGGTAATCCTCTCCAATACAGCCAAGTGTGAAAAACGTCGCTTTACATTTCGCATCGCTGCACATCTGAAGCAGGGTATCCATATGGGCTCGGAAACTAGAACCCTTCGTACGATCCGGCGTCACCTGTTCGTAATTCGCATGAAACCATTCTTCAATATCAAATGTGAGTAGATTCGTGATCTGTTTAGAAGAATTAGACATGCTTCTTACTCCCCTTGATAGCGAATGATGTGCATAACCGATCGTGCACGTTCCACTCTGCATTTCCTTTCGAAACGTAAGAGAACGGATGATAGATCTTTAAGAACTCTATATGCTCGAATCCGTGCTCTATGAGCACTTTCTTTAATTCATCCATGGCGTACATGCGATCGAATTTTTTGGTTTTCTCGAACAATCGGAGCACTTTCCTCTGCCAAGACCTGCGGTGCAAAGTTTCAATAAGCAGAGTCCCTCCCGGCTTCGTCACCCTAGCCAATTCCTTAATAACCGCCCGATACTGTTCGATCAGCTGAATAACACCAATACACAGCACGAGGTCGAACTTACCCTCATCAAAATGAAGAGCCGTTAGATCATCCGACGATGTTCGAAGTCCTCTTTCCGCGGCAAAGGCAAGGCTTCTCTCCGAAAAATCCACCCCATACACCGTGTTTGACCCAACGAGAGGTTCACTAAAGGCACCTACACCACAGCCGGCATCCAGAATCTCTTTGTCATGAAGCTCTCCGAGCCAACCTAATGTATGATTTCGCTGCAGAAAGAAACTTTCCTCATTATAGTAGTCAGAGGATTGTACGGAAGCGCCATGAACCTCTGCCCTCTTGTCAAAATACTGCTTCCAGCTAAGATTAGCCATGCTCTATTTCCCCCGATTGTCATGTCACATATTGTTGGTTGGTTACGGCATTAGATACTTTATAAGCTGCTTACCTACTGGTTCTGTCACCATGTTAGGCATTCTCTTCCAGAGTTCAATGAAGAAACGCAGCTTTTCTTTATCTGGAGGACCCTCCTCTTTATTCGTGCTGCCCATCACGACATATGTGAGTTGCTCGGCAGCAGCACCCCATTGTTCTTTGTACTTATACGTGCCTGAACCGGTTTGTGAACGACCGAGATCAAGCTGCTTTAGCCCACTTCTTATCCCGAATTTCACGGCTTCCCAGTACATAAAGTTATTGAGATATTTGTGATTATACGCCGTCAAATTCGCACCATAGGGATAATAAAGAGTGGAGTCCCCCGGACTTATTAATAGCAGCATCCCACCAGCTACCTCACCAGTCTCTGCATCTAGGACGGTTTGCAGCACCGCATGATCAGGGAAATAGTCCAAGAATCTTTGGAAAAAGCGAATATCCTGTGCGGGTGAACCCAACTGCTTCATACGCCGAACATAGACTTTATGAAAGCGTGCCAGATTCCCTTTATCATAAGAAACCTGAAACCAGTTGTTCTTGTAGACCTTCCGGATATGGTTTCGATTATTGCGAGTGGAGAGGGATAGAACCTCATCTTCATTGGCTAATGGCAGCACAAAGGTGTGGTTGATGTCGTTTACTTGCCTATGGGCTGTATCCAATTGCTTAAGCACCGGGGACAACTGCTTGCCTTCGCTCAGCATCATACCATTCTTAAATCTCAACTCGATGTAACGGAGACGGTATTTCTCCTTCAGCTGCACGATGGCATCCATAGCAAATTGCGCGGCTTCCTCATTCAGGGCACACACATCCGTATAATTGACAAAGGGGAGCGAAACGCCTACCCGCTTGAGTCCTAAGTTGCGACCACTCGCTAATGGAATTAACGCGCAGATCTGGCCACTTTGGTCAACCACAGCATGATACAAGCATTGATAGCCAAACGTCTCGAGCAGAATCTGTCTAAATGACAATGTGTGAAAAATAGTCCCCTGAGACCATGCCAATCTGTCCCAGTCTTCCTTCATGTCTTCGGTATAGGGCACACAATGGTACATGCAGACTATCCTCTCAACCATAAAATGACACCAATCATAATAAACACGCATCCCGCCCACTTCATGGCGCTAATTTGTTCATGGAAAATCATAATCGATACGAGAATCATAAAAATATATTGAATACTCGACACGAAGGTCACATAACTGAGGTCAAATTGGGACAAGCAATAAATCCAGATGAAGGCCGCCAGTGCGTAAAAGGCAAAGCCGGTTATAATCAACGGTGTCGTCATGTAACCTATCGCGATAGCCATAATTCCGCCCTCGAAATTAATAGCTCGACCACCTATTTTAAGCAAGGTACTCGCCACAACGGTCATGAGTACACTGGCAACTAGCATGATATATTTGATGATTTTTCCTCCTCATTACTTTTCTTCTCAAGTTCTTCTAGCCTTAGCTTCGTTAATCCCAGTTCTTGGGTAAGCGCTTTATTATGTAGTTTTAAACCTGAGATACTTATACTCGTATTCAGCAGGAGCAGATAGGCAGAGGCGATCAGAATGGCAAAAAATGCAGATGGCGCATAATCGATGCCCAGTAGTTTAGAGAACCACTCCATCAAATTCGTGAACATGGACATGATTAACGTAAAGATACCTATTACAAACCATACAAGTGCATATTTCTCCCGAAGTCTTCTAGCCCTTACCATCATAAATACGGTACTCATGAGTATTAAACTAAAGACGACACCCATTAATTGCACACTATACAGATGATGTTCACTCGTTAGCATCCCTACCACCTCGTCCTTGTCCTTGTAAAAGAGAATAAGATCGACATAATCACTTTGGTCATATAATAGGGACTTTGGATCGGGGTTATGGAGGAGACACCGTGTTCACGCTCTCTCATTTCAACGCCGATTTCCCCGATGCGAAGTCCATGTTTGCTAATCAAAATAATGGCGTCTGGCTCTGGGTAATCGTCTGGATAAAATTGGCTTAACAACTCTATGCTCTTGCGATTATACATCCGAAACCCTGAAGTCCCGTCGGTAATCTTCGTCTGAATTAACAAGCGAAATAAGTAATAGAACACTTTAATACCAAGGCGCCTTGTCCACGTCGTTTGGAACGATTTAATATCTAGAAACCTCGAGCCGATGACCATATCGGACCCCGTTTGCGTCATATACGCAAATAGCTTGTTCACCTCGCTGGGAAGGTGCTGACCATCGCCGTCAATTTGCACCATATACGAATAACCATTCTTCTCGGCATATTTGAAGCCAGTTTGCACCGCGCCGCCAATCCCTAAATTATAGGAGAGGTCCACAACTTTGACGCCATCTCCTGCTTGCTTGGCTATCGCAGACGTGTTGTCCTTCGAGCAATCATTAACAACGAGAATATCGTAACTAGGAAGATTCTCACGAACATCCTTGATTACTTTTAGAATATTGTTCTGCTCATTATAGGCCGGGATCACAATGAGTGCTTGTTTCTGTTCCATTGAAGCAACTTCCCCCCAAATTTGTTAATGAAGAATAGCATTATGCGGATCAATCTCTCGACACCATACCCGCAGACGATACAAATAAAGGGTAAAGCAGGCAGCTTATAGCGATACATACTATCCATGAACAACACCATACAAAATAGGAATATCGACACAATAACTAACCAAACAATCGATGTTTTTCTGAATATGTTGTTCTTTATCGCAGCGTAAGTTCCGAATAGAAATAGAAGAGATGGGACGACATCCTTGCACAATTTAATAACCCCAGCCAGACTCCGTATATCCGTCTTCCATACCCACCAGCCGATAAACGCAAGAGCCCTTCTGCCATATAACAACAGTACATGATCCCAATTATGAATAAGAAAGCTCAGGATCAAACTGCCGAAAATATCAATGCGATAATCGGGACGATAGGCATAGTCATGACCTGAAGGATTATCATAAATCCAGCCTTTGGCATATATATTGTATAAAACCAACTTCGCATTATATTGTAGAGAGGTAAGAAGTGGATTCAATTTGTGAGTAAATACAAGAAAACCAACAGCTGCGAAAACGAATAGTAAAGCGCATACAAACTTATATCTATGCCTCTTGAGGAAAGCGATTAATGGATATCGGTTAATTTGCAAGGCGATGTAAATGAAAATAAAGGCTAGTGTCAGAACTCCCGTTGGGCGGAATACCAGCATGAGGAGCGAAGAAATAAGAAATAACGCACCCATACCTTTATTGTTATTCTCAAGCGTTTTAAGAAGAAGGAAGACATTCAGCAATACGAGATTCATAAATAAACTATCTGAAAGAATGTACATCGACCAAACTGTAATATGCCAAGATGTTGCATAGAAATACGAGGCTACTATTGCGGTAATTCGGTTGAATAATCGACGAGTGATGAGGTAAACCAAGATCACACACGATGCCGTTGTTACAGCCTGTATAAAAACAACGATATATTCTTCCTTAAACACACCTATCAATATGGCGAGAATGAGGTTATAGCCCAAGTAAAGAAGATCATTCATATGTAAGCCAAGCTTGAAATCTGTTAACAGGGAGTGGGCGTAATTCAGATACCACTGCGAATCTTCCGATTTCGGGAGTCCCTTCTCTGAGTGCAGGATAAAGAAAAAGTACTCTAATTTCCTCTTTAGTGAAAGCACGACAAGTGGGAGAATATAGATCCATTCGTAATTCTTGTATCGCTGATAGATTTGATTAATTCGCTCGATAAGATACACTCTGCTAACAACTCCAAATCTGTCATCATAATTGTGATGAAATTGTAAAAAAAGTGTGATGTAAATGTGAAAACAACTAGATTTTCGACATTCTCTGATGAAATCCTGCTTCTTATGGACTATTTCACAATAAATTAATTTGAGCTAATTCATTGATAATGTTCTTGTCCCAATATATTGCTTTTAGCCCTTTTCATAAGGATATCATTTAACCAACCTCCCGATGAATGGAAAAGGCCATCCCTTAGGATTTACCTTATAGGATGGCCTTTTTGTTGTTTTCTGTGAGCAGCAACACATCGTCAATCGAATAAACGCAACTTTAGAACTGTTGTCCAATGGTAACTTTTACCTTAAAATAAATAAGGAAACGAAAGGGAATTTGTTGAAAGTTAGGTAATTTACTTAGGGCGGTGAATTGTATTCATGAGTTATCAATCACATGTGAAAAATAACCAATCGTCAGAACAACACGATAAGCAGAAACCCACTAACAGCTCAGCCAAACAAACTGGAACAGCGGATCGCATGTCCCCTTTTTCCACTTCACATATCGCACAACTACAGAGAACCATCGGGAATCGCGCCGTCGCTCAATTATTTAGATCTCAAGCTCCAACACCAACCCGATCCGAGAAGCCTATTCAGACCAAAAAGAATAACACGGGCATGCCTGATGATTTGAAATCTGGTGTAGAAAACTTATCCGGTATGTCCATGGATTCCGTTAAGGTGCATTACAATTCCGATAAACCTGCTCAGTTGCAAGCCTTAGCTTATGCACAAGGGAATGACATCCATGTAGGACCTGGTCAAGAGCAGCATTTGCCGCATGAGGCTTGGCATGTCGTCCAACAGCGTCAAGGCAGAGTAGCACCCACGCAGCAAGCTGGTGGCGTCGCCATTAATGATGATCACGGATTAGAGTCCGAAGCCGATCGTATGGGAGCGAAAGCATCTGATTTGGGCGGCGAGCGTATGCAAATGAAGAGATCGGACAACGATAGTTTAGTAAGTGGAGAAGCTTCAACCTCTTCGGATACGATTCAAAAGGTGGCTGCCACTCTATACGACGGATTGGATGCCAATGATCCAAGTACATATGATGTCGGAGGTGGACATTCCTATGCCGATCACGGGGCGCATACTACGGAAGAACAGCAACGCGAACGATTGAAAAGCGGTACCGCGCCTTCAGGTCGGGTGAGTAAAGTGCCAACGGGCAAAGCCGCTTCGAAATTCGTCTCGGACGATAAGCATAAGGCGGCCTTCACCAGTGCTTACAGCACTTTGGTGTCCAAAAACGCACCGAAACAAAAACTCGTCGGCATGGGTACCGTGATCAGTGTACCAGGTGCAGGGGTCGGTTATCTCCGCGATGGTACAGAGGTCACTTGTGATCAGGTCCAATTAGATATTCAGCCAGACAATGGCAAATTGAAAATCAATACGATGTTTCCAGTAAGCTAGGAGGTGTAGGGAATGGGTTCATCCGAACGGAATACATTGCGTCAGCTCTTGGATGAGCTGACTATAGCATTAACTGCCGACGGTTCGCAGCAAGTTAATAGGCAAGCTTTGGCGGAGCACATTGCGGAGAACGAGCTTGATGAAGCAGGGGCTGCTCCTTCTTGGCTTATGGATCTCCTCACCGCGGTGAACGATCGCAAGGTCACAGGTCATTGGGTTGATTTCAAGCGGGGGTCAGGCGATGACACGAATGTTTTCGATTTCATCCGACACCTGCATGAGGTGCTCCCTATTAAGTATGAGAACAATGAGGAGAGCTGGTTGTTAACCTTTCCGCGACTACAACTGGAAGCTTGCATTTCGTTAGAAGGTTCTTGCTATAAGGTAAGCGGCATTGGCGATACGTGGGAATTAGAGGATGCGTTGAATGAGTAAAGGCAGTCCCCGAAGTAGAATTCTACTTCGGGGACTGCCTTTATTGGTTAGTGAGAGTCGGATTCGTCCCATTCTATATTGCTATAGTGATTTTTTTCATCACTAACAGCATGGATTATTCACCTGTTTCCTCTCCTAATCCTTATACGGATCGAACTCATCCGCCCCTGCCATACAAACACCGATTGGCTTCAACACGTGCAGAACCTCAATTGTCTCCTCGTGCGCGCCCAGCACATCTTCCAGCTTCCGATAGACAAAAGGACTTTCGTCCGTTCCAGCCCCACGAAGCTCCACACCATAATCCTTGACCGCATTCATCATGCGATCTGGCGAAATTTGACCGCCGCTTCGGGTGCGGTTTCTCCAGTTCATTTTGCCTGCCGCTTGCGTCCGACTCATCACCCTGCCGGCGCCATGCACCGTGCTATAATAAGCATCCCGATTCTCATCGGTATCTTTCCCTCTAACGATCACGGAGATATCGCACATGCTCCCCCCGATGAAGCCAAGTTGCCCCGGCGCAGAAGGCGTAGCCCCTTTACGGACCACTATCGTCTCTTGACCATCATGCTCCTCTTTCCACGCAAAATTATGATGATTATGCACCGCGAAATCTGCTTCTGCTCCTAAAATGGCCAACACTTGCTCCATCACATAGTCTCGCCCCGCATAAGCATACCGCCCTGCCAGCTTCATGGCTTTGTAATACATGTCTCCCAATTCGCTCGACAAATCCAAAAGAATCGGCGGTTGATCCATCTTTTCACCTGGTGCGTTGCCCAGAAAGTCGCGGCCAGCCGTCAGATTAATGAATCCGCTCGCTGTCTTATGACCGAACCCGCGGCTGCCAAAATGATTCGCTACCCACACTCGCCCCGTGCTCATTTCCTCAAACACATCCACAAAATGATTCCCGCTACCTACGGTTCCAAGCTGATCACGAGCAAGTGCCTTTAACTTGTCGTGCTCTTGTTTACCAATTGCTTTATATACATCCCAATCCGGGTCATCGAACAAATCATGATCAACCTTTTCATTATTCACACGCCCGATCCCGAAGGAAATTTTACGTGAGATTTGATCCATCATGCCTGCCATGCGAGACTTGATATCAGCAGCCATTAGATTCGTTCTTACGGCTTTATTCCCGCAAGCGATATCATAACCTACGCCTGATGGCGATAATTGACCATTGTATACAACAACCCCGCCGATCGGCTGGCTATACCCTTTATGATGATCAGCCATAAGAAGCGTCTGAACGACTCTTCCTGTTTCTGAACATGTTTTCGCTTGTGACAAAGCACCTTCATCGGGCTGCCCCCAGACGCGTACGCCGTTAATATTTTGATAAGCCATGTTGTTCAGCTCCTGTACCTTAAAATTGTAAACCTTATCCCCATGCTTCTTTCAATGCCTTACGAAATAACTCATCTAACTGCCAATCCTGACCACCCTCACCAACCTGCATCGTGGATGCGATTTGATCATAGTAGGCGATTCTCGTCTCTAAAAACTCATTGATCGGATTGATTCTTGGCTCATAATCCATCTCGTCGCCTGCTATTTTACGAGCGAACAGCTCTTGAATAGCCGCCTTCAGCTGACTCCCCGCTGGCACTAAGCTATCCACAAGTTCCTGAAACTCAATAGGCGGCATCGTGTTATTTCGTTCAATCCATTCACAGGCCAAGATCGGGCGTAGGACATAGAAATACTTTTTGATTTTGACATGATCACCCTGCAAGTATTCCCGATAATTCCCCTTGGCCATGTGTAGGTAGTGGTGCATACAAGATTTTGGCGAAAACGTGAGTGGCGAAATACGACGGATTTGATCAGCTATCGTGAAATTCTCCATATACAGTATGGGAGACTGTAACCACTCTAGTAAAGGCGGATTCGATTTACGAAACAAATTCAAAGCTTTCTTCAAGTCCCAGCCATTGATATCCAACATATCGCTGATCGGTCGCTCGATGACATCCCGTTTTTCATAAATCGAAAGATACCACTCCACTGGCCTGATATATATAAATCTTACGTCATAATCGCTATCCTTGGAGGGGAAGCCCCATGCTCGACTGCCTGATTCACAGGCATACAAGATGCGGACGCCCTCTTCCTTCTCGATCCGTTTCAATTCTTCTAGGATTTGTTGATGAACATCGGACATATGGTTCTTCCTCCTTTGGTACATGTATGTATTCAACCATTGAATGTTAATTCCTTCCAAATTTTAGAGATATCGTGTCGGCCTTATGTACCTATCTTCGCTCATTTTCATCCCGTCGAACATGGCGAAAGTATTACGATGACAGAGAAAGTTTACCATTTCGCCCAATTACATCCCCTGTTACAATGGAAATAAGATGTAGATTGAACGGAGGAGTATCGTGGCTAAGGAAAGCTTTGATAAAGAAATCCAGTTTCTGCGCATGCTCGTGCTGACGAGTGGTGCCTACAACAGACAGCAGTTCTCAGAGAGGCTGGGCATTTCTATCCATACTTTTGACAAGACGATCCGACGGTTAAAAGAAATCGTGAGCTCCACGTACCAGCACTTACCTCAGGAGGAGCGCAAGGAATTCGCTGAAACGATTCGCTTCAGCTATTACGAGTCCACCGATCCGATGCTGCTCTTCTTATTTCGGGCCAAATCCCTAAAGGAGTCTGAATCTCAGAGAATCACGTTGCTTTTAGCCGCGATGAACGAACAAGCTTTGACAGCCATGGAACTGTTAGACATCTGTTGCACCAGTCAATCTTCCGATCTATCCTTGCCCGATGAGAAGACGATTCGTTCTGATCTTAAGTATCTGGAAGAAGTTGGTGTCATTTCAAGGCAAGCAGGTGCTCGTCCCTATCGCTACCGCATCCAAAACGATTTGATCCACGGATTATCGAACGAGGAGCTTTATGATCTCTATGATTTCGTAGATGTCATGGCGAACACGCAGGTCCCTTCTGTTCAAGGCTATTTGCTGCGCGATGGATTGAAAAAACATATTACTCGCCAACAAGCAGAAAAGCAGGCCATTGAACCTTTTTTGTATAAGTATCACTATTATTCCCGAATCTTAGATGAAGCGCATTTGTTCACCATCCTGAGCGCAATCCGTAGCCGACGTAAGGTTCGTTTCTTATATTTTTCACCAAAGTCCGAAAAAAGCTACGCCTCCAAGAACACCAACCCTCTATTCGAGAGGGATACGAATGGAAAAGTGGAGAAAACGCTCCCCTTGAAGGTCGTCTACGATCATCAATACGGGCGTTGGTATCTACTCTCAAATAGCAGAGAAGGTGTTCGGAAATACCGTTTGGAAGGGATCACGCAAATCGAAGAAGATGAATCCGTTGACGAAGATGTCTTTGAAAACAGGATCAACGAGCTTCATGCGAAAATTCAGTATAGCTGGCTGATAGACACGGGGCAACCCGTGACGGTTCGTGCTCGATTTTACAATCCAGAAGGTTCTGCGCCTAACTTTGTTAGGGAGCGTGTAATGCTGCAAGGTCAATGGGGACAAATCGTGCAGGAGGATGAGCATTCTTTTATCTATGAGATCCTGATTAACGGGACGACAGAAATTAAGCCTTGGCTGCGCAGTTTCGGGTCTAGCTGTGAAATACTTGAGCCGGTTCAGCTCCGCAGGGAAATGATCGCCGAATGGAAGGAGATTCAGGCCTATTATGAATCTGTTTGAGAAGATTTTTAATTACCAAATTATTTCCCGGCTAGAAGACTCAGGTACGTTCATGGTCACTTCGCACGAAAGGGCGTGGCTCAAAACGATGCTCGGGCATCCTGCGGCAGATGAGGCTTTCACTCCTGATACGTTGAGTAAGCTGCGTGCTATCCTGGGGCAAGATCGGGTCATGGACACCTCAGACCATCTCATTGAAAAAGCCCGCAGTAGGGAGAAACAGGTCTACCACCCGCTCCTGCGAACTTTACGTAGGCTTATTACGGAGAGAAGCGGAATACGTATAACCTATGAGATCAAAAGAGGACGCATGCATGCAGACCAATCCGGGGTGCCCTATAAATTAGAATATTCCATGGTCAAAAGGGAATGGTACCTGCTTTGGTATGATTTTCGGCATCACACAATCATGCGTACTAAATTAGATAAGATAATAAGTGTCACTGCTGAGGCATTGAAAACAGAGGATGCAAATAGCATTCTGATGAAGAGTAAAAAAGCTCTAGACGCGCGGAAAGGCGAAGCCGTCCTTGAAGTCGTTCGTGATTACAATAGAGAGCTGTCGCGAATTCTATATGCCCTTTCCAGTTTTGAAAAAGATGTTGCATATGATACAGAGAAAGATATCTATAGAGTCAGGGTAACTATTCTTGGCGACGAAACGGAGTATCTTCTCTCCAAGATCCGTTTTCTCGGAAAGCGTGTTCGTGTTATTGAGGGGGATTTTTTGAAAAGACGTATGTTGGAGTCGGCGACGAAAGCTTTGGCCCGGTATGGCGTAAATTCGCTCGATGATAAAAAGGAGGGAGCTATATAAAACCTACGGATGAATGGGATAACGGTAATACAAACAAAATCGGAAGAAACAAGTCGCATATTTGGATTGCGATTGCGGGAGCCGTGTTTATTGTTTCAGGAGGGCTATTCCTGATGTGGCTCTCTATTGAACATTTTTTAACACAGATTTGTGAGATTACTCATTGTTAGTTCAAGCATTAGGAACATAAGAAAATATATAATTTAAAAACAAACACCAGTAAACACGAACATAAAGTGTTAGACTGGTGTTTGTTTTTTCACTATACACCTCAATTTGAGGATTTGTCCTATATCAAAATATGAAACTGCACATATATTATTGTACTGCAAAGGAGGTGCAAGTCAATGTCAGTAAATAATAAGAATGATATTTTAGTAAGGATTCAAAAACAACTGATTGCTATTAACAATGCTGTTCTTCTCAATAGAAAGAAAATAATTGAATTTAGAAAGACTTGCAAAAAAGATGAAAAAGTTATCTTATTACAGATTAGAAAACAACTGAGGGCCATCAATAGAATAGTTCTCATTAATCAGCACACGATTGGAACTAAACTAGTTCTCTCAGGCAAACAATTTGATAAAGATTCCTTGAAAAGAATACAAAAACAACTTAAAGCAATCAACCGAAATGTTCTTATTAATCAAAAGATGATTGAGCATCTCTTAGCGTGCAAAAAATACAATGATGAGATTAAAAAGAGTTTGAGAAAGATCAATAAACAACTTAAAACAATCAGCAAGAACGTTCTACTTAGTGAACGTATTGTTGATAATTTAATTCAGCCACCAATTACCTCATGCCCTCCGGGTCATACTTGTGTTTCTGTACGATTAATCGATGGGTTAGGTCTAGACTTAGATGTTGATCCCAGTGACCCAAGTATTAAAATCACTGTGAGAGTGTTCGGGGCACCTGTTCTATCTGGAACGATAAGTTTGAGGAATCCAACATTTAGCTTAGGCGGAGAATTTGGTCTTTTCGTTTTAGAATTGACTTTCAGAGGGGAATTTGGAGACCTTGCTCATGGTCATTTTAGACTTATCTTGGGTGGTAGAGCATGCATTGGACCACCAATTGACGTTTTACGTACCTGTACCAATTTCAACCAAATTATTTTTGATAGATAATCCACAATTTTTAGATCGAAACATTGCAAAAGCTTCCAAAGCCACAGTACGTGTGGTTTTGGAAGCTTCTTTTTTAATCTATGAAGTGTAACCAATTTTTGCAAGGGTCAGATCTCATATAATTCCACTAAACATTATTTATGAGCTGCTGGTTGATAATCTCCTGGTACCATGCCTGTTGAAATCGCAATTCGATTCCAACTGTTAATCGCATTAATCGCCATAATTAAGTTAACAAATTGGCCTTCATCGAAATGGTTGCGGACTTGCGCATATAATTCCTGCGGAACGCCAGCCTCCGAAATTTTGGTCACAGCCTCCGTTAATGCGATCGCGGCCCGCTCTGCTTCTGTATAGAAAGGAGCCTCACGCCATGCGTTGAGCATATACACTCGTTGCTCTGTCTCCCCCATCGCACGCGCATCTTTCGTATGCATATCCAGGCAGTAGGCACATCCATTAATTTGCGAAGCGCGGATTTTAATTAGCTCCAACAGTTTGTGGTCAATACCGCTCTTCCTTACATACCCTTCTAATTTTAAAAGTGTTTGAAAAGCTTCAGGTTGTGCTTTCGTATAATCGAATCTAATTTCCATGTGTGAGTACACTCCTTTATTTTTAATTGTTAAAATACAGCTTCGTCATATCGTCGATAATGTTAATCGTCGATTAACTATATCTATAATATAGCCATTTCGTTTATCACTGTCAACGAAAAAACATGGGTCTATTGGCTAAAAACACCAAAACACCCTATTTGACAAGGGGTTTAAATCAACCTAAGATGTTTAATAGCAACCTTTATATAGATCGGAAAGCAGGTGTTGGGATGCAGTATAGTATTGGCGTAGAATATGGACTGCATTGCTTGGTATATTTAATTGATATTCCTCCTGATTCAACTATTGGGATTAAAGAGCTTTCCGCTTTTCAAGGCGTTTCGGAAACCTATCTTTCGAAGATTTTTAGTAAATTAACCAAAGCTGGTATCGTAACCTCTGTCCCTGGTGTCAAAGGAGGCTATAAATTAGCCAAGTCGCCTGCGGATATTTCTTTTTGGGATGTCGTTGAAGCTGTTGAAGGTGCTGCTCCGATTTTTCAATGCAAGAACATCAAAAATAATAGCTATCTTTGTCGTGATGAAGACTATGCCGCATGCGCTAAAGCTTCTCCCTGTTTGATTAACTTAACCATGCGCGAAGCCGAAGATAGTATGCGCAATGTTCTTCGTAACAAGTCGCTTACTTGGTTAAACGAAGAACTTGATCGTATGTTAACTCCTCAATCCCGCAAAGATACACGTGAATATTTTGCGAATAGCAACCATGTTTAGTGGTGAAAATAAAACAGCGTTAGCCTAGGACGAAAATAAAGTCCAGACTACCGCTGTTTTTTCGAGCTATCCGTCGGTTATTTTGTTTCCGGCATCATTTCAAATTTGCACCGTATCATCCTTGGAATCTCTAACAGGGATTCCAAAAAGAGGTGCTCCATCATGAGACCATTTCAATACCTGTGCACGTGCATGACGATTCGGATCATAGAGAGGATCACCGTTAATTTCCTTATAATTACGCGCATGATAAATAAAAATATCTTCCGTTTCATCCTCCGAAACTGTAAAACAGTTATGTCCTGGACCATACTGACCTGTCTCGTCATTGGTTTGGAACACCGCATGCCCAGCTTTGGTCCATGATGCTGGATCCAATAAATCACTATTTTCGTCTGCGCTCAAAAGTCCCATGCAGTAATTATAATCCGTAGCACTAGCGGAATAACTGATAAAAATCCTACCATTTTTCCGAATTACCGCCGGTCCTTCGTTCACGAGGAAACCTATCGTTTCCCAAGCAAATTCAGGCTTCGACAGCATCACTTGCTCCCCTTGCAGGGTCCACGGATTGGCCATCGCAGACATATATAAATTTGAATTACCAGCGATGGCAGGATCCTTCTGCGCCCATACCAAATATCTGATATCTCGGTGTTCAAATGTTGTGGCATCGAGCGAAAAGCTATCCCACTTCGTCACGATTTGCCCTTTCTCTATCCATGTTCCTTCTAAAGGATTGCTAGAGTCATTTTCCAAAACAAACATACGGTGGTCGAACATGCCGTTATCCGTATCGCCCGAGCGTGCCGCCGCAAAATAGATATACCATTTGCCATGAATAAAATGGATCTCCGGCGCCCAAATATGCGAGCTCATCGGACCTTCCTTGTGCTTAGTCCAAGCCACTGCTACATCTGAGGCGTTTAACTCTTGTATGCGCCGAGCGCGTCTAAGTTCAATCCGATCAAATTCTGGCACAGAGGCAGTGAAATAATAATAACCATCTGTATGCTTGTACACCCAAGGATCCGCACGTTGTTCCACAAGCGGATTCATAAATACCTCTGAAATAGTCGATTTCTCCAAGTTATTATTCATATGTGTAAGCCCTTCTCTCCTAATCTCAATCCAGTGCCGAGGCTCCTACTGCCTACCCCTTTACCGCACCAGCTGTTACACCGCCAATAATATATTTCTGAGCAATCAAATAGAAAAGCATAATAGGAACCATCGACATAATAATCGCGGCAAAAGCCATATTGACTTCGGACGAATATTGACCAAAAAAGTTAAATTGAACGAGTGGTAAGGTCGAGACTGCTTTCTTTTGAACAATAACCATCGAAACAACAAAATCATTCCATGCCCCAAGGGCGCTTAATACGATAATGGTCATGTTAATCGGCTTTAATAACGGGAAAATAATACTAAAAAAAGTACGATACCGCGAAGCTCCATCGATCATAGCTGATTCTTCCATCTCACGTGGAACTGATTTGATAAACCCGACATAAAGAAAACAAAAATAACCTACCTGTACACCTACCAATGAGATTGTCAGTCCATGCAGCGTATTCAAAATACCTAAATCTACCCAAGTTTTATATAAAGGAAACATAATCACTTGGAAGGGAAGCATGATGGACGACATAAACAAATAATAGAAAAAATTGTAAAATTTATTATTACTTCTAGAGATGACATAAGCGGCCATGGAACAGACAAATACAGCAAGGAATACAGTTAACGAAGTAACAATTAAACTATTTTTTAACGCTAAGAAGAAATTGGAGGACTGTATCGCATTCGAATAATTTTCCCAGGCAATATGTTTAGGAAGAGCTAGTGGTGACTGTGCCGTCTCTACACGTGTTTTCAGCGAGTACACGATGGCAATATAGAACGGGAACAAAAATATAAGTGTGATGAGGTATAGTGCAATGATCCTGATAATTCTTGGCCATTTACGAAGGCGAGTATGTTCGTTGTTCAATATTCCACCTCCCTCCTTCTTAAAAACTGGGTAACAATAACCGTAATGATGAGGATCATCACAAACAGGACTAAGGCAGCCATTTGACCATAACCCGCTTTAAAATAAGGAAACTCATAATTATATACATACATGGCCATTGTTTCGGACGCTCGACCCGGGCCACCCTTTGTCGCAACTACGGAATAATCGAATTGCCTCAATCCAGTTCCTAGCCATAAGGGGATACAATAAGTGAAAGCAGGCATGAGCAAAGGTATCGTAATTTTGAAAAATTGTTGTGTACTACTGGCGCCATCAATGCGAGCGGATTCATACATATCTTTCGGAATTGTTTGAAGGCCTGCAAAATAAATGACCATGGCCAGCCCTGTTTCCTTCCAAATACAGATGATGGCTAGCCCCCACATGACAGTTGATGGACTACCCAACAGCCCGCCATTGGTATGAAATAAGATAGGGAAAATATCACTGTAAACGTACTGCCAGATGATAGCAGCAAGAACTAAACTAATGACCATCGGCATGAAAATAACCGTTTTCAGCACATTTACGCCTTTGAATTTGACATCCAACAATACGGCAAGCAGTAAGCCGAACACATTGACAAAGAATGTTGTGACAAGCGCGAAAAACAACGTATTCTTCAATGGGGGTAAAACGTCGTTATCCTTAAACAGCTGAACAAGATTGTGAAACCCCACGTATTTATAATGATCTGCAATGCCATCCCAGTTCGTAAAGGCGATATTAAGCCCTCTAAAAAATGGAATGAGAACAACCAGCGAGAAGAAAAGGAGCGCTGGAATCAGAAATGTAAACTTAACGAATTCATCTCTGTATTTTCTCTTCATCCAATCACCCCTCCCAAATTTATAATGGTTCTCCCGGCCCTCTACAAGCAGCCGGGAGTTGTCATACATGTATACGCTTTATTTATTAGCAATAATTTTCGCGAATGTCGTATCTAATTCTTGAACCAAAGCATCTACACTTCTTGTCTTTGGATCGGCATAGATGAATTTCAACATCGTTTTTTGCCATGAATCATCAAATTGTCCATACCAAAGTGGTTTCAGCTGATTGTTAACAACTTTGCCTGTCTTGTAAATGTCTAAGAAATCACTTGCCATGGAATCTTGCGTGCTTGGCTTCACGTTGTTTTTCAAAGCGCTGATCGTTTGTACGCCATCCGCCCAAATTTGCGCGCCTTCATCCGATGCCATGTAAGCAAAGAATTTTTTCGCTGCATCCACATTTTTCGATTTGCTGCCGATCATCCAAGTATTATCCGTGGACAATGTCATATAATTATCAGCTGCATTATCATAGGAAGGGAACATGAACACACCGAAATTACCTGCTGGATTGTAGCTGCGAATCGTTCCAATTGCAAAGCTACCCATAATATCCATTGCCGCTTTTCCTTGTGCAAACAATTGGGAGGCTCTGTCGTATGTAATATCCTTCGCATCAGCATTGGCGTATTGCGATAATTGACCTACGCGTGTAAGGAAACCTTTGTATTCCGGAAGATCAGCGAATTTCTTTTGACCAGACGTAATCGAGCCCGCGTAATCCGGCATCTTCACTAACGGTCCACCCCACATATCCGGCCACATGAAGCTCATATAAGAAGCGCCGTCTTTCCATGATGCTGCAAAAGCAGGAATCCCTTTCGCCTTCAAAGTCTCAGCCGCTTTTAGCAACTCCGAATATGTTTTTGGAATCGAAATGCCTGCATCCTTAAAGATATCCTTATTGTACATGACACCGTTCGTCATCAAGTCAATTGGTAAACCGTATACCTTGTTGTCGTAGGTGACATTCGGCTTAAATTTATCATCAATTTGCTGTGTAAATGGTTCATTCGTAAGATCGAGGAAGTTCCCCGCTTGTGTCATTTCAACCATGCCCGCTGGACGGCCAAAGATGATATCCGGCTGATCATTTGCTGCAATTTTCAATTTGATATTATCATTGAATTTATCTACAGGCATGACTTGAATATCGAATGTAATATTAGGATTCTTCTCTGTAAATTTGTCTGTCACTTTCTTGAATGTATCTACCTTCGGTTTTTCAACCATATAATGCACGACAGTTAATTTCACTTTCTTGCCGTCATCTTTTGGAGCCGGGGTAGCTGGTGCTGCAGTTGCAGCTACTGCTGCTGCCGTAGCAGCAGGACTAGTGGTCGATGAAGTCGTTTCATTTGACGAACAACCAGATAGTGCTGTAACAACAAGGGTAGAAGAGAAGCATAACGCCAGAATCTTTTTCATTTTTGTTAACCTCCACTTTTTTAAGTTTCTCTCAACAATCCAGTCTGCCTTCGATGCAATTTAATCTCCCTAAACGTTTTGTTATCCCATGATGTGAAGTCCAATATCTGATTGAAAGCGCTTCAATAACAGTATTATAATATATAGAAATAATATAATATATACTCAATTGGTTATAAAATATTATAAAACATATTTCTTTATATTTTTTATATCTAATTTTTCGTAAATTCTGCTATAATAGAGTTATACTGTAATCCTATTAAAAATCCAGTTCATTGGAGTGGACCAAATGAGCAAAATACCTCTTTATAAACAGATTCAACAAGACATTAGGGATAAAATTGTTTCTGGCATTCTTCGCCCCAAAGATTTGATTGCATCTGAACAAGAAATTTCAGAAACGTTTAAAGTGAGTAAAATTACGGCTAAAAATGCACTAATCGGCCTTGCGGATGAGGGACTCGTCACTCGTATTCAAGGGAAAGGTACTTTTGTAGCAGCGGGGCCCTTCCATTCTGACACGACCAAACCCGTCGTTACTCCACCTTTGCAATCGAATAATATAATAGGTCTGATTATACCTACCATGAAAACGAGAGTGATTCAAAAGCTCTTAGATTACTTGGAGTACTTTTCAAAAGAGGCCGGGTATCAACTTATTTTACATATCACGCGCGAGTCTTTAACAGAAGAGTCTCGATCTATTAAAGAGTTAATCCAAGCGGGCGTGAAAGGTATCATCGTTTTTCCAACAGAGGATGAAAAATATAACGAATCCTTGCTTCGCTTATCGCTAGACAAGTTCCCGTTCGTCTTCATTGACCGTTATTTAAGAAATATTGATACATATCGGATTACGTCCGATAATTTTAACGGGGCGTTTGAAGCGGCTTCCTACTTATTAAATAAAGGGCATCGGCAAATTGCTTTGATCTCACCAGAAAATGCGAATACAGCGATTGAAGATCGCACTTCTGGTTTTGAAAAAGCCTTTATTGATAATAATGTATTGATTGATAAAAATTTGTGGTGCCATGTTCCATTAGACATTCTGAGGACGGAACAGGTTATACAATATATCACAGATTTCTTGACGGCTCGTCCCCATATTGAAGTGGCGTTTACCTTAACCGCAGAGATGGCGAATCTCACTTTCCGTTCCAATCAAGACTTGGAATTAATCTCTTTTGATGATCCTGAGATTCCGAATGTGCCTTTCATCCAGCAAAATGAAATCCAAATGGCGAAAACCGCTGTTAAATTGTTGAAGTTACAAATAGACGGTGAGTATGCGCCTGAACAAGAAGTTATTCCAGTGAATCTAGTCACTTTCGAATAGGGACTTTAGTCCAACAAATAAAGATCGCCCAGCCTTCTTACGAAGGTAGGGCGATCTCTTTTTATGTTCGATTAGTGCTGAATCCAGGTCGCATCTTTTTTCTCCTGCGTCGTACTGATCGGATCAATTCTAAGAATACTACTTAATGTGCGAATGTAACGTGTTGGGTAATTATAGGATTGGAAGGATACCTTCGTAGCGTCACCCAATCCAGCCACTTTGGTAAATGTCGCATCACTCTTAAATGCTGCAGACCCGTCATTTCGGGCCACTTGAAGGACATAGTTGTAGTGTCTTAAATAATAGCCTGGGAAGTTAAGCGATTCGAATGAAACACCAGACGAATTCGCAAGTCCCGGTACCATCCGGAATTTGGAGTCATCCACATTACTAAGAGGAGTCGGATCTATACGCCCGGCAAAGTTATAATGCCTCATATAAGAACCGGGTACACTAAACGATTCCCATTGGTGCAACAAGGCAGCATCTCCCAAATCTATACTTCCATACGTGACGGAGTTATGGTTCGTGCTGCCAAGAGGACCACCATTAAGAATTAACACATTGTGATTATCCGCAAGAGGAACTAAGGCAGGGCTGTAGCCACCCGCAACAGCAGTACTTACTCTCGTCCAGGTGTTCGATGCGCCATTCTCAGTATTCAAATATAACTCTGAACTTGAATTTGCCCGAACGGCAATTGTCCCATTGGGACCTGTGCCCGAAAGCCATGTCACATACGGTGAACTTGAAGGTTTGACACCATCCTGAGTAATGAGTTGTGTTCCGGGATCCGTAGCTGCCCCAAAATTCTCGGGATTCGTAGAGATTTTGTAATAAACAGCAAACCCAGGACTCGCTCCGCCATATTCATATGTCATGATATAGCTGCCATTGCCCAATTTGGCCACGGTCGTCATGCCTGGTCGTTTGGTCGAATCAGCAAGAGCGATATCTTCGACAGCTGAGCTCCAGTTAATCCCATCTGTTGAAGTGATATGTACCAGCTTTTGATTATGAAGAGGATCTCTTTCATCGGAATAATAGTAAATGAGCTTATTGTTCGCTACAAGAAGGAACGGTTCCCAAACCGGATCATAAGCCCCAGATGGATCTGCTTTCCCACCGGTCGCTTGTGTGCTAACGAACGTCCATGTCACACCATGATCTGTACTTTTATACATATCTAACTTCGTTGTGGCCAAGTTGGATGGAATCGAGTTGCCTGCAATCAGGAGGGTTCCCGCTGGCATATTGCCAATGGCTTGAGGCAGTTCATATAAGAACGGCTGGTACCGTAATCCCCATCCATTTACTTGGTCCGTAACCTCTGACAGGTGTGACCAGGTCACCCCTCCATCTGTGCTTTGATAGATAGGGAATGAGGGCGTACCACTCACATAATGTTCAAAAGTTGCCAGCATCCTTCCATTATAGGAACCGCTGTACTTGAGTGTAAGTGCCCTTGGATATAGGGTTCCCGGGCTAGGATCTGTGCTTGGCGATGTATACAGGGTTGAGGGACCGAACGCACTTGCCGACGACATCATCATGAGAAAAATAACAATAGCAAATACCGTAATACTTGAAATTTTAATCCTTTTACTCATTAAAATAACTCCTCCGCTATTTATTATTGATGAACTCAATGCTTGTTTCATTGACTAGGAAGACGACGATTCGAATCTCCTTTCCTGTTTGTGTAAGCGCTTTACAAAGTAATTGTAAAACATTTCTAGTTACATTTATATATTAAATTGGTTATTAAAATGTATTTAATTATAAAAATAAGTTGAATTTAATACTTTATCACGAAAAATATGATAATCAAAAAAGGAGCTGCTCGAAGCACCCCCTTATTAAAGCACATCTTCTAATCAAGGATATAACGGAGCCAACGACACATCCAATTTATCAGCAATTAGCGTATAGAACTCTGGAAATCTTGGATCTGCCTTACTTGCAATCTCTTCAAATGTTCGTATACATAATCCTGCTGTTCCAATAGCAGTTATGATTTCTCCGACTGTCCAACTTCGAACTAACACTTTACTTAACTCAGAACGTTCTTCCTCGGGGAGCAACTTTGCAAAAGCCACTTGTCCTTCCTTAATGCTATCATCGAAGTAGTTACCAGTTGGCTGCGGCAAGTTGTATGTGTTCAGCCATGCTCGTGCGAATGGATGAAAGTCAGTCAATATAAACCGACCATTGCTCCCAAGTCTACGACGAACAACACTGAAAATAGCATTGAGGTCTGTAAAATAATGCAAAATACCAAACTCCATCAACACGATGTCAAATTGGCCTAATGCTTCCTCGTTTGGGATATCCAAAACATCAGAACAGATATAGTCAATTTTGACACCAGTAGCAGCAGCAACCTGCATCGCGTACAATCGATTTTCTTCCGATATGTCCACCACCGTCACTTCTGCACCTAACAATGCAAGAGAAATTGCCTTACGACCGTGTGAGCCGAGTAAATTAATAATTCGCTTGCCCGCTGGATCACCCATGTACTTTAGCCAGTAGCGCAAATGATGTTTGTATTCTAGTTTCAGTTTCTCTGCAAGTTCTTCTGGTGTTCCATAATTATGAACCCATGCCTGATACGCTTTTGTTTCCCATGCCATTTTGTTCGCAGTTGACAGTTGTTTTTGCAAATACATACCTCCCAAATTCATACAATTGACACTAGCTGGTATATAATACCACCCGCGTGCTAATTGTCAATATGGCAAAGAGAAATAAAAGAGCCGAATGGATCGTTCTCATCCACTCAGCTCTTGGGGTTATTTTACAACAATTTGTATAACATCACTTACCGTTGTGCCACTTCCATTTATAAACTCGCCACGATACTGATAATTGCCAGGAGCTTTCCCCGAAATTTGTGTAATTGCTGATTGCGCACTTGGTGTGTGTGAAGATAAAGCTTGCGTTTCAATAAGTTCGCCATTTTCGTATAATCGATACTCTACTGCGTTCGTCCCCCACCACATATTAGCAGTAATGTAATAGTTCCCATCTTGATCCCAGTTGTCACTGGACAACACAGGTTTGCCGGGATTCGCATCACTCACGATGACGGTATGTGGATCACATGAAGTCGTTCCATACAAATTCGATAACTCACAGGTATACACATAGGTTCCGTTTGGCTTCCCTTGAATTGGAATAATGGAAGTCTGGGCTGCTGGCGATGCATCGGCCAGTGGATTCGTTTGGATCAGCTGGCCATTCTCGTACAACTTATACAGTGAGCCATTATTCCCCCACCACATATTCATCGTAATCTCGTAATTACCGTCCCGCAAGCCTGTTGCAACAACATTGTTATCCGATAGTATCGGTTTATCAGGTACGTTGTTCGCTAACAATGCTGCTCTGAAGGATTGCCGTTCAAACTTGACTGCATCAGCCCTCGTATAAATCATATCAGCAGGAAGGGTCGGGGGATCTACCGTAGTCGGAGTCTCCCTAGTTAAACGAACATACTCGCTACCGTCTCCTGTAAAGTCGAACGTGCCAAGATTAACCCAACCCGACGAGCCTACTGTCGCATCGATATATGTGACCTCGGTAACCGACTGATGCTTCACTTCCACTTTGACATGGTTATCGTTTGCCGTTGTATGGACGAGCTTGTAGATAGAGACTGCGTATCTCCCCTCTGGAAATTGGGCCTTCCATGTCGCCGACGATCCTTGAACAGTCGAGTAACGGGACTTCACTCCAATTTTGTAGCCGGCTAAATTACTTTGGCTCCAAGACCCTTCCGTCGTGTATAACCCAGCCGTATTCGTGCTGTCGACGATAACCGTCAGATCCCTGATGGCTATGGTCAAATGCGGTGTTGATAAGGTCACTCCGTCCATCGTTACCGTGGCCCACACCTCGATATGATCTGTTACTCCATCCAAGCTTTGAAGGGTTAACACACCGTTGCTGTCCACTTCAGCTAGATCGGTTCTATCAACGAAATACTGCACATTAGCCTGGGTCAGATCACCGATCAGTCCGTTATCCAAATAACCGGTTACATTCAGTTGAGCAGCTTGAGTCATCTGCAATTCATCCTGATTCGACTGGATGACCACCGATTCCAATTGGAGCGCCCTATTCGGGTCCACCCACATCATGGCATCGGCAATTACCCGTGACTTGTTGGCTTTATTCGTTAATTCGACATACCCACTATCCCCTGCTGCAAAAGGATAGGCTCCTAGGAATACCCACGTCCCATTGGCTATGGATTCATCAACAGTAACCGTCTCGGAGCCCCCGTTATAATAAACGGTAAAAGTAGCATTTGTTGCCCAATTTTCGCTAGTGGCTGTTATTTGCGGGAGCTTGTAATACACGCTGTAAGTTACACTTTCCGGCAGCTCCGGACGCCAGCTAATCTTGCTTGTCGCTGTGCCGGTAGTCGATTTCGCATACACGTAGTTATCGTAGTAGTAGTCATTTGCCGTGGTATCTCGTATCCAGACACCTTCTGTATCCGCCTCCGTATTATCTACAATGATGGATGAGCCATCCTGCCATTCCGGTTGAACTGGCGTTACCGCTACATGATCAGGCAGATATAGCGTCCGCTTGCGGGTCTGTTTTCCGTCCGATTCCACATAATATGTGAAGGTCTGTGATAAATCATTTACCTTCATCGACCATTCCATCGGATAAATCGTATCTGGAACGGTCGTGTACGTGGCCCCGCCATCCAAGGAGTAATGGATTGTTGCTGGCTTTGTCGTTTTTGCCTGCACGTAAGCATCGTAGGACGTTTCGTCAGGCTTGACGATGAGCATGCCTTTCACAGCATCGATTGGACTGTGGACATCGAAGAAATAACTTGCATCCGATGTATCGGCCGTTCTAACTTGATGCAGAGGCACATCAATGTCGAGCCCCTCCACAATGATTGCTGTTATTCCCTTGCTTGAAACCGTGGCCTGAATGATTCCGCCACTCATAACCGCCTGCTCTGGTGTCCCGTTATCGCGGATGATGGTTACGTTATAATTTTGTGCTGGGTTGAACCCGATCATTTGCGCATTCAATTTGATCGGAGTCTGTACCTCAACCGTCGATTCGTTACTTAAACTGATGTAGAATTTATTTCCGCTCTCTCCCGTTATCCAATTCAATTGCGGATGATTGGTCTCGATAATCCCCTTGGGCATCCAAAGCCACACGTTGGAATTACCGTAAAATTGTCCTGGCTTATTCCCATACAAATGATATTTGAACCATAAAAAATTAGTTTCGAATACGGAAGGGAATGTAATACTCCCATTCGATTTCAGCGATTGTTCGGTGATCAAATAATCCATCGTTTGTCCGAGCTGTGCCGGCATATGGTGATAATAGATGGATGTAGCCCCACTTGGACCTTCCAGAGGAAAATCGGGTTGGAGTTGACTAACGGCGAAACCCTTATAGTAATACCCTGGATAGTTGGAATATCGTCCAATGACCGAATTATGAGCGATATCCTGCAATAATTTATCGCCAGTATACAGCGATAACCTCATCATGAATGGCGCCTCCTGCGCATTCATCCTATAATAACCGGTTGTACTTCCCGCTTCAAACGTCAACCCATTGGGTGAAACGAGCCAACTTTCCGCTTGTACGCCCCCAGCTACATCTTCAGGGAGCTTGTTCCTAGGATATGCGTATTTCCCACTTTCCGGCCAATGGAATGACTCCGCGTAATTATACGTCTCCGGCTGTGGAATCGTAACGGTGCCTTCAGAAACCGGACGAGCAACGAACATCGTGGCGTACTGTTTAGCTTCCTTGTACGCGGCATTCAAGTATTTAGGATCTTTCGTTTCCTCGTACAGCTCCAAGATCTCCATCCACAGCTTGCTATAATAATAAATAAACTCATTTTTACTCACATTCACGGATGCAGGCGTATCGATATTTTGAGCGATATAGCTGTCGGCTGCATCCTTGGCAGCCTGTAAATACTGCGCATCACCTGTCATACGATACATCATAAGGGGCTGAATGACAGGTCCCCGATCTTTCTGATCAGGATCTCGCACCAGATACTCTTCCTGCCCCAGCGCCCCAATGCCTGCCGAAGTGCCCAGCATTTGATTGACAGCGGCGACACTTGAAACGTCGAACGGCAAGGTTGCCATTTTCCATAACGAGGGTACGCTGTATACGGGCTTCTGTGTCGGCGACCAACCGATACCATTTCGCGATACCCCGTACTGAATTAACGGCAACGCCCTCGTATTGTAAAGCTGGTCGTCCCCTGTCAAATAATAAGCCCCCAGAAGAGCCGCATTCGATGTAGTTCGAACGCTATCCTCGTTCTCGATATCAATGAAGCCCTTGGCCCGGTTCCACCACCCGCTTGGTGATGGGACATAATTAACAGAGTCATCCCCCTGCGGTTCGATCTTGAGCAGATCGATCATATTAAACATCGCGTCAGTAAGTGACTGATCCGCGACATTTTCCCGGTATGCCGAATAGTCGTATTCACTGCGGAGAATATCCTCGTAGGCTTTATACAGGCTGCCTTTCTGAGCGATTAACCCTATATGGAACTGATACGTGCTTTCCGCAGTCATTTGCGAATACGTACCTAGTTGAGGCGCATAAAGAATCGGCTGTACACTGCCTTCATTATTGACAAGACTCATCCCAAGCCGCTGCTGGGAAACGCCTCCCGTCGGTTCAAACTCAACCGGAAGCTGCTCTGATGGTACAAATACACCATATGACAACGCATTCCCGGCTCCATCATTCTTCTCAACTAGACTCATCGGAGCGCTTAGCTCTCTCAAGCTAGTTGATTCAACTGATCCTACCATTTTCGCATGCGACCTGAAACCACTTAACACTTCATTGATGCCGGAGACCACTTCTGTTGTAAATGATTGATAGCCAATCACATAATTACCGTTCCTGCGAGGTGTAAAAGCAAAGGAAACATCAGGTTTGTCCCCTGCCAAGGACCAGTTTACTTGTAAATCGTAATCGCTTCCATGCAAAGAATCAGTTAATACGGCCGTATGGCTATCAGGGAAATGGATCCCGTCGAATGTAATCCAGCGTTTGTTCATCGTATCGTAGTAATTGGTTCGACTTCCCGCATTCCCATCCAATAAGACCCATTGTTCTTCAAGTCTTTCCGGCACAGTATTAATTGGCACCCAGTTCCCTGTCCCCGTGTCCTTGTAGAACAGATCACGAACGATGGATTTGCCTCCATCCCAAGCGGCTTCATAGAAAGTCGCCTTATAGTTTGCGTTTTCAATGCTGCCTTTTTCCGTGTAACTGAGATTCGCCAATGTGCGGCTGCGCAGCGGAGGTAACGGTGGTGCTTGCTGCCGGATGTTCCCTTCGAACTTTACCGCATCCGCACGCGTAATGATTGTTCCAGTTGTAGGTTGTGTTCGTGTCAACCTGACAAACTCCGTATCATCACCACTAAAATAATAGTTCCCCAAATCAACCCAACCGACGGATGGACCTGATGATGGCCTTAAATCCATAAACATGACATCCGTAATCCCATTGTGAACAATTTCGATTTTCACATTACTATCCGCTTTATCCGCCCAGTCCAGCTTGTAGAACGATATTTTCGCCGTTCCTGCTTCCAATCGCGGATTCCAGGTGATGGTTCTTCCCACAGCATCTGTAAAGTTGGAACTGGAATTATTGTAACCCTTTACCCCCGTGCTAGTGCTCCAATAAGGAGCTGAATATCCGTTATTCTTGTTATCCACATCAACGGTGACAACACCATCCGTCGTGATGCTTCCATTATCAATAATGATCGTCTTATGGGGCTCTTTTTGCTGAATATTCCCTTCGAACTTAACCGCGTCCGCACGCGTTAGTATCGTGCTGGTGCTGCTGGTAGACCGGGTCAATCTAACGAATTCTTCACCAATCCCCGAAAAATAGTATTCTCCCAAATCAACCCAACCCACAGCCGCCCCGAATGAAGGTCTCAAATCTATAAATTGAACATCCGTCGTGCCATTATGAACGATTTCGATTTTTACATTGCTATCTGCTTTATCCGCCCAATCCAGCTTGTAGAATGATATTCTCGCCGTCCCTGCGTCCAATCGTGGATTCCACGTTATGGTTCTGCCTACTGTACTTGTATATTTGGAACTGGAGTTATCATACCCCTTCACACCTGTACTTGTGGTCCAATTCGGAGCCGAGTATCCGTTATTCATGTTATCGGCATCCGAGGTCACAACACCATCAATCGTGATGCTCCCATCATCGATGATGATCGTCTTATTCGGTAAGGAATCCGCATTAGCGGGGCTTACTCCGAAAAAACTTAATGGCACTATCATCGTCATCATTAAAACGATTAAAAGCAGCTTCCTTTTTATCATATAACTCACATCCTCTCCATTTATTGACAACGCTTTCAACATAAACAATAATACCCCCCTTTGTTAGAATGATCGTTACGAAGCGATTAACCATATCCTTCTGGTAATCTCCTTCGTCTTTTGTAGCATAGCATGTAACCTAACCGTGAAATTTCTTCGATTTCTAGAATTTTTTATAAGATTTTAAGTGAAAAAACCTACATGGTAATAGACTGCTGGGCAGCAGTCAGGTACCATGCAGGTTTTCCAAGAAGCTAAGCCTCTCCATTATACGGGCGGCTGCACCAACAACAACTTCCCAAGCTGGATCACCGTTTGATCATACCAATCCGGATGCTCCTGGACATGCTGCCTGCTTCGCTCGTTACCGGATGCCTCAAACACAGCCGCTTTGTCTGTCTTCTCGTTATCGATTTCGAAGCGAACCGTATGTCTTCCATTCGGAAGCTCTGGCAAGAAAACAAACTGATTTCGATTGTGATCGTTGTAGGATGTGAATCGTTCGACTAGGAAGGGCTCTCCGCCATCCACCGTCACCTTCAATCTGCCGGAATCGGGTCCCCCGATATCGAACAGCCCGATGTGAGTGCCTTCGAACTGCACCGTGATAGCCTCTCCAGGATCGACTGCTCGCCATAAGCCGGGGAACAACCAATCGTATGTGCGAGCCAGTTCAAAATTATCAGGGGTCACGAATGACCATCCTGACGATAAATGAGCATGACCATCCAGCGGCAGCATAACGGCGTACTCCCAAGGATTGGACGGAACCAAAGGCTCCTGAGGCAAATTATGTTCAACACTTCCCGAACCAACTTGAAGTTCACGAATCCGCTCAAATGACCGGGTAATTGTATGCGTGTAAATCTGATGTCCTTCGGGAATTATCGGATGGATCGAATCATGCGTAAAAACAACAGCTCCGGTAACGGACTCCCCTGCCTTTGCAGTGAAAATAAGCTTTCCTTCCGTCACCAACTGACTGACCGCCACACCAAGATGAATCGAAGGAATACCGTAATAGTCGGCCACTTCCTCTTGCATGAGGGCTCCCTTCTGGTATTCCCCAGACTGAAATCCTGCCACATCTCGCTCTTTCAGCGTATAAACGAACAGGATATCGGTAAACCGGCTCCGCTTGCGGATTTGACGGACGATCCCTTCGATCCGCGCCTTGGACTCGGGCACTCCGCCATCATTACCGACAAACTCAACAAACACAAGATCAGGCTGATGACGAAGCACATCCGTCTCCAAACGGGCACAGCCCAAGTCCGATCCAGTTCCGTCAATGCCCGCATTCACGCAGCGGATATTCGCCTCGGGATATTGCTCACGAAGCCATTCCGCCGTCATGACCCGATATCCTGCAGAACGCGTATTACTGCCGCCAAAATAGACGATTGTCACCGTTTCCCCATTTTCCAACTTCTGAATCACATTAGGTAACCCTCTTCGAGGGAAGAATTCCTGCATCGCGATTTCACCTGACCTCACTAATCGTTTTAGGAGCAAACAATTTCACAGCAAACACTTCATGATAAGGCGAACCGTATGTCGCGCAGAAATGAATCCGGATTCGAGTTACACATTTCGCATCCACCTTATGTTTATTCAACGTGAGATAATTTCCACGGATACTGATTTCCCTCTCGGTTCCGTCTTCAAAGGTCAAGGTCACATCATAATCTTGCATGAGGGGCTCGATCGGATCGTCGAAGTGCTCCAAATCCAGCTGTGAATTGAAGACGAGATGAATTTCATCCAGACTTTTAGGGCTTGCAAAACAAAGCTCCAACCACTCCTGTCCTTCCGTACGTTCGGAAATCCATCCGTTCGGCAGACCATAAGGTCTGGAGTAACCGTTGACGACATTCTCAGGATTGTACATATTCTGATGTGGCAGCAGGTCCTTAAAGCAGATGCTCTTACCCAATTTCTTCAGCTTTGACGGCTCCTCCGGCCTATAATGGAAGCTGACCGCTCCTGTCAGTTTCTCTTCATTACCGTACACGGCAAGGTTCTCCGTTCCTTCCAATACGATGTAAATTTTATCGTCAGCCGGCTTCTCTAAGCCCAAGTCCAGCGTAATCCAGTCGTCATAACCAGCTGCAATAGACAAGCTATAATCTTTCAACTGGCTAGTGGGAATATAGTTTTCCTTCCGATCCCCGCCAAATAACTTCACATGCAGCGTTTCCGAATGCTCGGAGCTATTTTTAATTTGGACCCGTACGCTTTCCGCAACGGATGTCTCGATCGGCAAGACCAAGCAAAACCCTTTTTCCAAAGAAATTGCTTCAGTTGGATGAAGATTCTCATAGCTGCGCTGCGACGAGGCATGAATATGTAATCCGTCCGCGAAGTAAGGATCCAATTCCTCTTTCAGCCCTACAATCGTTTGCCCGTCCCGAAGCAGCAGCGACTGCAGCTCTTCCATATGCGCTTCGACGAGGTCTGCAGGGTCTACCTCATATTTCAGACATAGCGAAGCTGCCGTTCCGACCGCCTGCCCCATACAACCGCAGGTTGCCATGACCCTTGTTGATCCAAAAGCAACATGGGTAGCACTTATATTGCGACCAGCGAACATGAGATTGGGTATATTCTGGGAAAATAAACTGCGGAACGGAATATTGTACAAGCCAGGCACGAAATTCCATGCTGTAGCGGGTCCCTCATCGTAGATGCCCTTCGCAGCATGCAAGTCCATATACCATCCCCCGACGGATACAGCATCATCGAAATGCGGCTTTGCGGTAAGATCGTTCTGAGACAACATGTGATTCCCAATAAATCGCCTCGATTCCCGTTTTCCCGGAATGGGGCACACATAATCCAAGATGAGATTGTCCACATCATCGAATTCGCCGCTATTTTTGATATAATCCCAAATCCCGTAAACTAATTTCCGCAGTTCCAATGCGATGTCTTCATTGTTTGCGATAACATCCAAATGTCCGCCGTATTCCAGCCACCACAATCCGCCAAGTCCGTTGATTTTCCTAGGAAAAGCACGATGGTTCAAACCTTTTCTGATACTTTCAAAAAAGGGCAGCTTCGTAATATCATACGCAAAGCCCGGCCTCCTGTACGGAACGGCATATTCTACAGCGCGTGCTTGGAAAAGGATCGTGTCTCCCATGGTGTAATGGTCCGCCACTTCTGGGGCCAAGTCTTCGTTGTATTCATACTTCGCTTCTCTCCCCCATCGGAAGAGCGCTCCAGCCTGAAATCCGACAACCCCGTCTCCAGAGCAATCGATGTAGGTTCTACTTTCAAAACGGAATTTCTTTTCGGAAGCCAATTGAAGGCCCTCTACCCATTTGATTCTGCCGTTCTCCATCCCCGTCTCATGCACACATGTATTCAGAAATAGCGAAATGTTAGGCTCAGCGTAGACCATATCCAATAAGACCGTATCCGAAAGCGAAAGCATAAGCTTTTTGTTATATAACGGATTATAATGGAAAATCTTTAGCTTGAGCTCTTCCACCAACCCGCCCTCACGCGCATAATAGGATGGACTTTTGCCGAGATAGGCCGACCCATTGATATGAACCCTAACCTCGCTGCTGGCATTTCCCCCAAGAACTGGCCGATCATTAATAAGTGACACTTGCAGTCCTTGACGAGCGGCAGCAATGGCAGCACATAGCCCAGCAATCCCCCCGCCTACGACGGTTACATCTGCTTTAATAAGCTCCATATTGATTACCTCCATGATTAGATACATGTATCATGGTAAGCCTTTTGTTCGCCGTTTATTTACATGATTTCAAGAAAAAATCATATTTTATTTAGATTCATAGCGTGTCATTTTTATCCGATATTGCTTTGGTGTGTCACCCGTATATTCTTTGAATAGTTTGCAAAAATACCCTTCATTAACAATGCCTACTTCCTCGCATAATTCCAATAATGAATAATCCTGAACATTTAACAGTTCGAGCGCCAATTGGATTTTTTTACGGTTGATATAGCTAATGACACCTTCATTCATTGTTTTCTTAAATAGGCTGCTAAAATACGATGGCGCTAAGTTCACATCCTCAGCAATAGCCTCCAAGGTTAAACGCTGTTTTAGATTTTTCTCAATAAAGCGCATGGCTCTCATGATTTCTGCCCGATGTATAAGTTGGCCGGCGTGTACATATTCGTATGTGAAGTCGCTAATATAGGCAAGTTGCTCCCGAAATGCCATAAATTCGATGGGAAACTCGGCTATTTCTGACGTCGACGTGTTCCCCGATTTAAATTTCATAATAATGTCTCTGTACAAGTCTCGAAGCATAGGTGCCATGATGGACCTATGAATTTTATGATCAGAAGCATATTGGTTTAACTCAGCAAATTCTTTCTCCAACTCTTCCTTGGAAACTTGTCTTTGCACCCCAACAAGAAAATCAGCCAGTTTATGCTGGAATTCCTCTCTTTTGTCATTCCGGTAATGGAACCGATGCGCGGGTGTTTTGACTACTTTCTCAGCATGATAATAGAAATCCTCACTCACATTTTGAGCTTCCGTATAAGCTTGTTTGATGGACTCCCAGCCTCGATGCGGACCGCCAAAAGCTACGGATACCCTTTGATTCAGATACTGCTGCAAATGAGTGACGATCTGACTTCCTAATTCCTGGCAAGCAAATTCCGTATCCATTTCACTGCGATTATTTTCCCACGAAAGAAAGCCAATAAAACGATTATCGGATAGATCTGTGGCTACACCCCTGCCACTATTCATCACCGTTTCTTCGATAACATTCGTAATCGCATATTTTAAGATGTTTTGATCAACCGCTGAGTATTCATTTCGGAAACTTTCATACAGATTCATTTCAACAATAAAGCAGCAATAATTGGCTTGAAAGAACTGGGAATCCATGCGATTGGCGAAATTCGACGCCCGATGAGGAGGAATCTCACCTCTGATCAGTTCGTTAAAAAATTGCTTGCGAACCCTGTATTTATTTTCAAGAACGGATACGTTTAAAGATTGAAATTCCTCTTCTTTTTTCTTAACCTCATCCAAAATACCGGCTGCCTTACCCAATGCTCGATCCAAATCCGCTTCATTCAAGGGAACCTTAACAATGTACTCCATGACGTTGGCATGGATAGCTCGCTGTGCATATTCAAACGTCGAGTAGGCGGTCAGTAGAATGAATTGGGTATGAGGCAGCTCCAGCTTTAACTGCTCAATCATAGCAATCCCATCCATTCGCGGCATAACGATATCGGAGATGACGATGTCCGGTTTGAGCTTTAAAATCTCCTCGATCCCCTTCAGCCCATTATTGGCTTTCCCGACTAAATGGAATCGCGTTTCCTTATGGGAGAGCTCGCTAAAATATAATTCCAAGCGTTGAATGATTAGATCTTCATCGTCAACAATGAAGCAGGTGTAGTCTCTCACCGTCATACATCTCCTTTAAACGAACCTACAGGGAATACAGCGCGAACACATGTCATCTCCTGAGGCGTGCTTATAATTTGGAGCCCGAACTGCTCCCCATAGTGAAGTCTTATTCGACCATGAATATTGTTTAACCCGATTCTTTTCCTTTTTACTTCCTGAGCACTCGGGTCTGCGATTAAAATATGCTGTATGCGATCCGCTGGAATGCCTTCACCATGATCAATGACTTCGATCATGACGAAGCCGCCCTTCCTGTAGGCATGAATCGTAATCGAGCCTTCGATTCCACCTCCGTTATAGCCATGAAAGATACTATTCTCCACAATGGGCTGCAGCAGCATACGGAAAACCGGAAAATCCATTAACCCCTCTTCGATATGCTCAATCAAGTGGAAGTGCCTATTATAACGGATGTTCTGGATCGCGATATAGTCCGATACATTGCGCAACTCCTGACGTAGTGAAACCTTCTCCGAAGCGTCGGCGATCCCGTATTCCAATATGGCAATGAGAGACCCGATGACCACATCTACTTTCTCTATTTGTCCGAGACGTATGACATTGCTGATTGATCCAAGCGTATTATAGAGAAAATGAGGGTTGATTTGAGATTGCAGCACTTGGATTTCCAGTTTCCGCTCCAGTTCATTATGAAGCTCTGCTCGCCGAATCAGCTCCACAATTTGCTGCAGCATACGGTCGAAGGCTAGGGAAAGGTCACCAAATTCATCGTTTCGCTTAATGGTAACTGCCGTTGTCAAATCACCTTGCTCTACCCGCTTCATTTTTGTTTTGAGTGCATAGAGCGGATTCCTTATATATTTGGCAATAAAAAAGGAAATGAACAAACTTAAGAGCAGGCCAGCAACTAGAAGTCCGAGATAATAGTTTTCCAATCTCGACAACGCAGCTTCCAAGCGAGATTCATCATTCATCGAGATGAGGAACCAATTGAATTTCTCCGTTGGTTTCTTCAGAATGGAAACTGGTAAGCCATCTTTTGTATGGAGTTGTAAGCTTGTTCCCGTCGTATCAAGAATTTGTTCCGCAGACATTTCCCCGATTGAAAACGTATGATCTTGAATACTTAGGGGTCCTCTATTTTCCGAAAATCCAGCAATAATTTTACCCGATGTGGTAATCAGTGCTAGATTCATTTGTTCTTTTTTATTAATCTTAAACAAGGTTTCTTCAATGGCATTTAGATCCAAATCTACTGCAATAGCCATAGGAGTCGGAGCGCCGTTCAGATATCGCACCATCGTAACGGTCCAACCGGAATACTTCGATTTATAAGGATCACTGACAAATGTAGTCCGTTTGTTCTTGTCGGCCGCATCAAATAAAGGTTTTCTGTCCGATAAAGGTTCATCGAAAATTCGCGTAGTCGTACTTCCGCCTAGAATGGATAAATCACTATTGATCAAGTAAATGTTACTCACGTAATTACTGTTGAGTTCATAGAGCTCTCTTAATTGCTTTTTAATCACTTCCGTATTGGCAATGTTTGCTTTCACCGAAGTTTCAACCGAGAACAAAATCGTCTGAAAGGAGGAAAAATTAACCGTTAGATACTGGTCAACTTTGTCCAATATTTGGTTCGTGTAATAAATGTCGTTGGTTCTAATTTCCTTCTGGACATAGCGATAGGACAATTGGCTTATCAAAATGATGCAGCTTAATACAAACGCAAATACAATCATAAATAGTTTTATAGGCAAGCTGATTCTTCTTCGCATCGGTCATCTTCCTTTTAAATCTGGATTAAACTAAGCATAGCATAGGACAACAAAGAGAGGGGCAATTTATCGCCACTCTCTTCGTCTATTACTTGATTAGACCTGCTTCTTTAAATTGCTTAACGGCTGTATCTTTATATTTCTGCATGTCAAACTTGGTATCCAATGTTTTGAGGAAAGTGTCCCAGTTGGTAAGCGGGTCTTTGCCAGACATAAATTTGACTAAGCTTTCATTAATGAAACGTGTGCGGTCGGCTGCCAAGGTATCGCTCGGGTCTGCCGTCAACAAATTCCCAGGCAAAGTAAGACCTACATATTGCTGATTGTTCGAGAAAGCTTCTGCCGTCTTCGGATTCTGGAAGCTGAAGTACTCGGCATCATCACCACGACGCGGCATTCTATAATGATCAACCCATAGGTACTTTTCTTTCACTTCCTTGGATAATTCAGAGTTTTTATTTTTGATCTTGCCGTCCACGACATCCCAATGAATTCCTTTAATTCCGTATGCGAAATTCGGGTAGGCTTCTTTGTCCGTAAACATATATTCCAGCATAGACAGGATTCGAATAATTTTGTCCTTATCCGCTTTCTTGGAAATGGCCCATGAATTGCCTTGGAACGATTTTCTCTCTACGATTTGATCGCCGTATGGCCCTTTCATTGGAGGAATAACGATCCATTCCGGTACTTCTCCGCCGATTTCTTTCATTTTCTGCTGATAATCTGGTTCCAATCTGCGGGCATCTCTGATCATGAAGCCAACTTTACCTTTAAATAACTTTTGGTCCAACAAATCAGGCGTATTCATCGTCACCCAATCTGGATCCACTACTTTCGCTGTCATCATTTTATTGATGTAAGCGAGCGCTTCCTTCATTTTAGGATCAATAAATAAGTACACCGGTTTGTTATCTTTCACATCAATGGCGGAGGGAGGATTGACGCCAAACATCCACATCAAGCTATCGAAGCCGTAGGTTTGCAGATTGCCTTCTTTATTCATACCGCCAATGAATCCGTACGTATCATTCTTGCCGTTTCCATCAGGGTCTTTCTCCGTAAAGGCTTTCATCACTTCGAACAACTCGTCAGGGGTTGTCGGCACTTTCATACCTAGCTTTTTTAACCAATCGTTGCGGATAAAGTAGCTTCGACTGATACCGTTTACATTATCATAACCTGGCACTCCAATCGTTTTGCCCAGATAGGACGTCGCCTCCCAGGAGTCTTTAGCAAAACGCTTCTTCAATTCGGGAAATTGATCCAAGTATGGCGTCAGATCCGCAAGCACACCTTGATCATAATATTGTGCGAGATCGGATCGACTCTTCAAGAAGAGCAAATCGGGAATATCTCCTCCTGCAATCAACGTATTCAGTTTGGTTGTTGCCTGCCCAGCTTGAGGAATCGTCATATCCAAATCGATGTTCATCGCCTTTTCCAACATTTGGCGTTGAATATCTTCTTCACGTGGAGGTATCGGAGCAGCAGCATTGAAAGTCCCTTGGTTAAACATCGAGATTTTCATTTTGGTCGCAAACTTGTTAGCCTCGGTTTGAGGGCTGCTCGAAGCTGCAGGCTTAACTTCTTCTTGATTCCCACATGCTGACAATAGCGTTCCCAGCCCTACGACAGCAGCCAGAACAGTAAATGTAATCTTTTTACGTTCCATATTGACCTCTCCTTTTGCTTGTATATATATTATCACGGTGTCCCCGTAACAACCTAGGTAGGAATTGCCTTTTAACCTTTGATCGATCCCATAAGCACACCTTTTGTAAAATGCTTCTGCATAAATGGATACACGATTAAGATCGGAACCGTCGTCACGACGACAGCAGCCATTTGCACAGCGAATTTGCTAACCGTTCCGGAATTGGCCATCGATTCAGCGCTTTCTGATGCAATGTTAAGCAGAATGTTGCGCAAGACAACTTGCAGCGGCATTAAGTTCGCATCATTTAAGTAAACAATGGCATCGAAATAACTGTTCCAATGCCCCACGGCGTAAAATAAGGAAATCGTAGCAAGCACGGGCATAGAGAGTGGTAAAATGATCCTCCAAAGCGCTTGAAGTTCACTTGCGCCGTCGACCCTCGCCGATTCCTCGATTTCAGCAGGCAATTGCTCGAAAAAGCCTTTAATAATGACCAGATTAAATGCACTAATGAGATGCGGGATAATCAATACCCACGGACTGTTTAGCAATCCTAGAGAGCGGATTAACAAATATGTCGGAATTAAGCCTCCGCTGAACATCATGGTAAACACAATGAATATTAAAAATGTGCTGCGCCCCGGCAAATATTTTTTGGACAACGGATAAGCAGCAAGTACCGTAAAAAGCACATTTAGCGCCGTGCCTACGATCGTTCGAAACAACGTAATTTTATACGCCTGCCCTATACCATGAGAAATGAACACTTCTTTATAGGCTAGGAACGTAAAGGATTCTGGAATAATCACAATTCCTTTTCTTACTACTTCCGATTCTGGCGTCACGGATACAGCAACGACATATAAAAAGGGAAGTAAGCAAAGTAGGGCTAGTATAATAAGAATAAAATATACGACTACTTGCCATATTTTTTCCCCGACTGTCAAATTGATCATTTATAAAACCACCTCACCAAATTTGCCCATCGAATTTTTTGGCAATCTTGTTAGCAGCCAATACTAAAGCAAATCCGATGATAGCTTTAAACAATCCCACAGCAGTAGCCAAGCCAATCTTAAGACGCTCCAACCCTTCACGGTATACCCATGTATCGATAATGTCGATCTTCTCCTGGTTAAAGCTGTTGGCAAACATGAATATTTGGTCAAAGCCCGCGTCCAGAATATGACTTAATTTCAGGATCAGCATCAGAATAATGACGCCTCGAATGCCGGGTAATGTGACATGCCATAGCTGTCTCCACTTGGAAGCCCCATCAATTCGAGCTGCTTCATATAAACTTGGATCAATGCCTGCTAGTGCGGCAAGGTACAAGATCGCTCCCCAGCCAATATCCTTCCATATTTCAGATAGGATGATCAGCAGTCTACCCCAGGCAGGTTCCGTTAGAAAGGAGATAGGCTGAATCCCATTTTGCTTAAAAATCATGTTAAAAAGGCCATCCCCTGGTGCTAATAACGCCACCATCAGTCCATACACAATGACCCATGACAGAAAATGGGGCAAATACGTGATCGTTTGTACGATCTTTTTAAACCATTGGGTATACACTTCATTGAGAAGCAAAGCAAGTACTATGGGAGCAGAGAAACCGAACAATAGCTTATACAGCGATATGATAATCGTATTTCTCATAATGTCCCAGAAATAAACGCCATTGATAAAATCTTTGAAATTTTTCAATCCCACCCACGGGCTATCCCATAGTCCCAAGGCGAGGTTATAGTTTTTAAAAGCAATAATGATTCCTGCCATAGGAATATATTTGAATACGGCAAAGTACACTAATGCCGGAAATAAGAGCGCATACATTACTTTATATCTGCTTATCGTTCTTATCCATGAATCCCGCTTTTTGGGGGTGGGAATGGCGTCCGCTGCCAGTTTTGCTTGCATATCATCACCTCGTCTTTATTTATATTTGTATAATAGCATCCGCCTTTCGGATAAATTTCTGTGATTTCTAGAATTTCTTACAAGATATTAAGTAGTCGCCCTTGAATAATTACAATATAAAAGGCATGAAAAACGGACAGAGTGAGCGCTACCCTTTTCAGGTGCTTTCACTTTGTCCGTACGTTATTTTCGCAACTACTATAACCCATCCCTCACACCAACCAACCTCACCGCTAGCTCATCCAATTGCTCCCTAATCAGGATCGCCTCGGCATACTTTGTCGGAATCTGCTCATAGCCATAATAAATGCCTGCCAACCCACCAGCAATAGCGCCTATGGTATCCGAGTCTCCGCCTAAATTAGCCGCTCTTTGAACAACTTCGCTAAAGTTGGAAGCTTTCAGCAATATATGGAGCACCCAGCGAAACGTATGCACAACGAAGCCGGTAGCTTCGCAATTTGGTTCGGATGTGAGTATACGTTCATACTCTGTTCCGATCAACTCCTGCTGGATCACATCTTTCATCTCTTCTCCCTTCAGCAGACGATAAGCAATACGATTATAGAGGATGCAAGCTTCATTGCATCTTTCGTCATAATGGGTCATTTTCGATTGCATATGGGAAATTTTCTCGATATCTTTCCACTCCGTGTACGCCAAAGCAACTGGCAAACAACGCATCAGTGAACCATTGCCCGCACTTTGGCCCATCTCATTATGAGTGATGTAAGCAGCCTCGAACCAACTTTTCTCCACATTTTCAAATGTATGTCGGATGATATTCCCGATATCTTTCGGCCTCGTTTGATACCATTTCATAAACTCAACACCAATGGCTTCCAGGGGATCCTTTGGATTTTCCAAAATACCCTCTGCCACACACAACGTCATCATCGTATCATCCGTCACTTCACCAGGCTCCAATCGCCAGACGCCCCCGCCAATGATCTCCGTCAAATATCCATATCTTGCGTGGATTTCCCTGACACTCATGAATTCGGTCGTGCCGCCCAACGCATCACCGATCGCTACGCCGTAGATCCCACCTTTGATTTTATCCAACAAGTCGTGTTTGTTCATGCTTATTACTCCCTTCCCCCACTACCTGCTTGCATCATTAAACATTCACTCAAACTATGATATTTATGATATGTCTTCAAAATCTTACTTACTTGTTCCGCTCTCTTCTCAAGAGTTCCTTGTAATAGGAAATACGGGATCTGCCTCATTTTGAGATCAGCAATGATCTGCTTCTGGAACACAAACCGCTGAACCTCCCCCGAACGATCCCACGTATCTGCATAAGGAATATCGGTATCGCACACAAAAACAAGCTCATACCGCGACGCCGCATCCACGGCCAGTTGAGTCAAACGTGGTGTAGCCGTACCGTGATAATAATGAGAAAACATATATGTTGTAATCGCATTGGTATCCACGAAGAGGACATCTCGCGCTTCCCTCATCAGAAGCTCCTCTCTTTCCAAATGCCCTTCCGCGATCTCTTCTAGCTGCTCTAGCGATAATCTACGATCCACTTGATGCTTCTCCCAATATTCCCGTCCGTACTCCATCATCCAACCTGTATGCATCTGTTTCGCCATGTAAGCGGTAAGTGTGGATTTCCCCGTCGAAGGAGCGCCAAGAAATACGACTTTCGTAATCAGATCTTTATAAACAGCCGGACTCAAAAACTTTCTATTGTCAAAAGGATTCCCCCGTACTTGCGTGCCCGAGACCGGAAACGTGTTCCGATCCGGATCAATTTGGCGATTCACTGCACCCAAAGCCGCGCTCATGTGCTCACCATAAAACTCACTGGAATAGAAATGTGTGATCTTCCGCCCCTCCAGCTTCTGCAGAATATAGGCCTCATGCATCCTTTTAATCTCAGGCGTATCACCTATTTCATTAGAACCATCCCATGCTTCAATAACCTGCACCTGCGGATAGAGGGTACGTATCCAATTGGATCGCACACGCAAAGGGATATCCGTCGTTTCGGGACAATCGTAGATGACAACGATCACTTCATCCATCTCCTTAATCGCAGTCTCGATCATGTATTGATGACCCGCATGCAGAGGTGCAAACTTTCCTAGTGTTAAGCCTGTTCTGTGTTGTGACATAGGAACCCCCTCCGATCTTCCATGTGTAATGCTCGTTTCCATCCGACATAGCCTGCAATGGCGATGAACAAGAAAATAAGGTATAAGAAGGCAACAGCATACAAATCTTTGTAGGCATACATCGCTACCGACAGCACATCGACAGCAATCCAGATGAGCCAATTCTCTAGCACTTTGGACGAAAGTAGATACTGTGCTATGAGGCTTAAAGTAGCAATGAAAGCATCCGCATAGGGAATCGAGGCATCTGTGTATGTTTGTAGAACATAGCCCCAGAGCAGGGTCATCACCACCAAGAATATACTTAATAGGAACGTGAGTCGTAATGTTATTTTTCTAGTCGGACGCACCTTGGTACCCTCTCTTTTCGTCAGCCAAATGATCCAACCATACACGCTTAATATGAAAAAGAACACCTGTAGCATCGTATCCGCATATAATTTCGCTTCCCAAAACATCACGAAGAAACAACCCACATTGACCAGTCCAACTGGCCAAGACCATATATGTTCCTTCGCTGTTAACCATACGCACAACAAACCTGTCGTAGTCGCAATGATTTCGATTGCTGTTGATGAGGTGTAGATCGCAATGGCGACCATACAGACGAATAATGCCAAGAATGACCATGCTTTTCTCATACGTAACGCCTCCTTAAGTTTAACTCCAAGCCAACAATACTATCATTATGACATTATCAAAAGGTAAAAGAGAAGCGCCTAGCTATATATGGATAGCTGAGGCGTCAGATCCGTAAAGCGATAGAGCTGTGCGGCTCTTTGCGAGTAGCGATTGGAAAGCTTCGGCTCTCCATTACGATCCACCGCTTCTTCAATAATACCTTTGCGGCTTTGGGTAGATGTGATTTTGCGAATGAAGTTGCTTTCCTCAAAATGCGGCACGACCGTTTGAATCACTTGGTACAGCTCACCGATGGTGAACTCTTCGGGAAGAAATTCCTTGGCAATGGTTGTCGTTAGCATCTTTTTCTGAATCTGATGCAAAGCATCCGTCAATATCTCCCGATGATCAAAAGCCAACTCTAACTTTAGCGCTTCCTCAATCGTAAATAATTGCACATCCGAAGCGTCTGTGTCTGCGCGTCTTTCAGCCAACCATCTTTCATGAACTAAAGCATAGAAAGCGTGAGAGATAATCCATCCTCTCGGATCACGTCCCGGTTCACTATAGACGTTTAAATATTCCATATGAACATCCGCGACACCAGTCTCTTCTTGAAGCTCCCTCCGAGCACATGTATACATACTCTCTGACTCTTGGCAAAACCCACCAGGTAAAGCCCATTGGCCTTCGAATGGCCATTGTTTTCTTTGAATCAGCAAGACCTGTAAGTCCCGAATGGGCAGCGCCTTTTTGGTTGTGCTCTTTTCCCTGGAGGTAATGGTGAAAATGACAATATCACTCGGTGCACCATCTGGTGTTCGATATTTATGGGAGGAGTAGTTCGACTCTTTTTCGTTCGTGTCCATTGTGGCACCTGCTTTCACAACTTTAATGTCAATATGATATTATCATTATGACATATTTAAATGAGTTGTCAAGTGGTGGTTAGCCCATAATCTCACTATATTTCGCCAAAATCACTTTCTTTCGCATGGCACTTCACGTAAAATATAAATAAGCATATCCATCACAAATGTTGGATATAAATTCGATCTTAACGAGGTAGGCCATGAAACCAACCGTTCTTCACTTCATTGCTCCACCGATTCCTTATTTCTTAGATTGCGGAAGCGCTTACTATGAAATTGGGGAGAGTCATATAAGTAGGACAAACATTGGTGCCTTCGACCTCATCGTCGTTAAGAAGGGGACTATCTTCATCGGAGAAGGTACGAATGAATGGACACTTCAGCCTAATGATGCCATCATTCTAAGACCCGATCTCTCGCATTTCGGAACGGCTCCTTGTGAGCAAGAGGCTGAAATCCTTTGGATCCATTTCCATACGTATGGCGCTTGGGATGAGTACATGGATATGGATGCGTGTTTAGCGAATCAGAATGCTCTCATTGAGGATCACAAACAGAAGGCTTTCCTAAATCATGCGGAAGTGAATTCCATTTTTATCCCAAAATATATGAAACTGAATCAAAAAGCCTTAGAAATCCTAGAATATTTCTTCGATTTGGAACAGGAATCGCGCTCCCAACGCAATTGGAGGAAACAGAACACCTTTCAATTGTTTATGCAGCATATTAACCGTGAATTAATTTCAACAACCGACATGACTGCATTTCATTTAGCTGAGAAAGTAGAGCTATTTATTCGCCAAAATTATACGAAAAAAATATCCAATGCCCTCTTGCAAGAGCATCTTAATTATCATCCTAATTACATTGCCAAATGCATGTTGAAGGTGTTCGGGATGACTCCCAATGATTATTTACTTCAATTTCGTATCGAACAATCCAAGAAGTTGCTGATTCAGACGAATTGGACCATGGCAAGAGTTGCGGAAGAGAGTGGCTTTCAGCACGCCTCCTACTTCTCTCACTGCTTCTCTACCAAGGAAGGGATCTCTCCTTTAAATTTCCGTAAAAACTATACAGGCCATTCATGACTGTCATGCCCCGCATGAGACGCGGACACGAGATCTCGCCGGAGGACGTTGTTGGTCGAGTTCATTTGTAGGTTTGGCGTGGTCTAGTAATGCACACATTTGATTAGCTGGAATATATACAGCTATTTTCGAGGAATTTCCTCGAAAATTCACTTACTTGCGCAGTCGTATCACATTCCAAGATAACCTCGGCAACGTTCCGATCAGCATATCGTCATCAATGGCCGCATCGCCATCGCTATGCGGTGACACTCGATTAGAATGGTTCATCCTGTTCACGGCTTTCACATCCTTGTTTTCCAAGACAATATGTTCCACCACTCGGTATCCCTCAAAGCTGCGCAAGTCGCATGAAACAACTATTGAGGAATCAAGACTCTTATTAACTGCAAATATCGTAAGTTCGTCTTTCTCCTCCTGATGGACAGCAACGGTATCCAGATAAGGGACATCCGTATAGTCCTTCGTATCATATTTAGGAGTATCTATAAACGCATGCAGCACGGTTCCTCTCCCATAAACAGAGGCGTGCATATATGGATAAAAAATCGTTTGGCGCCAAGCAGGTCCACCTGTTTGCGTCATAATAGGGGCTATGACATTCACTAACTGTGCTAAGCAGGCAATTTTCACGCGATCCGCATGTTTTAATAGTGTGATCAGCATCGTGCCTACCATCAGTGCGTCCTCCAAGGTATACACATCCTCAAGCTGTGGAGGCGCAAATTGCCACGGTTCCATCTTCTTGTCTGACTCCAAAGTATGAAACCATACATTCCATTCATCGAAAGAAAGCATCATGGTTTTTTTACTTCTCTTTTTGGCTTTTATATAATCACACACCGCAATGATCTCTTGTATAAAGGCTGTCATATCCAGCGATTTGGCCAAGTAGTTCGGGGTGTCATTATCTGCGTTTCCATAGTACGTATGTAAGGATAGGTAGTCCACATTATCATACGTATGCTCCAGTACGGTGGCTTCCCACTCTGCATAGGTTGGCATACTTCGGAAAGAACTTCCACATACCACTAACTCGATCGTCGGATCAACGAATTTCATCGATTTCGCTGTTTCATTCGCCAATCGACCATACTCGTCTGACGTTTTGGCACCAATTTGCCAGGGTCCATCCATCTCATTGCCTAAACACCACGTCTTAATGCCATAAGCCTCTGGATAACCGTGAGCAATTCTTAAATTGCTCCAATACGATCCCCCAGGATGATTGCAATACTCCACCAAGTTTCTGGCATCATCGATCCCTCTAGTCCCTAAGTTAACGGCCATCATTGCTTGTGCTTTAACTTGTTTGGTCCATGCGAGAAATTCATTTGTGCCAAATAAATTTGGTTCTAGTACACGCCATGCCAACTCCAGCTTGGTAGGTCTACCACTAATCGGTCCGACACCATCCTCCCAGTTGTACCCCGAGACGAAGTTGCCCCCTGGATAACGAACGATCGGGACACCAATTTCATTGATCATCGCACGAACATCCTGCCTAAAGCCATGTTCATCTGCTGCCGGATGTCCAGGCTCATAAATGCCGCCATAAACAGCGCGCCCCAGGTGTTCAATGAAAGATCCGTAGATGCGCTCATCGACTTCAGCAATTCGAAAATCTTTATCCAATTTCATGCTCGCTTTTAACACAGTCGTCATATCTCTCTTCCTCCTAATTTTAGTTACCAAATTGCGCTATTTTTATAGGAAAGCTGCCCTTCAGATCTAAGAAGATCCGAGAGGCAGCCTCTACGAAATGGATTATGTTCCGAATACTCTCCACGATTCAATTCCTGTTGATGTGGTTGCTTTGGCTGTTATGTTGACACGGATTTTGGTGGTAGAAACAGGCGTGAATGTCGTCGTGTTATATTGATTGGCGATAACCCCTAGTCCTGATGGGCTTGCTACGTTGACCCACGCTGTTCCATTCCAATATTGGATAGTATAGGAAGCTGGCAGATCGATGCCTTGATCATCATCAAACCAATAAATCGCAGTACTCGATAATATTTTCGCTGATGCGAAGTCGTATTGCACCCATTGTGTCGTTCCTGGATTATTCCAGTTACCGTATACAAGATGTCCTCTATCATTTGAACTTGTCGGTGAATAACCATCGTTCAGCCCTGCAAGGCTTTCCCAAGATGACACGAATGAGGTTGTCGCTGTCCCTTGCGGTGCAACGTCTTGAGGCCCTGACGGTGTGCCTACTTGCAGTTTCACATCGTACGTAGCATTCGTTCCAATGCTAAGATTAACGATGGTTTTAGCACCTGACGTCGCCGTCACCGTGCCTGTTTGCACGTTGTTCACAAGCACATTATAGGTACCTGCTGCAAGACCCGTGAACGTGACTTTCGTAACGTGGGCCGCCGTTGTGGTGGAATTTTTTAAAGTAAAGTTCACATCATTCTTAGCTGTTGCTACAATAGCCGACGTATATTGGTCACGCTCAAGCTCCATGGACAATTTCTCTGTAATGAGATTCAATCGTTTGAACAAGCCATCCTTCGGCGTGATCGTATATTTCCCACTGCTCAGATTAACGTCCGCCCCGTAGCCATATAAGCCAAAAATAGGGTCAACTGCAATATCTGCACTTAGAATTTTCAAAGCACCGAACAGCCCAAGATCGGCTTCGCCACTCATCCCGCGCCAGCCATTAAATAGCGGACCGCCGTCCAGGCCTAGAGCGCCATTATTTCCCTTACTTGCCTGGTAAGTCCAAGAAACAGCACCGATATTCGCTGCATCACTACTGATTTGACCAGAATTGATCGCACCGATATTCGCTATTTTAGCCGCATAGGATAACCGCTGTTCCCTCTCAGGCGTCGTGGAATTCGTACGAATCCAGTCATCCATCGCATAACCTGCAAGTGACGTGCTGTATTGGAAATTCCACCAGTTGTCTCCCGTAATGGTTACAGGATCGGTGTAGTAATACCACACTGGCATATGACCGCGTGCTGCTCTCGTTTTGGCATTAATTTTACCTTTGATGGTATTGTTATTATTCATCTTAGCCAGCATGTAGACAGATTCTTCTCCCGTATTGTCGTAGCTATATTCAGATCCGTATGGATAGGAATTTGCTGAAAAATTGTTGTATTTCGTTGCCATTTTGCTGATGATATCGTTCACTTGTGTCGTATAGCCCTCATCTTGAAGTGCCTTAATAATGTCTGGTGTCGTTAACTCACCCATTAATCCCGTCTCCCAGTTGTAGGCAACAGGTCCGTCGTACAAGGCTTTGAACACATTATATGCGCGAAGCAAATACGTATTTTTGGGATTCTTGTATGTCACAAGATTTGGGTACAGCTTAGCAATTTTATACATACTGAAGTACGTATTATAAATGTGCGGATACGCATAGCCCCGATAGGTTGGCGTTGTGTTTGGTTGCGCCATTAGAAAATCTGGTACAAGATAATCGGTATGATGACCATTCATCAAATTTGTCCATACGGCCGTTTCCAAATAATTATCTACGGCTGTTACTTCAGAAGCGATAGGCGTAAGGGCATTTTTCTCAGCAAGGAATTGACCATGTGTAAGCCCCCAGTCATCTCCCCAACCCCAGTATCCTGCGAAATTGTTTCGCTTGGCTTTGGTCTGCATCATCCAGTCATCGAACACTTTATCCCTAATATCCCCTGGCACATTCCATTGTTGATTGTTCACCATGAACGTTGAATGCCGCTGTAATGCCGCATCGATAGGTTCAATAGCATAGAATTGAAGAACTGTTTTCTCACCTGAGCCGTACGTAACCGTAATATTATTCTGTCCCAAATGGGTCATCGTCATCTGATACAATTTGTGATCCGTTCCCGTTGTACCTAAAGAAGTAATTGTCGTCTCGGATGGGTATTGCGGTGTAACAGCAGTAATCACTTTGGATGTGTGCAAATCGAACTTAGCCGTCTGATTCGTTGGCACAATCATGCCAGGAACTACATTGAAATCGACCATACCTTCGCTATACAGCCTGTCTTGAACAGCATACTCATCGGCAGCTTTAAAGAATTTGAAGGCATACGTTTTACTTGCGCCTGGTGCCAATGTTAGGCTCGTGTTGGGCAAATATCCACGACCATTGCTTTTAATCACATTGGAGTGGATATAGTACACATTCAGCCCCTTCGCATAGCCCCCTTGATCCGCTGCCCACATGCTGCCTGGATGCTCCTCAACGCGCCAATTGTCTTGATACTCAAGTCCCGCTCCCGTCGTCGTGTCAGGTACCATAAGCAGAGAAGGGCCAATACCGCTAGGACGCTGTGCCACGATATACGAACTATTGTTGCCGATATAGGCATGTGTAATGACACGTGTCTCATAGATTTCGTCATTATTGCCAGCAGTGAAGAATTCATTGAAGGGGAGCGGGAGGCCGAAATCTCCGATTTCCAAAGTTTGCGTGCTCGTATTGGTAACGGTAATTTGCCATTTCAAATAGTCACTCACGAGGGAATACGATTCATCCACTTTGAAGTTTTTAATCCCTGCACTGTTGGTTGAATTCTGATACGTAATATTGACGGTATTGCCCGTTTGGGAAGTGGTTCTGCCATCCGCCGATTTACTCGAAAGCGCTTGTGTCCAAGCCCCTGTTCCAAGCTTATACGTAAACATAAGCTCCCCAACCCATTGATGATCAGCTGTATTCTGATTCGGTGCATTCGTTGCATTCATGACATAATTGGTTGGATACGTATCCCCGCCAATCTGTAGAGAAGTAATTTCGCCATTCGTACCCGTCTGAACTGTAAAATTACTGTTCGTAATTGTATTCGCTGAAGCGAGTTGCGGTACCAACAGAATGGCTGCTGCAGTAAACGTAGATGCTGCAAACAGTTGCATACGTTGTGACTTTGACATCTTACTCCAATACTTACTAAGTATTTGCTTCATTAAGTAGCCTCTCTTTCTCATCCTAGATTTCTTCGACATCTAGCGGGGATTTCTCTTACCATTAGGTTTAAATCCTGGCTGTAACGTGCTGTCATCCTTTGCGGCACACCTCCTTATTTGTTAAATTATATAGCGCTTACATTTTCTATCATATCTAAAATTTGTGCGATTTACTTTAAGTTTCACAACCTATTTTTACACTATATGAACTAATGTCGCAGGAATTTTCTTTAAAAATATCAACCTAAAAACCCCCTAAAGGATTATCCTTCAAGGGGGTTCTTTTTGCTCATTCCAGATTAACTTTTCATACCGGTCAACGTGATTCCCTCTACAAAATATTTTTGACCAATCAGGTAGAAAATGACGCCTGGCGCAAAGGACAGGCATGTGGCTGCCATCGTCAACGACCAATCTTGCTTTAATTGACCTTTAAAATTGGTAAGCCCCAACGCTATGGTGAATTTATCGCTCGAATTAATGTAGATCATCTGTTGGAGCAAATCATTCCATAATCCGATGAAAATAAACAAGGCAACGACGATCATAGCGGGCTTGATCGCCGGCATAATAATGCTGAACAAAATCCGGAAGTACCCAGCGCCGTCTATCGTTGCCGCTTGGTCGAGTTCTCTCGGTATAGAGAGAATGAACTGCCTGATCAAAAAGATATTAAAAGCGCCGCCCCCGCAAAAATAGGGCAAAATCAATGGCAGATAGCTGTCATGGAGCCCCAAACCACGTGTCCATCCAATGTAGAGGGGAATGAGCGTAACCATGGCAGGCAAGAGCATTGAACCGACGCAAAGAATCCAGATCAATTGTTTGCCTCTAAACCGCAACCTCGCAAAGGCATATCCGCACAAGGTAGCCGTGAACGTCCCCCCCAAACAGGAAGGAACGATAATGATCATCGTATTCCACAGATACTTCCAAAATTTAAATATATTCAATGTTTTTTCATAATTGGAAAACAACCAATTTTTCGGTATAAGAGACGGCGGATACTTGTAGATCTCGGGATTCGTCATCAGTGACGTACGGAATATCCACCAAATCGGGAAGAGTACGATGAGGGCAAATACAATGACGACTATAAGTGTAAGCACGTTCATCGTTCGTTCACTGCGTTTCTTACTCTTCAATCTGGCGTATGCGACTTCGCTCATTTATCGTCGTCTCCTTCGGAAAAGATCCACCGTTTCGACGTCTTGAACAAAACGGCAGTAAAAGCGGCAAGAATGGCGAAAATAATAAAGGTCGTCGCGCAGGCATAGCCCAGCTTGTAATTGACGAAAGCCTGATCATACATCAGATAAGTCATGAATCGGGAAGAGTTGCCCGGACCACCATTGGTCAGTGCAAGGGCTGGCGTAACGACTTGGAGATTGGCAATCAGGCTTAGCAACAGGTTGTAAAAGATGATCGGCGTCATACAAGGCAAGGTGATATGCCGGAAGCGATTCCACCCGTTGGCGCCATCCATTTCAGCCGCTTCATGATAGACGCTCGGAACGCTCTGAAGCCCTGCCAAAAAAATAACGATTAAGTTACCCGACAGCCAGACCGCAATCAATGAAAGAGATGGGACTACGAAATTGGAATCGGCGATAAAGAGAACTTTGTTCAAACCAATTTCGGAGAGAAGATAGTTGAAGAAACCAAAATTCGCCTCGTAAAGCCAGGACCATCCTACATATATAGCGGCAGCAGGCAAAACGAAAGGCACATAGAATACGGCTCTGAAGAATCCTCTTGCCGGAATTTTACGATTCAACAGCATCGCGATGAAAAGTGAATAAACCATACTTCCGGCTACGGATAAAAATGCGAAGTAGAGCGTTGCTATAATTGAATCTTTAATATAAGGATCGGTGGTAAATAGCGTGATGTAATTGCTGAAGCCGATAAATTCGGGGTTTTTTAGCCCCGTCCAATTCGTCATACTTATTCCCAACACGCCGAGAAGAGGCAGATAGGTCAGGAAGATTAATCCGAGTATTGCTGGAATCAAGCATATGTAAGCAACACTTGCCTCGCTTGAATGAAAGCGGGAACGGCGTTGCTGAGGTTTATTAAAGGTTTCCATATCTTGCCCCCCACCTCATATGTGAAGGATGACCGCCGCTTGCTTGTTCTTAGCGGTCATCCTTCCTATACGTTATTTTTTGCCTTTATTGGCTGCTTTCAAAGCTTCGAGATTTTTGGTAATGGCATCCTTGGCGGTAGCTTTTCCGGTCCAAACATCCCCCAAGGTCGATCCCAGCAAGGTGTTAAAGTCCGTCGTATGATTTGTATAGAACCAGGCAGCGGGTCTGGCGGCTGAGGATTGCGCATAATCGACTACAGCTGACTTGTATTCGTTATACGGAGGGAAGTTCTTATTGTCGACCCATCTATGGGTAAGCGTTTCATCCGTATACCACTTTTTCAGTGTTGGCATCCAAATACCCGATGAGATAAGTCCCCAGTTGTTTTCTTCAGCTGTGTACCATTTGAGCCATTCCATCGCTTCTTTCGGATGCTTGGTTTGGGAGAATACGACATTGGCACCGCCCGTGTTGAGAGTAACCTTTTCCTTAAAGTATGGTAATACGGCAACGCCATATTTCAGTCCTGCATCTTTGGCTGCATTCAAGCTAGTGCCTATGTTCCACTGGCCGTTCGTGGCCATGGCGACCGTTCCTGCGATGATGGTACGCTGAATGCCATCATCGGTCTGTCCAACAGACAACGGGGCAACATGGTCTTTCAAGTACAGGTCCGCGACTTTCTGAATCGCTTCGATGCTGGCGTCTTCCCCGATTCTCACCGATGTACCGTCACCCGAATAGAAACCGCCGCCATTGCTGAGCACCCAGGCCTCCAACTGCCATGCCAGATTTTCGACGGATGCACCATACTGAACGATGCTCTGCGGATTAAAGCCAGCCTCGTCAGCATGTTTGCCATTCTTATCGACCGTCAGCTTTTTGGCCGTTGCTACGAATTCATCCCATGTCCATGCTTTATCCAATGCGGATGGCGGATAAGGTACTTTTGCTTTATCGAACATGTCTTTGTTGTAATAAAGGAGCAGAATTTCATTCGCAGCGGCATAGGCTACGGTTTTGCCTTGATATTTGTAAGCTAGGCTATCCAGCGGCTTGCTGTCACTTCCCGAGTACATGGCGCTTACATCATTCAACATACCATCGGAGGACCACTGGATGACGCCATCCTCCTTCAATATTCCTGTATCTGGTAATTGACCTGCCGTAGCCTGCGTATTCAGTTTGGTCATGTAGTTTTCCCAAGGAATCGCTTGCACTTTGACTTCGATTCTGTTTTGAGAAGCATTAAACTTATCCGCCGCTGCTTGGGTTGCGCTTCCTTCAGCCTCACTTCCCCACATCGAATAGGTAATCTTAACCTTCTCCGTGGAAGGAGCTGCCGTCTTCTCTGGTGCTTTTGTAGCTGCTTCTCCCGTTGGCGATGCGCTTGGTTTATCGTTATTCGTGGAGCATCCAGCCATCATGCTTAAGATCAAGACCATTGATAAGCTAACCACGAATCCCTTTTTCATTGTTTTCATATTAACCCCTCCATCATATATAATTCGCCGTCACTCCTTGATTCCTCCCGCGTAGGCGGGGAATATTTCATCTGTCTATTAAGACTGTTATATTGTGGATTGCTCCCTTCCCTCCTTGACCAGAGTTAACAAGCGTGATCTATCCTTGCACCTCATGAGGGTAAAACCGTATTTTCTCTAATCCACACTCTCATCTCGCCGCTTCCCCGGTTCGCCCAAGCAAAGTAAGGGATAAATCGGGCCGTAGTCGCTTCTAAGTGATCCTCGTCTTTCACGCGGTACAATTGATCCTTCCAGCCCTCGTCTTGGAGCCGATAAGCGGTTAAGTCAATGGTAAGCAGTCCACCTAACAAGCTGCTATCAAAGCTAACTTGATCTTCGAAGCCCGGATGGATAATCAGTTTATGTAGACCTTTGCCATTGTCGGCTTCCTCCAGGCAGTACACCATCGGCCCTCGCTGGATGGCGACCATGCCTACGGTCTCTCGAATTTCCGGATTGCCTTTCATCGGACTAACGTTCATTGCAAGAACCAGATCGACGATATCGCCAGCATTCCATTTCCGTTCGAGATGAAGATAACCGTTAAACAGGCGCATAGCGGATTCCACTACCGGTTGCCCGTTAACCCTGACATCCCAAGACCTACACCAGCTTGGTACCCGTAGAGCCAAGGAGAAGATTTTGGGCTCATCCATCTTCAGCTCGAATTTAATGTTACCGTTCCAAGGGAGCTCGGAATGCTGGATGAGCCCAACGGCGCCGCCATCCACCTCAACCGTGACTTGACTCCCAATATATAAGTGAGCATAAAGGGTATGCCCATGGAACGAGTAGATATAGCTGCCGAGAGAGGCGAGCAGCCTAGCGATATTAGGTGGGCAACAAGCGCAGCCAAACCATCGCTGCCTTTCCATCTTCACGTGATCGAAATTCTGATTCTTACCGCTCGCTTCAGGCCAAGCTTCCAACGGATTCACATAGAAGAAATGCTGTCCGTCGCGAGACATTCCGCCGATAACGGTGTTATAGAGCGCCCTCTCCAAGACGTCCGCGTATTCGCTTCTCTGCTCGATCTGAAGCATCCGCTGGGCGAAGAAGATGAGACCGATCGATGCGCACGTCTCCGCGTAAGCCGTATCGTTCGGCAAATCGTAATCGAGTGTGAATGACTCGCCGTAAGACATTGAGCCGATCGATCCCGTAATGTACATCCGCTTGTTCACGATGTTATGCCAGAGCGCTCGGCATGCCTTTAACAAATCCTCGTCTCCAGTTGCTGCCGCGACATCGGCCATACCCGTGCACATATAGACGACCCGCACCGCGTGACCTTCGGCCGTCTGCTGCATGCGAATCGGGATGTGCGCTTGGCTGTAAGATTTGTCCTTGGCTATCTTCAGCGCTTGGAAGTGAGTCTCGCCATTCCGGCGATCGAACTCTAAGTCGTAGAAGTGGGGACTCTGCCCTCTCTCGTCCAAGAAGAACTTCGCCAGCTTCACATAGCGATCATTGGAGGTGACTCTGTAGAGCTTCATTAGCGCCAGCTCGATCTCTTGGTGCCCGTCATAACCTTTGATCTTCCCATCCTCTGGCCCGAACGTCGCATCGATGCAGTCGGCGAGCTTGCAAGCCACTTCCAGAATCTTCCCCTTCCCCGTTGCCTTCTCATAGGCGACCGCCGCTTCGATCAGATGACCCGCACAGTAGAGCTCGTGGCACTCCGCGAGATTCGTCCATCTGCCTGCCTTTTCTTTGAGTGTAAAATACGTATTTACGTATCCGTCCGCATGCTGCGCCTTAGCGATCAGATCGACGACTTCGTCCGCTACCTTTTCCAAATCGGGATCAGGCATTTGCTCCAAAAGATAACCAACGGCTTCTAGCCACTTGGCCACGTCGCTATCTTGGAACACCATGCCGTAGAAGTCACCATGCTCCAATCCGGCAGCGATTTTGAAATTCTGGATGGCGTGACTTGGCTCGTTGCCTTCGATTCGGTCATTAAGTGCCTCCCACTGGTAAGGAACTACAACATCGCGAATTAATGAAATATAAGGGGACCAGAAGTCATCCTGGATTATCACATTCTTCAATTGAACGGGTGTTGAGATAGATATAATACTCATCAGGTGTGCCCCTTTTTTAAATTTCGCCTTCTTAATGAAAGCGCTACTAATTATAATACATGGGATAGCCTGGTATTAATTAAAGATTTACAACCACTTTTTTAGAAATTACAACCAATAGAAAATATTAAAAATATCCCAAATGAGCTCTCCAATTTTACAGTTCAACTCTCAACCTATCCCTTATTTCATCGATTGCGGCGCGCTTTCTTAGGCGAAGGGAAGAAACATATTATCGGGAATAACATCGGAATAGTGGATTTATTGTTTAGGCATGAACTACAATTTTAATAACTTTTGGATCAAATAATATTCGCACTTGCAATTCCCTTAATTCCGAGTATAATACTAGGTATAAAGCCGAAATGAGGTAACCGCCATGCTAGAAACCGTGAAATTGGAGCAACGCTGGAAAGATGATTATCTGGATTTGTTGAATTATGCGAAGCAAATCGGGGACGCCCAATGGCAAAACGAAATTATACAGACGCTGAGTAAATCAGCCTTATATATGCAACAAACGATACTTGAATATCAAATAAGCCAACTATGGCACCAGTTCGATGCCGTCAATAAGAAGATGCTGGAGCTATACAGACAATTGAGGGAAACAGATAACGTGTATGTCTCTTCTCGGTTGATCGAGGAAGTTTGGGGATTGAAACTACAGCGAGTTGAAATTGGTAAACAGTTGAACGCGACTTATCATAGGTAAAAATGCAAAAAATCCCGTATGCGGATTACCGCTCTACCGGACATCGGTCATGCCTATTCGTCATTTCCATGCATGCAGTCATCTGCTCTGCAGAATTGCATCTTAACGGTACGCATCAATTTGCAGATTGATATGTACTTGCCACAAAAATTCCATCGTATGAATCCAATGATAACCGAGTGTGTTCGATAACTCCTTGTATAAGGACGAATCTTACACAGCGGTTTGTTTCATTTCACGCATCATACCCATCATCATCGTCATCATCTCATCGCAAGACTGCATCTTGGACATCATCATATCCATATCCATCATGTCCGCCATTTCCATACCTTGCATGCAATCCATCATCATCTTCATGTTGTTCATTTTGCACATCATTTCTTCCATGCACATCGACATCATCATTTTCATGCTCATCATTTCCATTTGTTCCACTCCTTTCTCTCTACTTTATTTGTTTTCCAACAATTAGAAGATTAACCCATTTGAATGTTTTTATCAAGTCTTTTTCGAAAAAAATATTGCTTTTAGCTAAATCATTATGTTATATTTTAATATTTACTAAATGCCAATATAACCCCTTGGACTGAGTGTTTTAGTCGGGTTTAGTGCTAATTCATGCTTCGTACATGCTAAAATAGTACCGCCGGAGTGTGTAAGTCGATTTTTTCGACTTACGGGAGCGCTGCTTGGCCTGCCGAGCTCTCTAAGTCGATTTTTTCGACTTACGCGTTCGCATTAGCTCCGCAATTGTTGCGCAACATCTCCACTAGAGGCGCGTAAGTTATAAAGCCAAAAAAGAAGAAGCCCCTAGGCTTCTTCTTTCACTCCCTACTAAGGAGCCGGCTCAAATTTAACCGCATCCACTGTCACGTGTCCATTCGCACCCTCGTTGCGGACCTTCACATTACCTGAAGTACCTGCGTCAAACGTATAGGTACCCAGCAAATTCAACTGTCCGCCATACTGCTGTTCATCAATGTTTACCGTCGAAGTTACACCAGCATGAAGAATGTCTACTAGGCATTCGTTGCCCTATTTGCGTGAGAAGGCCACCACATATACACTCGTGTCGATAAAATTTGACATCGCGCTTTTTTGGTTACAACTAATTTTTCTAAACATCCTTGGAGAACGATTCACATTTGTTTTATATCAATCATATTTATCTTCATCCTCGCGTTCTACCCCGTCTATCATTAATTCTAACTCCGTCTCCAAATTCAGATGCAAGGGAGCAGGCAATAGATCGAAAATATCTTGGATCATATCAATTGCTAGCATCTCATCCAGGGTTTGAGGCATGGGTTCTTGACGGAGTACCCAATCGCTGACGGTATCAATAAATACATAGAACGAAGATTGGAATTGATCGGCCACTGCTTCTTTCTCATCACTTTGATACGACGTCATGGTCTGCCAGTTCTGAAGTGTTATGTCTAAAGCCTGTTTGACTTTGGGATCCATAGGAGCTCCTTATGCCTGACCTTGCGCAATTTCAGCGAGACGTTCTTTAATATTTTCCGTACAAACGCCACCATGATAAGTGATGACAGTTTCAATGTCATAGTCCAGCAGCTTAGCTACGGATTCCAGCGCTAACGGCATATCCGGCGTGAAATGAGGATTTGGAGGCATAAGCACACCGTCTTGCGACGTAAGCGCATCTCCGGAAATTAATGTTTTACTTTTTGGGTGATACAGACTGATATGATCTGGCGTATGACCAGGTGTATAAATGACCTGAATGCCCCCGCCGAAAGGAAGTTCATCCCCATCCTGAAGCGTCACATCCACTTTCGTAGGAGTAGCCAAAATCTTGCGTTTAACCAAGGGCACTTCCCCTTGAATATAAGGCTTGCCAAGTTCATGCGCCAGCACTTCGATCCGTCCCTCAGCAGCGCCCACCAGTTCTGGCAGGCTGCCAATGTGATCCATGTCTTGGTGCGTAATCATGATTTTCGTCAGCTTTTCAAAAGGAAAGGATGCTGCAGCAAGTTGGTCGCGAATAAGTTCTAACTGGCCAGGGATACCCGTATCAACAAGGATGACATCCTTCTCGTCCCAAAGTAATGCTGCATGTACGGTGAATGGATTCCCATTAACGTCCATATCCAAAATAAGTGGTTGAATTCCTGCTTGATCTGCCATTCCTGCACCTCCGAAAATTTGCCTAACTACTTATTTCCATTGTAATGGCTGGTGCATGCAAGATCAATTTTTGTATTCGAGCTACACGCTGTACCCGATTTATTTTTCCATAAAATCCTATATACTAGTAACTAAATGGGAAATGGGGGCAAAGCGATTATGACTGAGTTCATGTCTTTTTCTGCCACTGAGAATTTAACTACGATCCCCGGAAAGCTAATTTCCGGCCATTATCGCCAATCATTTGGCTACAAGGTGAAAAGGTCCAATGGTACGAAAGATTATTATTTGACCTTGACGTTAAAGGGGACAGGTTTATTTAACAACGGTAAAGAAACCTATGAATGCCACCAGGATGAGGTTACCTTAATCACACCAGGCACCCCCCATTTTTACGGAACGCCAGAGAACACGCTATGGGAGTTTTATTGGTGTCATTTTGTCCCGAAGGAAGAATGGTTACCGCTTTTACAGCTGCCAGAGGCGATTAAAGGCATACGATTTGCTCGCTTTCATTCTGAAAACGAGTCGCTTCAGGTAACTAATGCTTTTTACAATTTAATTCAATACAATGATGAAACGGATTTCTACTCAGAAAGATTCGCTATCAACGCACTTGAAAAACTCCTCCTTCTCCTGTCCAAAAGTGCCATGCAAACCGAATATCCGTTGGATTCACGCATAGTACATACGTTAGCGCTGATTACACAGCATTATAGTCAACCTTATACGGTTGCTGAACTGGCTGCTGTCGTTAACTTATCTGCTTCCAGGTTCGCCCATCTCTTTAAAAAACAGACCGGTGAATCCGTGATGGACATGTTAAATAAGATTCGACTTCGCCAAGCTAGAAAACTCATAGAAACGACTTCATTAACGATGGCCGAAATTGCGGAGGAAGTCGGGTTCAATCATCCCTTTTATTTCTCTCGCCAGTTTTCCGCTTTCTATGGGACATCCCCTGCTGTATGTAGAAAACGCATTCAACAACTAAGAATGGAATGAGAAAAAAGCGCCGGAGTGACCCGAACGCTTCTCTTATTCTCAGTTTATGGCGTGGTATAGATATTCGGCTGCGTCGGTGTAGCCATACCTGTCCCGAGATAGTAACTCGTGTGAGGCGGCTGGTTGTAAGCTACATTTTGCCAAGCGATATCCAGACGGTAAAGTGGATCATGCATTAAAGTCCAGAGGCGTGTCGTTGTTTCATAAGGCGTTGCATAGATGCGTAAAGCTGAACTGTCTGATTTCCGCCAAATGACCTCTTCACGCCAATCGCCGAATAAATCGGCTTGCAAGCTAGGATTCCCTTTCGTGGAGTTATTCGAATTGGTTCCTGTTGCGGTTAATAAGGTCGTTGTATTGAGACTTGTGTAATTCCACTTATCAATACGTCCAACCCCATTCGTGCCATCCCAATTATGATCAAGAAGCTCACGGGAAACATCGCCATCCCACCAGATACCAAAGTTAATGGAGGAAGGAGTCGTGGAGCTGATTTTGGTACCATTGATTTGATAAAGCCCAACACCATTGCTTGCCCATACTTCTTCGCCGGCATACCGTGGGTCAATATCAGCTGCCATACCTCTTCCCGTATCAGCACCTGTATTCACTCCCCACTTGATGGCTCCAGTTCCCGCATTCCACACGGCTGCGCCATAGGTAGCGCTAGTACTTTCCATCACTTTGAATACTTCGAGTCCCGCGCTGTTCGGATCCAAATCGCCGACATGAAGGGCATCGCCATGCCCCAACGCTGTGTTATATTTCTTAGCTCCGTTATCATCAATCGTCATCGCGCCATAGACGATTTCATCCTTGCCATCACCATCAACGTCGGCAGCTGTTAAGTTGTGGTTCCCTTGCCCTGCATAAGCCGAGTTGCCTGAGGTATTGCTGTCAAATGTCCACAATTTAGATAGTGTTCCACCACGCCAATTGTAGGCTACCAGAACCGTTCTTGTGTAATAGCCGCGTGCCATGACGATGCTGGGCTTCTGCCCATCCAGATAGGCGACCGTCGCTAAGAAGCGATCTACCCGGTTACCGTATGTATCGCCCCAATCGCCGACTGTGCCGCGCGGTGGATCATAACTCGTTGAGGTCAACGCCTTTCCTGTTGCCCCTTCAAAGATGGTTAAAAATTCCGGACCACTCAGAACTCTCCCCACACTGTTGCGATAATCCACCGTTGAGCTGCCAATGACTACGCCAGTGCCGTCCTTCGTTCCATCGGCTGTTTTCATGGCGATTTCCGCTTTACCATCTCCATCTAAATCGTAAACCATGAATTGCGTATAATGAGCGCCAGCTCGAATATTTTTACCCATACTAATTCGCCATAACCGCGTACCATTCAATTTATAAGCATCGACAAACACTTCTCCCGTATAGCCATCCTGTGAATTATCTTTGGAATTCGTAGGATCCCATTTCAAAATGATTTCATATTGGCCGTCACCGTCCACATCGCCAACACTTGCATCATTGGCGTTATAGGTATAGCTGACACCGTCTGGTGTCGTCCCGCCCGCAGGTTTTTGTAGCGGCACATCCAAATAGTTGTTCGCCCATGGCGTAACCGCAGTTGACGCGGTCTGCTCAACGCCACCAACAACGGCTTTAACCGTGTAACTGGAGCTCGTGGTACCCGAATTATCTTGATAATTCGTGCTTGTCGTGATCGGTGAAGCATTGAGCTTAACGCCATTTCGATAGACGTTGAACGAAGTGCTTGCTGCCTCCGTCCCGAGAAGTCGCCAACTGACGAGGACGCCCGTGCTGACCTTAACTGCCACTAGACCGCGGTCTAATTTCTCCATTTGCCTAGCAACCGCTGCGTGTGCGGAAGGTGTTTGGATACCGAAAGAAGAAATGAGGAGTGAGCTTAATGTAATGAAGCAAGTTGCTTTAATCAGTTGCTTAGCATGTTTAAACATTTCTACAACCTCCAGGTAGTCAATTTAGATCTACATTCAATTTGCCTCGGGACATCTGCGAACCTCCCGTTTCACCTCCTGCGATCGTATGGGATCATCAGTCCATTGATTGCGCTTACATTTCATTTCGTTCCTCATTATAACGTGAAAATACAAGAGATTTAATGCAGACAATAGCTAACTTCCTACACAATCCTGCTATTTTATGGCTTTGTAATAATCAACGGCTCCAGCTTCAAACAAAAAAAACCACTTTCCCAAAATAGGAACTGGTCTATACTTCCATATACATAACAAAAACCCTTGATTAACAAGGGTTTTCATGGGATGCGGTCGGAGGGATTTGAACCCTCACGCCTTGTGAGCGCCACCCCCTCAAAGTGATGTGGCGACTCTTAAGCGCTCTGTTATATTCAGTTAACATCTTGTACTATAAGGCTTTCTTTAGGTGGGATTTTGTTCCATTTAGTTGCATTAAAATGTAATCCGCTACTTGTTGACGAAATTCGTCAACAGTTCGTCAACAAGTAGCAATACAACTCTAAACCTTACCCTCGGTACTTTACTATTGTTCCTTAATAAAAACGATTACGTTGTTCCCTTATACATAATTATCAAAATATTCTTCAACGATTAAACTCGGAGAAATAAGTTCCTCTACAACATGATTTTTATTAAGAAGCTCTGTCCTTAATAGCTTTAACATATCTGCATTTGGACCTTTCCCCCCTTTAATCATATTAACAAAACCGAATGCTGTCTTTGCATAAAGTTTGATGTGGCAAGGCTGCTTTAACCTACTTATAGCGTCAATAATTCCTTCAATGATTGCCCTATTCGGGGTCAGGTTCTGTTTTGAAGGAGATGGATTCACACTAACATATTTATTCGTTTTTTCGTCAATTAGGATATATCTGTAGTATCCTGTTTTGTTTATGGAAAAACAGTTTTGATGACCGCTAATTACAATCAAAACCGTACGCATCTCCACGTGGTCTTCTCTATTTGAATCAAATTTTATTTGCTTTGAATTTCCATGCCATATCTTTTTTTGAGTTTTGTTTTCTGTTCTCTTTTTATTCGGCTCATTTATATAATTTTCAGCAGCCTCCTTTGAGTTAAATCCTTTAAATTGAGGCTTGGAGAATCCCTTTATATATTTTTGCTCGATTTCCTTCCATTTCCCCTCAAAAATCCCCGTTTCTTTTCCTCTTTTTATTGCATAGTACTTCTTAACCATTGGGCCTGTCCTCCAAATTTCAATCCAATTTTTTGTAAACATAAAACATTCGCAGTTAATGTACTGTATATTACAAACCGAAGGATATTAGATCAATCGGCGATATTATTTATAAAATAATCCTTATAAGGACTTATTTAAATATTATTTTATGATATAAGTGTCTTCATAGCTACCTCAAACTTACCTAATCTTGGTATAAGAGGTGATTGTGCAATTATGACGGGTTTACTGAAATTTGAGATAGGAAAGCAGATCAAAGCTTTACGGACTGCAAAAAAATTGACACAAACTCAATTAGGTGAGATGGCTGAACTTCCTTACACATATATAGGAGGCATTGAACGAGGAGAACGCAATTTATCAATAGATACCCTAGAAAAGATCATCCTAGCCCTTGATGTTTCACCAATAGAAGTTTTTCGTTTCATCGAAATTAATGGCCAACAACCTGAAAATAATGATAAGGATGAAGAGCTTTATAATTTTATGGCACTAATGAGCTCTAATAGCTATGAAGACATAAAATTTTTTCATAAATTGGCTGCTGACATACTAAAGCACACTACAAAAAAATAAGACGTTCCGTAATCAAATTACAGTTACATATAAAAGGTACCCGCGATTTTTTTCTCCCCAACACTATGACTTTGTAAAGATGAACTGAAAATAAAAATAGAACAACCGCTCATTTAAAATGATCGGTTGTTTTTTTTATTTAATATATTATCGGACCATGCCACCCATAAATAGTGTCACATCCAAAAATCATCCTTATTAATGGTCTGTTTAGTAAGAAGCATTGCAGCATCGATGAGTAATTTCATAGTACTTCTTGTTGGCCTGTAGCTCTCATCACTGCAAGCTTTAGTAATCGTGTTTGGAGTGAGTTTACTTACTTCTCTCACTTTTTCCTGACCGCCGTACCCTAAATGCTTATCAATGAACTCACCATACTTACTACGTTTCTTAAACCCCATTATTTTTCCCCCATAGCTGTTGGCATTATTACCTATTAAATCACAGCATGGACAAGTCTAGCGAAATATATTCGCATTTTTGCGAAAGTTGGACAAATAGTATGGCATAAGGATAGGTAACATAGACGGAATCTTCCGCACCTCATGTCAATCTATCCTTCCGAACATACTACCAAACATCCCCTCCGTTCGGACTTCCACTATGGCAATGTTCGAGGAATATACCAACCTTCATGTTAACGTGATCATTCACCCAGTTTGGAAGATTCCCCATCACTGGAACTATCCTAAGGATAACAAGCAAAGGAGGTGGCGTGATTGTGGTTTTAGAACTAGCGACAATTTCGGTCATGGCGGGATTTTTTGGATTTACGATTTTTGATAAACACGCAGCATCAGAAGCGAAGAAAATACAGCGAATTGCGGCCAACTGTGGACTGAGTGTGAGGGATGGCGGTAAGCTTGTGACGCTTCATTTACTGCGTAAAACCCACCATAAATGGGGAACTGAATACGTGTACCGATTACCGCTTGGCCTTTCATTTGAGGAAGTCCAAAAGAAGCAACGGACCATCGAGGATGGATTGAATCAAAAACGCGGCTTGCTGGATCTATCATTTGATGACCTAAAGAAAATCCAATGGAAACACGACTTGCTTGAGCAACTCAAAAATATGATGAATGGCGGGATGCGAAGAAAGGAAATCCTAATGAATTACGACGGTGCACTGCAGATCCAAGTGTACAAAGATCCTATGCCTGAGCTGATACCATTCACAGAACACACACTACAATCATGCAAAGGCTGGACAGTCTGCTTGGGCGAATCCCGAGACGCAGTGATATACCATAACTTCGAGTCGATTCCACACATGGTCGTGGCTGGAACTACTCGCTACGGAAAATCGGTGTTCCTAAAGAATACAGTGACCACGCTCTTACACAATCACCCTGAGTACATTAGATTTACTCTCATTGATTTAAAAGGCGGTCTGGCCTTCAATCGGTTCTCTAATGTCAGTCAAGTTCTCACGGTGGCCAAAGACGCTCAAGAAACTTTAATAGCGCTAAGGGGCATTCATGAAGATATAAAAAGGCAACAAGTAGAATTTCTTTCTAAAGGCTTTGAGGATGTTCGTGAGGCTGGATATAAGCATCGTCACTTTATTGTGATCGATGAGGCAGCCGAAATTTCTATCCAAGGAGAGCCACTCAAAGAAATTAAGTTAATCAAGTCCGAGTGTGAGAAAATCATTGCCGAAATCGCGCGGATCGGTGGCGGCCTCGGATATCGCCTTATTTTTTCCACCCAATACCCAACAGCCGACACGCTGCCAAGACAGGTCAAACAAAACTGTGATGCCCGGCTTTGCTTCAAGTTGCAAACAGACACTGCCAGCCAAGTGGTCTTAGATGAGTCCGGTGCCGAGAAACTTCCCTTTGTCAAAGGGCGCGCCATATATCAGACTGATCGCAAGTATATCGTTCAGACCCCATTCATCGAGAATCAGTTCATAGATCGCATCATAAGGCCCTATATCACGATTAAAGCACGAAAGGAGGAGTACTATGAGGCAGGTACAGCAAAACAAACTCCTGAGGGAAGAAGCCATACTCTCATCATTGAAGAAGCTTGATTATTTAAGTCGTGGGCAAATACAGCGGCTTCATGATCTTGGTGGAGATAGAAACGCTCGCCGAGTTTTAAATAATATGAGTGAGTTTATAGCGAGTTTTCGTGGAGATACAGGTGAAAGCAACTTCTACTTAAACAAAACAGGCAGGGAACGTGTCGGATCCGATGTTGTCCGTCAAAAATCAACACAGGTTAACCATTATCTGATGAGGAACGATTACTATATCCGATTCAAACCGGATGATTGGAAAAACGAAATGAAACTGAGCGTAAAAGACGTCGTTACGGTTATACCTGATTCTTACTTTCTACTCCAATTGAGGCGACATTTTTTAGAGGTAGATCACCTGCAGCACATGGTAAAGAATCGGGATAAGATCGAGAAATACAAGAAATTAAAGTCCACCTCTGCCGTTCAAGATAAGCTGAAATACTTCCCTAAACTGGTATGGGTCACAATGACGGAAAACCGAAAGAAACAATTACTCGATTGGTGTGAAGGCCTTGAAACGGTAGTATACACATGGGATGAAATCAAATAGGAGGAATTCAAATGCAAATTACTGTCGGAGCGAAGTGTTGGGATGGCTCGCGGAGCAAATCGTTATCTAACCTTATAAAAGTCGAAGGCCTCACACTACATTTAGTGGAACGCGTAACATTTAAAGACAGATTACGGCGACTCAATGATCCCAAGCTTAAAGCACTTCTTGGTTACGCGGTACCTATAGCATTCTTAATAAACGGTCTACCCCCATTCGGAATTACGCGAGCATTTGCTCAAACCGTCACAACTGCTGCTCCTTTCGTTTCCGAAACAGTTCCAGCTATGGCTGTTATGTCCGATGCGTTTAAGGGGAAAATTCTTCACGCGTTCGATCCACTCATTAACCTCATTCAATCGTTATCTTATCCAATCGCTGGTGTCATGATCGCCGGTGGCTGTTTGTTTATTATGGTCGGGAACCGAGAGAAAGGTATGCAGATGCTACAAAATGCAGCTATTGGGTATATTTTAGTTCAATTATCTCCAATGATTCTGGAATTATTGGTTGGCATTGGCGGACACATTTAATTAATGGCGAATGATATTTAAAACCTTTCCAACTACATGGGTTCATTGGGCGAATTGAGTGTGTGGATTTAGCCATCGATAAAGATAGTTAGCTCAATAGTATATATAATCATAATGAGTTTTAAAGAGCCCCCTACGAAACCCCAAAAAAACCTCGGCTTGCGTTACCGAGGTTTTTACAACTGCGATTATTTAATTTGTTTCGAGATGGAGGCTGACTATTCAGTACCATAATTTGCATCAATGGCGTTTGAAGCAATTTTGGTACCAGATGAACTAGATACAGTCACAACTTTCCCTGCAGCCAAATTGATCGGAGTCGCAAGAATCCCATAAACCGCGAATTCCTTGGAATTGGCCAAGTGATTGTTGGTTATTCCAGTGACAGTAAGTCTTCCATATCCGTATGTCCCGTTTACCGTTTCATTGGGCCTGAAATCGCGTGATAAGATCCCTTTTGTTCTTCTACCTCCCCACACTTAAGTGACACGTCTATGTTTTTATAGGGAGTTTATATGATGCCAGATATGAACTTGTACTTTCCAAACCGGAATCAATTAACTCCTTTTTTTGCTTATCAGTTATATCGAAATTTATCGCAGATATTGTTCCTGAATCAACAAGGACTGTCCGATCAACATCCTCATTTAAATGACTATTGTTTTGTTGCATATCAAATATTGTACCGATTAGGTGTTTAGTAAATTCGTAAATGTTTCTAACAGGGAAGTGCTCTCCACTATGATTTCTTATAATATTAATTCCATTTTTCGAATCAATTCGAATCCCTAATGTTTCAATATTAACAATAAGTGGATCTTCATGACTTTCAAGCTCTCCAAGAGCCCCATTCCCCTTTTTCCATAAAATTTCAGATTTATGTCCATGTTCTTTGTTTGTTAAAAATCTGTATCTGTCGAATAAACGTAAAGGATAGTTAAATAATAATCCTCCATCAACATATACTTGATCTTTATATTTTACGGATTCGAAGAATAGTGGTATGGACATCGAAATCCTGACTGCATCAGCTAACTTCATGTCGGCAGTTGTTTCATGCGAGAAAACTTCGCTGCAGTGAGTCCTAATATTAGTTCCGATAATATAGATCTCTTTAAAATTATTGGTTACTCTTCTATTGAAAACATCTTGAAATGTAGAGTGAGGGCTTCCTGTTTTTTGTTCAACAATTTCCTCAATCCATTTTTTGAACTTGTCCCCTTTGTGCCAACCGTAATTATCGATAAATCGAACGGTATCTAGGATTATTCCTGGATCGTCATCAGTAAAGGTTCTGAGATCTAATTTGTGAAGTTCTTCATGAATTTCTTGTGAACTATAATTTAAACCAACTAATAATGCGACAATAGCCCCCGCTGAAGTCCCTGCAACTCTTATAATATTAGGCAGTATTTTTTGTTGTTGCTCAAGTGCATCCATTACACCGACAAATGCAACGCCCTTCACTCCACCTCCTTCGAAAACCAAATTTTTAAAAGGATATTCCATTTTCATCATCCTCCAAAGTAGCACTCGCCAATTATAGGTGAAATTAAGAGTTCTATAGCAGACTCATACGCTCGAATTTATATTGAATTTTCATTTTCAGTATTGTTCCTGGAAATTTTAAATTTATACAATTATTAGCAATAAATTGACTTGACATAAAATAACAAAGAAGTTCGAATATCGTTTAAAGCTAGGCGACTGCGACTTAAATTCATCAATACCAGCCCATAATGAGCCCTCTGCAGCTGCTACATAATCGGATGGAAACATATATAAAATATCCGTTAGAAAATGAATAGAAAAAAACTCGACGCCAAAATATAAGGTGGAAAACTAAATAAGATTAAAGGTGGCCTTAATTATGGCGGAGCATATTTTTGAATACGCGTGGAGCGTTAAAAAACCAAGTCCAGAGGACCATTCATGGTCGTACCAAAAAGCATGTGAGCATTGTCTAAAAGCAATCGAAGAACAATACGGAGTAGATTGGAGAATAAGTGACATCCGTTTTGAAGATCTCAATAGAGAAACGCACACTAGAGGTGCAACTCCAACGAAGCCAAAACAATGGAAATGCACACATAAGGTCAGAGCATATTTTAAGGCAGAACATCGTGGTCAAACAGATAGTATTGACAATCCCTATATTGATACCGCATTGACAGCAAATGTAGAGTTGGAGTAGAGATGCACTGGCAATGCTTCAAAACTGTCCAGAGAGTGGATTGCCGCGGCACTACTCTCTATTTTTTAAGCTTGGGGTCATAAATAGGTTAAATATTAAGCATGCAATGTTTATTTCTTAATGAGGTGAATTGTCAGGTTATGGACTGGATAGCTATTGCAGCAAAAATTGTAGAGGCATATAACCAGCCGAAGAGCGCACAAAAAGATGAAGCAAATATCTTACAGATTATAAATCATATTACTTCGGAAATTAACAGAGTAATAGATCATTTGAAAAGTTTGAAAATGACTGAGTTTACCGGACGAGTACAGGGCCTTCAAGATAAGTTAAGAGAGTATAAGCCTAAAAACGATGAACAAGGAATAAATAAAACCACCTTGATTTTATTGAAAGATTCATCCGGTGACTTATTAGGAGAAATCATATCTTATGCAGAAACTGGACAGGATACCGAACAAAATAAAGCACTCGCTGCTCTGATATTTACCACCTTATTTGCTAGAGCTTTTATATTAGCAGAATTCAAATATACTTTTGAAACGAATATGGATGATGATATCGTGAAAATGATACAAGATAAAATGTCTATTTTTGACAAGCTGTTTGGGTTTCATTATCTACAGAAAATTGCTCCCATCAAAAAGCAACATGAAGAGAAAAATCTTCCTCGACCTAGCCTGGTAGTTGGCATTGGCCCTTGCGGTACTGCTACTCCGTACGATTTGGGGGGCAATTACCATCGAGAGTGCGATAAAGCCCCTGAGTTATACGATCAGATACAGTCAGATCAAGCTTCGATCAGCCTATACGGAGAATTCAAGAAACAGTGTATAAATGCCATACAACGAATCAATGGCATGAAGATCAACTTGAGCGAAAAAAAACCTGATTTCTTTTGTAACAATCATAAATTCCTCCCAATTAATAACGGGCTTATTCAACCAGATATTAAATGGGTCCTCGGAAATGATAAAAATGGAACCAATAATAGTCCAAGCATCTTCTGGGATTTTGACAACATAGCTGCTGGAATGCAAGTAACATTTCAAGCAGTTACAAAGTCAGAAGGAGTAGTAAACAGATTATCGCAAATTGCCATATGGGAAATTGGCGAAAATGTGAATACTAATGTAAGCAGTGGCAAAGCACCTAGTAATACTGATTGGGCATCACCAATGATAAGCTATAAAAAAGTTGAAGAACTATCAATTATACGTGCAGAGGTATACTGGTATGATCAGGAAGAAATTTTTCAGATTGTTGACAGTAAAGCTTCGTGGGTACAATCCTCATGGACTTAAAGGGCTAGACTAACCTTTAGCTAGTCTAGCCTATTAGGAGCCTCGAACCAGCGTCGATCGATAACCCCCGGATTATTAACCGCCTAGTTAATCGCCATGCATGGAACACCAAAAAAGGACATCGTCTATTCGACGAGTGTCCCTTTGCTTTGCATATAAGTTATCGCGCTGCCTAAGCGACTGCGACGGCGCGCTGTTGCCTTTCCGTCAATAACTTTTTAGCATACATCAACTACGTTTTTGTTCATTCACCCACGCACGATTTTGATCTTGCATCGTTATTGAAGCCATTTTCTTTTGAATACTTGCAGCATTACTTGTAGCAATGGTTCGTCGGAGGGGAAACAGCTAGGGTCAACTTTGGAACCGACTTCCTTAAATAAAGGAAGAGGTATCCTTGATGCTCCTCCTTTATTATAACAAGTACCGTTTGCCTCTTTAATGAATTGAAGGTTTTATGTCCTTTACTGGAAAGTAATTAACAGCTACATTGACCTTATTAATCATTTGCTCTAGAGTTAGATCCCCGCTTGCATAAGACTTTACGTCAATAGTATCAAAAAGAAATTGAGCGGGAGCTTCTCGTGGCTTGTTATAAAAAGTAATCTTTATTACTGCGGCGTCTGTTTTACTTGTGACTTTAAACAATATGTCTAAACTTTGGGTATTGTCTCCGGTTAAAAAGTCAATGTTACTTTGTAATACGAGATAAGGATCAGTGTAAGAAAAATACTGTTTTTCTCCACCAATAATAATTTTGTTATCCATTAACTGTTTTGTTATCGCATTAGTGACACTAGAACTTTTTTCTTTTTCAATATTTGCTTTATCTTCAGCGTTATCAACAGCACCCGAGTTAGCTCCACCTTTAACGCCACTGGTAGATTGGGTAGAACCGCCGTTTTTGCGGCTTACATAATCTTGGTAAGTCCGCTTTTGTATACTAACCAACTGACTATGCTCATATATCTGGATAATGGCGCTTTTATCCGGTGATACGGTCACATTGACGCTAACAGTTTGCTGTTTGGACGTCTGAACCGTTTTATAGTTGATATTTTCGCCGGTTGCATCGCTCACTGTAATTTTAAATGTAGAATCTTTGCCGTCTATGATCGGAACAAGGGTCACCGGAACTGTCATTACCCCAGCGTCGTCGGGCATTCCCTTTGAAACGATTAGCTTAATCTCAGATCCTGGAGATACTTCATTTTCGGCCCCATAAGGAAACTGGGTGATCACCTTATCCTTCTGGAAGTTGTAGCTCGATTCATAGCTGATATTCTCAGGGGCTAGTTTGAGCCTGTTGTCGCTGATCGCTTTTTTAGCATCCGTTAAAGAAAGGCCAATCAAATTCGGCATTTTGAACGTTTCCTTCCCTTTACTCACACTAAGTTGTACCGTCAATGTTGAAGGATATACTTGTTCGTCGACGCGTGGCAACTGTTGAATCACTGTGTCGACAGTCACTTCGTCGGAAAACTGCTGCTCAATTTGAATGTGTTTATCCGGATCGATCCCAAGTACTCTGAGCGTTTCCCTAGCATCTTTGATTTTTAAGCCAATTAGATTGGGCATCTTTTCCTTTGGCACGCTGACGGTAACTTTCATTGGAGAATCCGCAAACATAGCGTCCGGCGAAGAAGATGGTGGGTCTAATGCTTTTAAGGAATCAGCCACCATTGAAGGGCTTTTATTTCCAGTAGTTTGCGCTATATACCCAATAATGCCCAAACCAACCACGCAGGCAACGATCACCAACCAGATTTTTTGAGTTGATAAGGATGTAAATCGTCTCGAAGAGTTGGAGGTTCCAGCTGATGGGGTAAGAGATATAGCAGGTGTCGCCTTTTTGCCGTGGACCTGGTCCGAGACTTGAGCTTCTGGCGCCAGTGGTGCCAACATAACCGGCATCTTTTTGCCAATTGCCAGAATCCAGGATTCCACTGCATTCTCCGCGAAGGTTTTCTCAATTGCTGCATCTGAGACCAATCGGTGAACAAACCGGTTATATTGTGCTAAATCTACAATTTCCTCACTAATGTTCAAAAGGTCCTGCACGACCTTTTCTTCTATGGCGGCCATAAGTACCTTTAGCTCTGTTCTCTTCCCGGGGCACAGATCCATCAGCATGGCATACAGCCGGCGTTTGTCGGAACAAACGGCGATTCCATGTTCATTTAATATCTGCTTTAGGATAACGGTAGTTTCCATTACTATGTTTCTTACCCCCTTGGGACATTTCATGGTCATAATGAGCGTCACTAAAATTATACTGCTAAATCTCTACTAGTTTCGTATAACCTTTTTCCATGGCTTATCAAGTCCGGTTTGGTCTTCCCTCACCTACTAGACATCCACTTTTCTTTCAGGAAGGAATTTATATCAGCAATTGCTTTTCGTTTCCCCCCTAAAAACTACTTTGCACCGTTGTGAGCGGTATGAACTCTACAGAGCGTGGAAAGATTCAAATTTCCAGTTGAATTGGGAGTGGCTCATGCCTCAAGCAGCAATGATAACAAATTTCAATTTTTGAGGTCTGACGGTACAGATCGTGTTGATTTAGCACCTGCCTCAAGTAGTACTTTTATTACTTCCTTATTGTTATAGGATATTGCATTGTCTAGTGGATAATTGCCGTTCGATCTCCTGCTGTTCACATCAGCTCCGGCCTGTAGCAACACCTTCACGGTCCAACCAGTGCTAGCGACATAGATGGATGTTATTTCATCCTTCGTCTTTATGTTGACGTCTGCTCCGTACTTTAGCAGCAACTCCGCCGCCTGAGCTAAGCCCTTTGCTGAAGCATCCAACAAAATTGGCCATCCATACCAAACAACATAGTTGGGATCCGCCCCCCGCTTCAACAAATTCTCCATCTTTTGAATAGTCTCGGAGGAAATAACACAGCAAGGAGAATTCTTGATTAGCAAGTAAAACTCTTCACTAAGGGCTTTACGGTCCTCCGGGTTCACCGTGACTGCAGTCGTTGGGACCGCAGTGGAGCTTTCGGATACTTGTGGTGAAGCCAGTGTAGAATCTGCTGTAGCTGATGAACGATCAGAAACTACTGGTTCTTTAGTGGGGGGGGCAGCTACCGTCGTATTAGAGGGGGCTACCGGTTCTTTTATCAGAGTACTGGCTACCGCCGTAATAGGTGTCGGTGAAACAGGAACTCCCCCGGACGGTGGCTGAGAAGCGGATGGCTCGACCGTCACCTCTGCGTTGGTACGAGCAGTCTCTTGGGAAGATAACAACGAAGCCGTAGGATTTACCGTTACTCCGGAAGTGAGAGCGTGAACCGCCTCAGCAGCAGGCGAAACCGTTGAGTCCGGAGTCGCGCCACTGATCAGTACGGAAGCTTCAGGCGTCTGTGACGGTCCGGCTACTAAAGCATTCTGTTGCAGAATTTGACCTGGGGATTGACCATCAATCGCAAATAAAATGAAGCTCAAAGCTCCAGTGAGCATTACGGTTACAGCCGTAATGGAAGCTACCCTTCGGTGCTTACGTATAAAACACTTGGCGCGATAGGCCTCCGCAGACAGCCATTTCGACAATGAGTGGCCGAACTCGCCCCCCCCTTTCCCTGCTAATGTAGGCGCCGTAGAGGTCGAAGGTCCCACCATCCGGCCTGATACAGCCCCTCCATCCAGCTTCTTCCCGCAAGCTTCGGTAAGCGCCCGAATCGTCCAGTCCGCATAGTCTTGTGCGATTCCCATATCATCTTGCAACCGGCGAGATAGCTTTTTCTGCACAAGTGGCTGGAGAATCTCCCCCTGTTGGCAGTCAATTTCTAGAGCGATGCCCATCTGCACTGCCGTCGCGAGCAGATTGATTTCTCGTGACATGCCGCCAGAGTAATCGATCAGCAGCCCTTTTAGACGACGAGGTTCTTGAAACAGCTGTACTCCGTGCTCCTGGCGCAAGTTGGCCAAAATCTGAATTAGATTGTTGTTTTTCATCGGTTTAGGTCAGAAGCTCTCCTTCGCAATGGCCAAATGTTATTCTGAGTCCGACACTGAGCGGAATCGCCCGTTGAGGTGGGACCTCTTTGACGCCTTCGTTGACCACCGTCGCCTGCCAGGAAGCTGTGGTTAGATTCCGAAGCCCCCATACTGAAGGATTGTTCGGATTTTGCGCTAATTGTCCGGCTGGCTCTTCTGCTGTTCGCAGATCGGCAAAAGGATCGATATGGCGTTTCTTTAAGACCGAGCCCGGAGTCAGCACTATAAAGCTTCTTCCGGAAGCCCCCTTCAGGAGTAAACGGGGCGGTTCCGTTATTTCACGTCCGCAGTACCAGCAGTTCATCGAGCTCAGTCCTTCGTACCAGAAATTCTCCGCACTGTCATGAGGGCACGTCACAATGCAATCCTCCAGCTCCTGGAACACACTTCGCCACTCTCCTTCGGTCACCCTCCGTTTTGGATCTTTAAGACCCACCGAGAAAACATGGATAAACTTTTCCTGAAGCGGCTTCGGCATACAGGCCCATCTTTTTCTAGCGGTGGCATAATCCGGATCGTTCGGCAATCCATTTCGTTTATCATGGGGATCAAAAATAAACACTGGATCCTCCCCGTAAATTTTCCTCTTTGCTGGAAGATCCCAGGACCGGATATCATATTCCATCTGACCGTGCATTGGATGATGCCACACCCACAGCTGGAACAACAGCACTGCCAACGAATGAAGATCCGTATCGGTGGATGGGTTGGCTTTGCCGGTTACCAGCTCGGGAGCCATATATTCCATAGTCCCCCACACTTGGGAATCGGAATGCATATTCACGCCGATGTTATCATTATCACAGATGAGTACCTCACCGGTCTTCGAGTCGAACATAATATTCCCCTTGGAAATATCCCGGTAGCAGAATCCTTCCAAATGCAGCTTCCGGTAGGAGTCAGTTGCATTGTAAGAGATTTGGCACATGATTTTCATGGACGGGGCCGGCTTCAACCTGTTCCATACCTCACCTAGCTCGGCGAATCGCGAAGTATCTATTAGATCCATGATATATCCGAATTGATCGGTGCCATCAGCGACAACAAGATCAAGCGGCCAAACAAATCGGCTTCCGGATTGTCCGCTGGGAGTCCCATGATGGATCAGAGTACGGATGGCACTTTTTTGCACTTCTGTGGACTGCTCCGGATTGTACCATTTCAAGGCCTTCATTCCGCTGGACAGTCCTTCCACCAGAAATACCGCACCTTGTCCACCTTCCCCCAGCTTCTTCTTGACAGTCAGAGTTTCGCCCAGCATCTCAGATTTCAGTTTTTGTCCAATGGCGATCATGCCGGTTCAACCTCCTTATTTTTGGTTCCCTGTGACTTGGACGGTTTGCAATGAAATAAAAGCAGTGCAACTGAGATATCGTCCCCACTCCCCCTGGCGGAGAAATCCTTCAGGATGTCAGGCAGAAAGCCTCCAAAATGGGATAGTCCCTCTTTCCCCAGCTTACCCAGAAGAGTTCGGCCAAATTGATAGAAGGAATGATCTGTTTCGAAGCAATTGGTAAGTCCGTCCGTGCATAACAGAAGCAATGCCGATTCTTTAGGCTGGGGTAACTGGGAAGTCTGCCACAATAATCCGGCTTCTTCGTGTGACATGGAATAGGTTACATTCCCAATCATCTCATCCGAAGCTCTCGGAAACGGTAATTCAACCGAACCGTCTTTATTCACCAAGAAAATATCTCCATCACCTAGTTGGCCCAGTAAAATTTGTGACGGGGTGACCATGCATGCAAGCATAGTTGTTCCGTATCGGGAAAAAAGCTTCCGGAATCCCACGGGATCCTCAGGAACTTCAATCCCTCTCACCCGTGCATCCGCCAACACTGCTTCGTGCCACCTTCTCTGCACCAATCGTGGGAAGTCGGATTTGAAGCTTCGTTGCAGAGCTTGTGGATGGATATGAAACTCTTTGTATAAATCGCGCATGACTTCAAGCGCAACGGTACAAGCCAACTTGGAACCGAATTCACTCAGATCGTGTTTCGCGGAACCGTGACCGTCAGCAATGGTCATCAAAGTGACGCTTTCCTCTGCAACAGAAAACGCCCAGGTGCCAAATGCATCTTGGCACGGCATTCCCTGCCTCAGATGGGAAGCGCCTGTAACCGAACATGCAAAATGCTCTGCCTGAGGGGTATATCCGTAAATGTAGTGAGGTTCAACGGCAGTCCCTTCTTTGCGGTCATCCACTTAAGCAGCCTCCTACATCAAAATACATCAGTACTCGACGATGCCACCTGGACTTGCGGAGGAGAGGCCAGCGCGACATTATGTTGATCATTGGCCGGATCTCCTGCTTTGCTCTTGCCGACAGAGGCGCCGATTGACGCAGTGATGCTTGCCCATTGAATATAGGCAATCAGCTTCTCAGGTGTATCGGCTTTCAGAACGCCGATCTCTTGGTGACTGACGAATTTTAACAGCTGTTCTTCGTCGTATTCCCGGTCCTTGCCGATAGCGATTACCAGTTTGACGGAGCGTTTCCCCCACGGAAGACTATTCAAATTCTGTATCGCCTTTTCATATTCGCTCTCCGGATCCGTACAGAATCCATCGGAAAGTAGGATGCACACAGGAGGGTAGCCGCGCCGGTTCATTTTCTCGATATCCAGCTCGTTCGCAAGCAAGTTTATGGCTTGTGCGGTAGCCGTAACTCCATTTGCCCTTACTTCCGGCCATACGAATTTTTCAAGAGGTATTGGATTTGGACCCACATGCCAGCTGGCATCATTGGAAAATTTAATGGCCCGCATCATAATTTGCACCTCAGGATGTGCGGACACGGCCTTTTGGATTTGTGGAATAACATCTTGGATGGCGCGGTTTAAACTTGCGATCTTCTGGCCTTCCATGGAACCCGAACAATCAACTAACCAGAAAAATTGAAGTGTTCTCTTAACGATTTCACCTTCAAGGACAGGGCCATTAGTCATACATATTTCTCCTTATTGATTAGGATGATACTGCTAATTTTCAGAATCAGTAAATAATATATCACAATCCTTTCGTAAATTTTGTCGTATTATGGCGTTTTTTTCTCAGATACTCTTTACCTCACGACTATAGACCTAGGCGTTTCTTTAACCTATCAATCGGTCAATGGTAAAGTTACTGGATATGCCTCGAAATCGTACATTACGCTTAAGTAAATAAAAAATTTAAAATTTGGACTTTAAAACAACGAAAACCGCGGGATTCATTTCCACGGCTCTTCTCAAGTATCACGCTTATTGATCATCCACTCCCCAAAAAGTATTATTCATATTACAACTAATGTTGATTATGCATTATGTTTTGTGACTATTTTACTTGTATCTTTCAACATATCCATCATTTCATTTTCAGAAATGTTAAATAATTTTTGTTCTGGTATAATTATATACTTTCCTCCAATCAGTAGCGGTTAGCAATCTTCACCTCTCGTTGAAGGTCAAACTACATTTATAATCCAAATTTACCCATAAAAAGAATATCATGATTAGTTATTGAGTGAGGAAAGGCCACCCGGATTACCTCAAGTTTCTATTTAGTTATTGAACGATAGTTTTCTAATTTATTCTCGTTAAACTGCACTCACCGTTAATAAAGACGCTCAGCTTCTGGAAGAAGCACAAGCATCTTTATCTTGCTAAGAAACCCATTACAGTGGCTACAATGTCGTCGTAAGTACGAATGGTAATATTTGAATAATCGTTCTCAATTGCTCTCCATAATTCAGGCGGAAACATGAGCCTACGGCCAACGACAAGAAATCTTCGTGGCAGATATACTTGAATTCCAAATGTATTTTTTACAAACTCTCGATTTCGGGGATCATTAAAATATTCACTATAAACTCGAGTCTGAGCAATATACGAATGAAGTTCTGCAGAAAAAGTTTCGCGGTTATTCCGCCCAACAACCGCTGAGTTACTTTTGAGATCAGGAAGTTTAAATTCAACAATATCAGCGAATCCATTCGATGCGGTAATAAGAAAGTCAGGACGGATTGCACTTCGGTCTGGTTCTCCAACCCATGCACATTCTATTTCATCGCTTACATATTGACCGAAAAAGGCCATATTTAAAATAAAGTGATGTTCTGGTTGCGATAAAAACCGAGTAATATCCGTTTCTGAGACATTCTCTGAATTAAATAGTTCAATAAAACGATTTAGTATTGTGAGCTTGTCAAACTGAAAATCAAATTTTTCAGGAATAGTGTAACGGGAATCTCTAAGGGCTAGCGAAGTAATATTAGACCACAAATGCACTCCAATTTCTTCATGATCCTCGTCAACATCCTTGCGTGAAATAGGGAAAATATCCATCCATTGAATATTACGGACTTTTAATCCGTCGCCACTTTTCGCATAAAAGTAGCTATTACGGATTCGCATCTGTTTTTCTCCAGCCAAGATAAGACCATTCGTGTTTAAACAAAACATCATTTCTTGAGCAAGAAAATTCCAATTGTTATCAACCAAGATAGTTGTGGCCTCATCGGTTGCTACAAATAGATCATCCATTTCATCGATTATTGGGACGGGAATTCCCGTGCCATTAAATTTAAGTCCTACGATTTCTTCGATTAAGTTTTCTGACTCTGAGTAATCATTGATAGTAAAATTTATTTCCCAACCATCAACAATTTCTTTCTTATAGGGTCCTACATATTCAATTGCCAGATGATTTTTACCAAGATAAATGCAGATGTTATCAGGATTGAGAAGGAAAGCAGGAAAGGAACGTTTTAGCTCTTTATTGTGCTCAAGAGCGAACCATATTTGACTCAGATACTTATCTCTTAACGTGGACATTAATTCTGTTATTATTTCATCCAAGTATAGCACCTCCTTTTATATGGAATAGTATACCAATTACAATGCCTCAGAACCATGTATTCTTTTTGACTACTAAAATAGCTCATCTTAGCTATGATTCGACCATTCACCCATAAGTTTGATTATCTATTCGGTGTTTACTTATCACCCATCATTTCCACTGTACAGTCACTCAGCTATTCGGGATTTCCTTGGCGACACCAAATTTATCTACTTTGTATATTGCTGTTCATCATCAAAAATTTGCTCATAAAAACTCACTTTTGGGTCAGTATTATCGAAGAAGTCTTTTACTCTGATAGAAGTTCCTTTCTCAAAATTGAATCACTCTCTTTCACAAATATGGTATCACAACTCAAAAGTATTGACACCAGTCCTTCAACAACATAGAATCAAGGTATCAATCGGTGTCATAACTTAGGTTCATAATCAAAGGGGGAAATTACAGTGAATTACGGGTATGCAAGGGTATCAGGACTAGGTCAGGACCTGGACATTCAGATTGAACAGTTGAAAGCCGCGGGGGCTGACAAAGTTTACAGTGAGAAGATCACAGGGACCCACAAAGATCGTCCAGAGCTGCAACGTCTACTAGCGGATCTAAAGCGTGGCGATACTCTTATGGTAACTAAACTAGACCGCTTTGCACGTACAGCGGTGGATGGTATGACGATGGTCAAGGAACTCCTAGGAAGGGGAGTACGCATTCAGATACTGAATATGGGACTACTAGAGGATACGCCGATAGGACGAGCTATGCTTGCTGTATTCGCGGCTATGGCGGAATTTGAAAGGGATATGATCGTAGAACGTACCCAAGAAGGTAAAGCCGTGGCTAGGCTGAAGGAAGGCTTTACAGAAGGTAGACCCAAGTCGTACACGGCCAAGCAGCTAAATCACGCTATGGAGCTTCTAGGAGATAACTCCTATAACCAGGTAGCCGCTATGACTGGGATCAGCAAATCAACCCTAATACGTGAGATGAACAAACGCAAAGCCTGACGGTGGTTTCGTTGGGCTTCTTCTAACTTAGATTCCCCTACCCCGTGGGGTGAGATGCCCCAAGTCCACCATCAAGTGCCTAGAAAAAATTTATTATGTTTCCTAAATCCTAGCGTCCAAGATCCTCCAATAGAAATGACGTGGCGGCTGCGTCATAGTGCGTGCTTCAATTTGTTTCACCGCTATACTTAATTTTCCAGTCGGTTAGGCTGTTAAGAGTTTTAATTGACCACATTCTTATCGTTTGTAAGATGTAGTTTACGGTTTTGGGATAAAGTGAGATACTGTTAATTACAGGAAAGAAGCCAATACCTCAACCGATGAGGGGGAATTAAGGGGGAAAAAATGAAAAAGAAAATAGTCGTTTTGTCTGTAGCTTTAATGTTAGTTGCAACAGTAGTAAGCGCATCGAGTTTGAATGGTGAGTATAAAGGTAATCCGATTGTTAAAGTGAGAGTGAATGGAAATGTAGTAAATCCCGAAGTACCAGCACAGATTATAGACGGAAGTACATTATTGCCTCTTCGTGTTATTTCTGAATCACTTGGTGCTAATGTAACGTGGAATCAAGATACATATAGTGTCGATATAAAATCATCTGTTTCTCCACTGACTAGTCCTGGAGTTGATGCGGTTGGATTAGCAAAGGAGTTTAAATCAAGTGGTATCGATTATGTGACCGTATCGACTAACGGTGGCGACTTTATCATGCTCTCGTTCATTGCAGGAAAAGCATTGAGCGATATTCTTAATGATGCCAATACATTTGCTAATATATTGCAGCGAACCGCTGGAACTTCAGCTACTTATTTAGAAATTAATGGTACCGACGGACAGAAATTTAATGTCTTAGTGGCTGCTGTGAAGGACTTTTTAGCTGGTAAAATTAATCAAGAAACTCTGAATACGTACTATAGGTTAAATGGTCAAAGCTCTGATAATCAGACATCCAATACACCATCTAATCCAATAAATACCGCTCCAATAAATACAAGTCCAATAACCACTTCTACAGTAATTGAAAGTAAAATAGATGGGAATTTTGAGGGTTGGGAAGGGGATACGATATTTAAACTACAAAACGGACAAATTTGGCAACAAGATTCATATGCCTATAAGTATTCTTACAAGTACAGCCCGAAGGTTCTTATATACAAATCTGGTTCACGTTATAAGATGAAAGTTGACGGTATAGATACGGAAATCTATGTAAAACAACTTAAATAAGCCCTTCGGGGCTTTTTTATTTTGAGGAACATTTCGCATATAAATTCAGTCCCTGTCATTTCATGCTCTTAATCCTACTTGCTGGTAACTCCTACACCGAAGTATCCGCCATTACAGGTATTAGTAAGTCAACTCTAATCCGTGAAATAAGAAAGCGTAACGCTTTATGTGTACCCAACTATTAGGTTGGGTATTTTGCAATTTTAATGCTAATAATCTAAATTCTTATAGGTAGAAGAATGGATCATTACGCTATAAAACATTGCAGACACGAAACATATAGAACATCCGAAAATCACATCAATAAAGAAGGCTACCTGTGGGAAAGTTTCCCGACCAAGTAGCCTTTTTTCATAACTTCCAAATGCTAGAAATAACTATGTTCGAGGAATTTCACTATACTGATTCAAAATGTCATCTGCTGATAATTTGTGAAGAACAATTAACTCCTGGATTTTGGTCTCAGATAAATCATTGAGGTCCATTTGCTTAAATTCATCCTATAAAGAAGTATCCAGTATGACATGACTGGCATTAGTAAATCTACATTGATTCGTGAAGTACGAACGAATCGAACTCATTTATAATTTTCACACATGTTTTCAGGTGAGTTAGTATGATCTTAGCGGAAGCACCGCCATCATAATTTTCTAACAGTTTAAACTGAACTGTTGATTCTCGTTATTATAATTTCCCACGTGTCTTGTATGGAAATATTTTTCTATTCCAAATGGATGCTGTTCTTATTGTATTGCCTAATTCCTCAGAAATCTTTTAAGAATTATGCTTGAGAACCAATTCTCGAATGTAGTTCCACATTACTCCTTATTTCCGTCAATACACTCATTTGACAAATTTTTCAAATGCAGCATTATTTAAGAAGAACGTAAATTTTATTTTTTCCCACTTTCTTACTAACGACAAAGCAAACAACAAATATTAAACTTTATGGTGCTCATTTAATAATGGGTATACATCAACAATAAGGAGGCTGCATTTTATGGCCAGTGTACAAAAGCGAGGCAACAGTTCCTTCCTTCTCGTAGTAGAAACGGGATACGGCCCTACAGGTGAGCGCATCAAACGAACGAAGACAGTAAAGGCAGAGGGCATTAGAGAAGCCCGTAAGCTCCTCGCAGAGTTTCAAACAGAGGTTGAATCAGGGGAATATATCTCACCGCAAAAAATGACCCTAGAGGCCTTTGTGACTGATTGGAGAGCAAAATATGCAAGAAAAGAACTCGCACCACTGACGCTTAAAAATTATGATCTACACCTCAAAAACCACATTCTACCTAAATTTGGACATATGCGTATGGATCAGATAAAACCGCTGCACATTGTTTCGTTTCTGGACGAACTAAGTAAACCAGGAGCTCGAAAAGACGGGCAAGGTGAGCTTCTTTCTAGCGGGACCATAGAATATATATACCGCGTGATCAAGAGCTTATTTAACCGCGCTATGGACTGGCAGATGTTGAAGAAACATCCAATGGAAGGTATTAAGAAACCCAAAGTAGTACAAATGGAAATGCAATATTATGATGAAAACGAAGCACAGCTTGCAATTGTGGCACTATATAAAGAACCACTAATGTGGCGATTGTTTTGCACTGGTGCACTGGTGCCATTCTAGGTGGTTTTAGGAGGGGCGAGCTTATCGGTTTAGAGTGGAGCGATGTTGATTATGAAAAATGTACCTTATCGATAAACAAAAGTATTTCGCTTACTGTAGGTGGCCAAGCACAAGTGAAGGCTCCTAAAAGCAAGGCTTCAAAACGAACAGTCACAATGCCTGAGTGGTTTATGCAAGAAATGAAGGTCTTCCATCATAGTTGGAAGCTAGATAAATTGAAAGCAGGGGAACTTTGGGAAGGAAATGAACAACAATATGTATTTCAAATTGGTTTCGGCAAGCCCTTGTACCATTCGTCCCCAACTCACTGGTGGAAAAAGTTCACAGAACGGCACAACCTAAAATTCATTCGACTACATGATCTACGACATAGCGCGGCGACAATTTTGATTCAAAATGATGTGTCCATGAAAGCCATCCAGGAACGACTAGGTCACTCCAAGCATCAAACTACTGCAGATCTATATGCCCATGTGGCCCAGTCGGTAAGCAGAGTAGCCGCGGATAAATTAGAAAAGTTCAATCCTCGTTTAAATATTTCGTCAACAGTTCGTCAACAAGGGTGATTTATGAAACTGTACTACCGCATTTATTCCATCTGTTATAAAACAGAAAAAACCCTTATATACCAAGGGTTTCAGGCTTGTAAAGCTGGGATGCGGTCGGAGGGATTTGAACCCTCACGCCTTGTGAGCGCCACCCCCTCAAGATGGTGTGTCTGCCGTTCCACCACGACCGCATGAGAGAATAAAACAATGACCCGTAGGGGACTCGAACCCCTGTTACCTCCGTGAAAGGGAGGTGTCTTAACCACTTGACCAACGGGCCATAACATCGTCATTGAACACTTCAGCCCGTTAAGGACGACAAGTTTTATTATAAAGGATTCCTGGCTCTTTGACAAGCCTAATTATTGGAAATAAGACCTGTTCAAGCTGACATGTGAATAGCCCCCATGGCCATGTTACATCAACCATGAGAGCTACCTTTTGCAACCAACTATTTAATTTTGAAATAGGTCACAGATTCGTTCAACGTATCCACGACGGACTTCAGTTGTTCCGACGCAGCAGCTATATTCTGCATCATGGCAAGCTGTTCCTCTGTGGCCGCTGCTACCGTTTGCGATCTCGTCAAAATCTGAGATGAGCTTGACGCTGACTGATCCATCGTAGCCGAAATTTCTTCCGAGCTAGCCGACATTTGCTGCGTTATCGCCGATGTCTCATGAATCTGAGTGACGATGTGTGTCACAGACTGCATGATCGTTTCGAAGCTCTGGTTCACTTCCTGCATCATTTGTGAGCCAGCGCTTGCTTCCTGCTTCGTCGTATTCATCGACTGCGATACACTAGCAATTTCGACTCTCGTCTCGTGAATCAACTGGTTGATGCCGTCGGCGGATTCGATCGATTGTGAGGCCAGTTTGCGGATTTCTTGAGCGACGACATTGAACCCTTTGCCATGCTCACCTGCTCTAGCCGCCTCAATGGACGCATTCAGCGACAAGAGATTGGTCTGGTTGGCGAAACTCGTGATACTCGAGGCAATCTGCCCAATCTCATCCGACTTACGGGTCAGCGACTGTACCGTCACAGACAGCTGTTCAACTGAGCTCAGCATATTCACAATTTGATGTTGCAGTTTCGAGAGCAGCTCATTACCGAGTGTTGCGTGCTGAGAGGTTAAAGAGGAGTGATCCGCCATAACGCTTGAGTTCTCTGCGACACGTTGAATCCCAATCGCCATTTCCTCAATAGCACGGCTCGTTTCTTCACTGCTTCTTGCTTGCACTTCGACTTCCTGCGTCATTTCTTGAATATTCGAAGCGACATGTTCAGCAGCGTGAGCAGACTCTTTGGAGCTGTCCGACAGCTCCACGGAAGCATCGTGCACGAATTGTGTATTGTGAGCAATCGTGCCGATCAAGCCTCTCATTTTGGCAACCATATGATCAACTGATTCTGAAATCTGCCCCAGCTCATCCTTGGAATACGTCAATTGAGCCTCGTGGCGCAAATCTCCTGCAGCAACCCCGCCAGTAATGGTTATAATCTTACGAAGCACTGACATGATTTTCCTGATCACGAATCCGCCAGCTCCAAACAAAATGAAGATGATAACCGCCACACCGATGTAAACGCCTTTGGCTGTTGCGTTATTCTCCTGCTTAATATCGACAATGCTCTGCTTAGCATGCACGTCTAGAATTTCACCAATAGCATTCAGCCCTTCGCGTCCCTTCTCAAAGGTGGCCATCAGCTTAGGTTCATTCAAAACGCCTTTGCCAACACTCCCCGCTTGAATGACGGCATTCGCTTCTTTAACCCACTGATCGAAGGAAGTTTGGAAGCTCGATTCACTTTGCTCTATGGTCACTTCCGTCTCCGCATGTGCCGTTTGCAGTAATTCCTTTGATTTTAAAATAGTAACAGCCTGTCCAACTCTTGTATTCGTTTGTTCAATATTGTCTTTCAGCAACTTCAACTGGTTCGTTTTCTCCTCCGCAGTCAAGGTACCCGACACTAACAACTGATAAGCGTTCATAGCTTGATACATATCCCGGTCCGCATTCAAAATAAGTGACACACTCTTCTCCGTCGTCTCATACAAGGAGGAGGTCAGCGTATCCGTATTGGACTTGTTTACCTGTAGGAGATATACACTCGTGCCTAAATACAACAGAGAAGGAATTAACAACAATAAGATAAGACGCACACGTATCGAGAATAATTTAGTCACTAGTAGTTCCCCCATCGTGAAGCTTTTTTTATTCACTATAGAGGACAAACGTTTAACAGATATTAGAAATTTGTTAGAATAGGTTGAGATTCGGATGAACAAAAATAAGCCCAACGGCATAAATGCCATTGAACTTATTTCGTGACGGAGAGAGAGGGATTCGAACCCTCGCACCGCTTACGCAGTCTAACCCCTTAGCAGAGGGTCCCCTTATAGCCACTTGGGTATCTCTCCATATATGGCTCCCCGAACAGGACTCGAACCTGTGACAACTCGATTAACAGTCGAGTGCTCTACCAACTGAGCTATCAGGGAATGAACAAGTTTTATTTTATTATGAAGGCGCTGTTAAGTCAAGTGTATACGATTTCAATTTTCCCCTGCAATTTCCACAGGCAAATTTACGCACATCCATTTTACGTTTCCGATAATACTCCGTCTTGCAATTCACACACTCTAACCTATATTTATAAGCTTGTTTCGCCCGGGGCCGCGGTAAGGATTGGCAATATCGGGTACCGCCGACCTGGGCTAGCAAGGTTTTGAAATCTTGATCCCGATGCTGATAGCCTCGCTTCAAAATATGTAAATGATAATGGCAGAGTTCGTGCTTAATGATCTTCTCGATTTCATCCCGCCCATAAGTCTCCCACTGGCTCCAACTGATCTCAATATCATGTGATTTCATAAAATAACGTCCACCCGTCGATCGCAATCTTCGGTTAAAACGTGCCTGATGAACGAAGGGTCTACCAAACGATTCCATAGAAATCTGCTCGATCCATTGCTGTAGCTCTTGATCTTCCATCTACGAACACTCCAATAACAAGTTCTTACTTGAATTTGTACCGTATGTACGGCTATACTGTCAAGTAGAAAAGAAGATGGAACGCTCTATACAGAAAGGATTTGAACCGCCTCATGCCACAAATGCGCTATGCGATATTGAAGCTTGACCAACAACTGGAGTTCGTCGAAATGCCTTCCTCCTATTCCTATCAATTAACAGCTTTGAACCAACGCTTGCACAAAGAATTAGAGAAATTAACCGCAGACCATGTGCCACAGCTTCCACGCGTCATTGCCGAGTGTGACGACTTGGAATTGGTCGGTACAACGTATACGCTCATCCAAGGCTTGGATTACATCAATGGTTTGGAGAAAACATTCGCTGGTATCCAAGAGAAATCGTACCCGCTGATCTCGTTGTTAACTGAAATTCGTGCGCTACAAGCTCAGCTTGAGCAGTGGTACGAAGAGGAATTTGAGCTCTAAATAAAGGGACCTGCACCCAATACCTTCATTCTTCATATGCTATAAGTACATGGCGAAGAAGGGGATGGGCATATGCCGCAATGGCTTTGTAATCAATTAATGCGTGCCTTCCAGAACAAAAACCGCAGACAAATTCGATTATTGAACGATAGCTGGTACTTTTACCGCACTCGCCGCTCACAAGAGGAGTGGCCTGACAGCCAATCGACGGACGGACCGAGTAAACGTAAATTTTGATGAGAAAGCTAGTACTTGTGCTACAAGTGCTGGCTTTTTTGCCATTCGGTACATAGAACGCAGATAGAAAGAGTAAATATGCGATAAAAACATACGAACCTGACGACATCAATAGCAAGAAAAAACAGTTGCATATTTGAAATGTGCCCTCTATACTGTAAATAAATGTAACAAATAGTAAAGATAAATTAGAAAATTAAATATAAATACCTGAGTGAAGCACACTCGAGCTTGCAGAATTATCTGCTGTTCGTTTGTGCTTTTTTTGCGTATTTATTTTGAAAAAGGGGGCTTATTTACATGGAGACAACTAGTAGTCAGTGGCTGCGCAGAATGCGCGAGAAGCATCGTAGGTTGTTTTGGAAAAGAGGATTGGAGGATCGGTTTCAGGTGTTGCAGGAAGGAGAACGAGTAGGTCGAGAGCAAATTAGTGGGAAGAGCATAGATCAACTGCAAAATAACGTGAAGAGAAAGAACCAAGTACTACAGTCTGGAAAACAAGTAGATCGAGTGCACCAGACTGGAGACCAAGAAAGTAAAGTGCAAAAAAACGGACATCGAAATAACAACGTTATTCCTTTGGAACAAAGAAGGATCGTTTCTAGCAGCAAACCACATCCCCCCACCATAGCTGAACTTGAGGCGGACGTATGGGAACTTCGAAAGCAGTTTATCCTCCAGATCGCTAATCGGCGTAATGGTAAAGTTCGGCTTCAAGAAGTCGCAGCCGAGTGCAATGTGAACATTCGTATCGCGGCTGAGTGGCTCATCCGTCTTTCGTTGGAAGGAATGCTTTCCCTTGTTGCTGGTCAGCGGTATATGATGACTTATTCGGTGAAGGAGGTGGGAGGTGGGCAGAAGTAAGGGACTGCTTCGAACAGAATAAGTTGACTCGTTTCCCCTTGCTAGACGCACAAAAAGCAGTTGGGAGCGAACTCCCAACTGCCCTAATCAACTGCTATCATCAACCTGCTATTGCGGTTTCTTCATCGTTAAGCCCACGCGGCCTTTTTTCTGGTCCACATTGAGTACCCATACTTGGACGATGTCTCCAACGGAGACCACATCCATCGGATGTTTCACGAAACCGTTCTTGAGCTGGGAGATGTGCACCAGCCCATCGTTCTTAATGCCGATATCGACGAAGGCGCCGAAGTCGATCACGTTACGCACCGTGCCGGTCAATTCCATGCCCGGCACAAGGTCCTCCAGCTGCAGCACGTCTGTGCGGAAGATCGGCGCAGGGACTTCGTCCCGCGGATCCCGCCCAGGCCGCTGCAGGCTGTCTAGGATGTCCCGCATCGTCGGGACACCGACGCCAAGCTTAGGAGCCAGCTCCTCTGGCTCCAGCGTCTGCAGCAGCGCTAGCAGCTGCTGAGAGCCTAGCTGCGCAAGCTCGATGCGCAGCTCCTTGAACAACCGATCCACCACGTCGTAAGACTCCGGATGGATCGGGGTGTTGTCGAGCGGGTTCCTGCCGCCCGCAATCCGCATGAACCCGACACACTGCTCGAAGGATTTCGCACCAAGGCGCGGAACCTTCGACAGCTCCTGTCGGGAGCTGAACTTGCCATTCTCCTCGCGATACTTCACGATGTTCTTCGCAAGTGTCGCATTGACCCCCGACACGTACGACAGCAAGGACGGGGACGCCGTGTTCAAGTCCACCCCGACATGGTTAACGGCCGATTCTACGACGGCCTTCAAGTTCTCGTCCAGACGTTTCTGCGAAACGTCATGCTGGTACTGACCGACGCCAATCGCTTTCGGCTCGATCTTCACAAGCTCTGCGAGCGGGTCCTGCAGCCTCCGCGCGATCGAAATCGCGCTGCGCTCAGCCACGTCGAGCTCAGGGAATTCCGTCTGCGCCAGCTTCGACGCGGAGTACACGCTCGCCCCCGCTTCGCTGACGATCAAGTACTTGAGCTTCCGCTCTTTGATCTCACCGATCAGCTCCGCAACGAACTGCTCCGTTTCACGGGACGCCGTCCCATTCCCGATCACAATCAGCTCCACGCTGTATGTGCTGATCAACTGCTTGAACTTCGCCTTCGCTTCCGCCACCTTATTATTCGGTGGTGTTGGGTAGGTGACGGCGATTTCAAGCATTTTACCGGTGTCGTCGATGACGGCCAGCTTACAGCCTGTCCGGTAGGCCGGATCGACACCGAGCACGACATGGCCCTTAATCGGCGCTTGCAGCAGGAGATTACGCAGATTTTCCGCGAAAATCTTAATCGCCTGCTCCTCGCCCGCTTCCGTCATTTCACCGCGCACTTCGCGCTCAACGGATGGTGCTAGCAGCCTTTTATATGCGTCTTCAACGATGTTGCGCAGCACGTCTTTTACGACTGAATCGCCTCTCACGATTTGACGCAACATGTAGTCGTGAATTTTATCCGGTTGGACATCTAGTCCAACCTTCAGAATCTCTTCCCGCTCCCCGCGATTAATCGCGAGAATACGGTGAGGCGGCAGGCGCTTCACAGGCTCTTGATAGGCATAATACATCTCATAGACAGATTCTGCCTTCGCATCCTTAGCCTCTGTCCGCATAATGCCGTTATCCTGCGTGAATCGACGCACCCAGGCCCGTATTTTCGCATCATCTGCGATATTCTCCGCTAGGATATCCATCGCGCCTTGAATCGCCTCTGCAGCGCTACCAACCTGCTTGTCCGCGTTGATGTAACGCGAAGCTTCTTGCTCCAGCGAGCCTTGACGAGGCTGCTTCCAAATCCACGCAGCAAGCGGCTCCAACCCGCGTTCCTTGGCAACGCTAGCTCTGGTTTTCCGCTTCTGGCGGTAAGGCCTGTAGAGATCCTCGATTTCCTGCAGCTTCACAGCTTTCTCAATCGATGTGCGCAGCTCGTCCGTCAACTTGCCCTGCTCGTCGATCAAACGAACAACCTCGATTTTGCGATCCTCTAGATTACGCAAATATTGCAAGCGCTCCTCGATATCCCGCAACTGATTCTCGTCGAGCTCGCCAGTCATCTCTTTCCGATAACGCGCGATAAACGGAATTGTATTGCCCTCGTCCAGCAGCTCCATCGTTGTCTTCACTTTGCCGCTTGGCAACTGTAGCTCAGCGGAGATTTGCTTCAGGATTCGTTCCTGAATCTCCGCTTTTTTCTCCGCAGGAATCTGTATTTTCGCCTTCGGCTCCTCAAACTCGCTTGCTTTTGGTTTTCCTTCGTTCTCCGTTACTTGGCCATCCGTCTCCACATTTGCCACAGTCATACCTCTCTTCTATTAATCGTATGTATATGTATGTACAAACCAAAAAACGAGGGTACCTATCGCCCTCGTCCGTTCCAGACCTTATTCAAAATTCTATCAGTCCCACACTAATTTGCAAAGCGTCGTCAACCTTTCGCATGGTTTCTTCATCCAAATGCGTAATTTTGTCCGTCAATCTTTGCTTGTCGATTGTTCTGATTTGCTCAAGCAGAATGACCGAATCTCGATCGAAACCGTGCGTCTCCGCGTCGATTTCCACATGCGTGGGAAGCTTTGCCTTTTGGATTTGAGCTGTAATCGCTGCAACAATCACAGTGGGGCTAAAGCGGTTGCCGATATCATTTTGGATCACTAGAACAGGACGGACTCCTCCCTGCTCCGATCCTACGACCGGCGAAAGATCTGCGAAAAATACATCGCCACGTTTCACAATCACGTCTTACACCCCGCTTACTAAGCGATCAAGCGTTCCGTCCGCTTCTTCCTCCGCTTGAAAAGCTTCAGATGCCATGCTGAGATTTATTTTCGCCATTTCCATATACCCACGCTGCATGGATTCGCGTAGACTGCGCTTTTTGCGTTCAATTAAATACAGCTTCATTGCCTGACGAATGAATTCACTCCGATTGGAGTTTTCCTTCTCAACAATTCCGTCCACTTCTTGCAACAGATTGTCAGGCAAGCTAATCATGATCCTTTTCGTATTATGCGCATTGCTCACACTCTCGCACCCCCAGAAACGATACAAAGACAATATTACCAGTATGTCATTCCAAAAACCAAATTATACAATAGAATATATGCCTCCGGTATATCAATTATGTTACACCTAAAGATATAAGATTGTTAATACATAGTATTCTATACCCTATTCTGAAAATCCTCTCCAATACCTGCATAATTTACATGGTAAATTCATGAAGTATTTTTCCCCGTTCTAATAACGGTGCCGCATGAGAGGATTTAAAGCCTCAACCCGCTCCCCATTACGCACATACACGCGCGCAACACGGTGTGAAATCATACATATGATTTCATAATTGATCGTCCCAAGCTGACGGGCCACATCTTCCGCGGTAATTCGTTCTTCGCCTTGCTCACCGATGAGGACAACCTCATCAAGTGCGCATACATCAGGCACATCGGATACATTGATCATACATTGATCCATGCAGATTCTGCCGACGATTGGCACTCTTTTGCCACGAACCAGCACCTCTGCTTTACCTGAAAGCATACGGGAATATCCATCCGCGTAGCCGATCGGCAAGGTCCCGATTTGCTCATCACCCTTAGTGTGATAAATCGTTCCATAGCTAACACCTGAACCCTCAGGCAGCGTTTTGAGATGCACAATCCCAGTTTTGAGACTCAGGACTGGCTTTAGCTCAATTTTCGTTTGATCTACATCCTCAGAAGGATACAGGCCGTACATCGAGATCCCCAGACGTACCATCGAATAAGTCAACCCTGGCAAATCAATGGCTGCCGCGCTATTTCCCGCGTGAATATAAGGGAACGTTTCCCCTTTATCCGTAAAATAGCTCACGATCCGCTCAAACCTGCCGTATTGCTCTAGCGTATAGCTCTTATCGACTTCATCTGCGTTTGCGTAATGTGTAAAAAGACCTTCTACATCCACATTAGGCAGCAGTAATGCTTCCTCTATAAAAGGAATCGCATCCGCTTCGGTATGCAAGCCGAGACGCCCCATGCCGGTATCCAATTTGATATGAATTTTTAGCTTCTTCTGGGATACGTTCTCTTGCTTACGTCCTTGCTCTCGCAGTGCTTCGAGTACATCACGGCTATACACCGCAATCGTTACATCCAGCTCGCGTGCCCGACTGATCCCCTCTGGAGGCGTGTAGCCGAGTACAAGAATAGGTGCAGTAATCCCTGCATTTCGGAGCTCCAGTGCTTCATCAAAGAACGCTACACCCAAATAATCCACACCTGCAGCGAGAACTTCTTTGGATACTTCCACAGCCCCGTGTCCGTAAGCATCCGCTTTTACGACTGCCATCTGCTTCATGCCTGCAGGCAGTACCTTCTGAAATTGTTCAATGTTGCTTCGCAGTGCATCTAACGATATTTCCACCCACGTGGGCCGATAAAAAGCATCCACCAGCGTTCACCTCTTCTATCCTGTTACAAACAACATTTTTTATATTTCTTACCGCTGCCGCATGGGCATGGTTCGTTACGTCCGATTTTAGTTTCCTCAGCAATTATAGGCGTATTATTAAGCACATAGGCTGCCTCGTTTACGAAATAACGGAAGACCCGGTTGCCAGGCTCAAGAACTGTCATGGTGACAGGTTTTCGCTCAAACCCATATTTCATCTCTGAATCTGGCAAGAATTGTGCCTGTATCACACCGAAACGAACCAATATGGTTGCTACCGCATGTAAAAACACATCAGCACTTGTATCCAACAAAATGCCGGATTGGCGATGCTTATCCCATTCTTTTTTCACATTGTGCGGGAGTCCTACTGGCCAGCTGGCTAACACACTTGCGATGGCTCTTCTCCAGGCTTGAATATCTTCTGGTCGACCACCTTCGTTCACTTCCTCTAGAATTCCCCAGTTCACGCGATTCCAGAGTGCATCCAAGAGAACAACGGCTTGTTCCTGCTCTGTAAGCGCCAAGTAAAAGGCTAATTGCTTCATATTTACCGTAAGTTGCGTTTCTTCTTCCGTCAGTCCTAACACTACCGCTGCATAGAAAAAGAATTGGTACACCGGCTCTTGGTCTTGATTCAATGTCGGTTTGCGGAAAAGCAGCAGGTCCAGCTGTTCATCGAACTCGCTCCAGAATTTCCGCGGCAAATGTTTGCGTGCAGCGGACAACTTGACGTTCTTACCAGTCTGTACGGCCTCAAGAAAAGCTCTGAATTCCTGAACGATTTGTGGTACTGGTGTCCGCCCATCCATCCAAAGCTGTAGCAGCTTCTGGTCAACTACAAGTGGCTTCAGCTTGCGCTTGGAAGGAGGCGTATGCTCTTCAATGTATGCTTCTATATCATTCGAGTTCAGCCAACGTTCCAGCGCGTAGTCATTATCTGCTTCCATGTACTGCTCGAAGCGCTCTTCGAAATAAGTTTTATGCTTACATACTTCATTCAGTGAAGTGTATTGTTCTTTTGAAATTCTAGATGTCACCTGTAGGAATTGAATCCACTTTTTGAAAGAAGTCAAATAAGCACCAATATCGGATTCTTTTGTGCTAAGTACATGGCTGATTAAGAAACGGCCTGCAAAATCGACAATCGTTTCACCTTGTACATCTTCATAGCTGATTCCATAACGCACGAAATATTCGGTCATAACAAAGCCCATGCGATCCACATGTTTGTTAGCCGTTTCTTGCTTCAACTTTCCCTCATCATTCAGAAACGTTGCAAATGCCTTCGTCTCGTTTTCCCAGAACAGCTGCATCTCTTCCAAAGTCAAATTATCAATTGTATTCATCTTAAACACTCCAATTATCTATTCGCTCCAAAGTTGCATTATACCAAAAAAACGACCGTTCGTGGGAGTTGGTTAAATCTTCTTGTAAATTTTCTTCCGAATTCTCATGTTATACATGAGAAAAAACCCTGCACCATAGGATGCAGAGCCTTCTCTTTTTAAATAAAATCGAACTTATTTCCCGGACTGTCCATCCGTTGCCATCGCGACTTGAATCATTTCATTCACTGGCATATCGCCCGTAAACATCCGGAATTCAACACCATCGTTCGTCCAAGTCAGTGTTCTAGGCTCATCCTTCGAGCCATTCCCCGTCATCACACCAACCGTGAATCCGAGATCAACGATGTCTCCTGGTGGCAATGAAACCGATTTGGCTTGAGGTCTAACCTCAATCAAATTGAAATTGTATTTCCCTTTATATCTTAAAAGTACAGCGGCATCCTCACCAAGCTTCATATCACTAATATCCTGCTTCACAACATCCTTAGGCAAGTAGTATGGCTCAACAATACCAATACTTTGAGCTTTGGCAGTTGCTGGCGCGGTTTTCGTCGAATCTGGTTTCGTCGTAGTGCCCGTGGCTTTGGATTGATCGGATTGACCACCTGTCGCGGACAGATTTTTGTCCGTTACCGATTTGTCCCCAGTTGCTGCCGGGTGATCCGCATCTGAAACCGCAACGTCAGCTGACGTAGGCATTGTTTGCTGCAAATTCCAACTAGTCATGTTGCGCTCCATTTGGAAATAGTCCTTATCGAACTTCGTATCGAATTCAAAATTCGTGAAATTTACTTGCACCAACACATTTTGATTTGCATCTGACACTTGTACTTGCGCAGGTGCGAGAGTTTTCTTATTCAGCCAGATTTTTTGGCGAGAAAGTTGCTCATTCTGGTAGTTCGCGGCAACATCGAAGACGTAGGCATCCTTGTCCGTCGTAAATTGACGGTCATTATCCGCAATGATGCTTTTTGCTAAAGATTGGAACAGATACACTTGACCTTGATTCTCTGGCCAATCGCTTTGGAAGCGGAAGCTCTTCTTCAAATGCGGCGTCAAAACAAACACGCCTTCTTCATTACGCAAAACGATTTGAGTAACATCCTTCGTGGCATTCGTCAGGGAAATCCGGTAGAAATGCTCAGGCGAGAACGCCACCTCAACCTGATACTCCTGCGGCTGCTGCCCTGTATTTAGAATCATGCTGCCTGAAGCTTGATAGCTGCTCGACTTGCCCATCACATGATCCAAGTCCTTTACGATAGATCCTGCATCCTTTTTACCCATCCCGCATCCTGCGAGAACCAATGCTACGCACATTACCACTGCTACCATCCATGTGACCCGGCGCATTCGATCATCCCCTCACTCATGATTAACATCAACATAGTACATGCATATGAGGGGACTTGTTCGATTATGCAGCCAAGCTACCGGCTTGGACATGAATTTAATAATTAATCTCCGCTTCCTTCAATAATGGGTGCTTCTCATCCTTCGCTGATAAAATCGGGGATGTCGACGGCCAGGCTATTCCAATTGCCGGATCACTCCACAGAATTCCCCGGTCATGCTGCGGCGAATAATAAGCATCCACCTTATAAAGCACCTGTGTCTTCGGCTCTAATGTACAGAAGCCGTGTGCGAAGCCCTGTGGAACAAGCAATTGCCTCTTATTGTCGGCGCTAAGGGTAACACCCACCCACTGACCAAACGTGGGTGAGCTAGGACGAATATCTACAGCCACATCGTAGATCGAGCCCGCGACTACTCGCACTAACTTCGTTTGCGCTTGTGGGTTCAATTGATAATGCAGCCCGCGCAGCACGCCTACTTCTTCCGAAAGTGAATGATTATCTTGTACAAAATCTATCGTAACCCCCTGCACGGCTAGTTTTGCCGCATGATAACTTTCCATAAAAAATCCCCGATGGTCCGCATGGACCTCAGGTTCAATAATCACTAGCCCAGCTAAAACTGTTGGTGTTATCTTCATACGTTCTCTCACCTCTCTAACTAACATATGCAAGAGAATCGTAGAAAGCCTCAGACAACCGTTTATAGACAAGTGACCTCTTCCTAATCGTTTAGGCTCTATGGAAGCGTAAAAAGGCCGCCTAGAGCTTCACAGCCCCAGCAGCCTTTTCCTTGTATGAGATGCATTTACCATATATATACGATACCTGCAATTATACCTGCCCAAATCAGGGAACCGAAGACCACACCGACAATCAATCCCTTGCCGATCGACACATGTTCATCCTGATAAGCGTCTTCATGATCAATCATACCCAAAACCTCCCCGCCTACTCAGTATATGCAATAGTATGGGGAAAATGTTGGCGAATCATGCGGTCGTTTCAATATTTTTTAGTTTAATAGGCATTTTTATTTATAAAGCCATTAACGACGGTTCTCCAAATAATCTTGATATCAAATAAAAAAGTCCAATTTTCGATGTAAAAAATATCATGCTTAATTCGTTCCTCGATTGATGTATCGCCGCGCAAGCCGTTGCTCTGCGCCCAACCTGTAATTCCTGGCCTAATGTGATGCTTCACCATATACTTCGGTACTTCTTCTTTAAATTGTTCCACGAAATAAGGACGCTCCGGCCTTGGACCAACCACACTCATATGCCCAAAGAGCACATTGAAAAACTGTGGAAGCTCATCGAGACTTGTTTTACGCAAAAATGTACCAACCCTCGTTCGCCGCGGGTCATTTTCCACTGTCCACTCTGTATTTGAAACCTTGTCTCCAAGGTTCTTCATACTGCGAAACTTGTACATCATGAAGCGTCTACGGTTCAGGCCAACTCGCTCTTGCTTGAAGATGATCGGGCCTTCGGAGGTGAGTTTAATAGCTATAGCCGCCGCAAGCATAACAGGAGATGTTACTAGGATTGCTGCTGTTGCAAAAATGATATCAAATGCACGTTTGAACAATCTATTGCGGAATTCATCCAAAGGAATATCACGCACATTAATCAACGGCATATCCGCAAAATTATCAAAATATGGCCGCGATGGCAGGAAGTCATAAAAATCAGGGATAATCAGCGTTTTAACACCAATCTTTTCACACACATTAATAATACTGCCGAACTTCTGATGGGCATCCAGAGGAAGAGCAATAATGACCTCATCCACGATACGATCATTCAGAATCGACTCCAACTCATCAATTTTCCCAATGATCGGCTTGTAATTCTGATAGGTCACCTCGTGCTTCTCTTGGTAATCATCGAGGAAGCCTACGACCTCGTAGCCTAGCTCTGGATGCTGTTTCAGCTTCGTATAAAACTTGCGGCCCAGTGAGCCTGCACCGAGGATGAGAATGAATTGTTTGTTATAGCCTTTTTGGCGGGCGCGTTTGAGTGAGATTTTGATCATATAACGATAAAAGCTAATGACAAGGATGTTGTTCACCAGGAATAATAATAGATATGAACGCGAGACATCGACTTCTTTGAGGATAAAAAGCACACTGAGTAGCATTAGTAAGCTGAACGCATGTACTTGAATGATTTTCAAAACCTCAAAAGAAAATCGTTTTCTGCGCTTCGGCGTATAAAAATTCACCAAATAACTGATAAAAATCGCAATAATCGCGTAAGTTATACTCCACATCAAGTAGTGTTTAAAGGGAAGTGGAGAGGCGTAGGGAATCCAACCACTTTTAAATTTCAACCACCATGAAAAGAGAAACACGAGCTGGATACATATGAAATCAGCCAAAGCGTATAGTTGGGTTAAGAAACCTTGACTCTGACGAATCAAACAGGATCACCTCGTTGGTCGTAGTTTATTTTGTGCTAGCGATAGGGCGAACTTCACACCTACACCTATGTATACCATGGCATTCGTAAACCAGGAATACTTCTTGCGATAGTGCTTATTATGAAACAAAATCATCGCTCTATGAAACTCATAAATAATCTTATAAGGCTTTCTTCGACTGCTAGCCCCTTTGTGATGAACAATCTGAGTCTTAGGGTAATAATAATTCACCCAACCAGCTTCTTTAATTCTATAACACCAATCGATATCTTCACCATACATAAAAAATTCCTCATCCAGCATGCCGACATGCTCTATTGTTTCCCGGCGTACAAGCATGAAAGCTCCGACTAGTGAGTCGATGGGATATTGCTGGTCAGCATCTAAATAACCAAGCTGATATTGATTAAATCTGTGGATTTTCGGAAATAGCTTGGCAAATCCAAATGCATAATAGAAAGACGCTGATGGCGTTGGGAAGCCACGCTTGCAGGCTTTATCGAGTGAACCGTCTGGTAGCACGATTTTGCAGCCACTGGCCCCTACAATAGGGTTTTCGTCCATGAAACGTAGCATGATGTCTAATGTGTCCCGTTGAACGATCGTGTCGGAGTTCAGGAGCAGTACGTAGCTGCCTTTGGCTATGCGTATGCCTTGGTTGTTGGCTCTAGAGAAGCCGACGTTTTCTGTATTCGTGATTGTGACCACTTGTGGGAATTGCTCATTCACAGATTGAATAGTGCCATCGTTAGATGCGTTATCAATAAGAATGATTTCATAGTTGTATGATGTAGTTGACGAAAAAACCGATTCAATGCAGGCTAGGGTTAGATCCTTCGTTTTGTAGTTCACGATGATAATGGATAGATCCAAGTGATTACCTCATTTATTAATTGATTATCCTTAGTATAGCACGTGAAGATTAAATTTTGCCTAAAAAATAAGACTAGCGGCTGCTAATCTTAGGGAATCATTTGATAAACCATTTATACACTTCGGACGATGCTTGTTTTTGTTTAGAGCGAATTAAGTTTCTCTTGATTTTCAGCTCTGGGTACTTGCGATAAAAATCTAACCAAGATCCTAATAATTTGGGTTCACGGATGAGTGCGTATACAAAACTAAGGCATTCATAAACCAACAGCGAGAAGAAATGCTTCATTACGGTTTTGATATCATCGTTCTTCATCATCATTTTATAACGGTTAATGTAGGATAATCTTCGTACAAAAAGCGGTTTGCTGCTCCTCCCGCCCTCTTTCCAGCCACGTTCGTGATAGGCGATTGCTGTTGGTTCATAGAGTGCCTTCCAGCCTAACAACTGTGCTCGCCACGCTACATCGACATCTTCTTTATAAGCAAAGAAGTCCTCGTCAAAGAACTCTCCATTCAGACTAATGTCGTTGATCATCTTACGTGAGTACATGGCAGCGGCTCCGGAGACGCCGAAAACTTCTTCGGTTTGTTGATATTGATCGTTGGTCTGATGTGCGCCGCGGTCAAAAGCTCTTCGCGCTTTGTTAATGATGAGTCCGGCACTATCGATGTGATGAGGTGCCGCTTTGAAAAGTAATTTACCTGTTGCACTGCCTGCTTGAGGGTTATTTTGAAGTGCAATGACTGTGTTACGAACATAATCTGGTTCAAGGACGACATCTGGGTTGAGGATTAGACAATAATCCGTCTCTGTCATTCGGATTGCTTGATTGTGAGCGCCGGCGAAGCCGTTGTTTTGCTTATTATAAATGATCGTGCATGTATCATCGCATTTTGCCAGCGAATGATGGGTGTAATCCTTAGACGCGTTATCGATGACTACGATTTGGTCAATGTGATGGGATTGTCCCAGAACTGCTTTCAAGCAATCCTCAATATGTTCAGCACTGTTATAAGTAACAATATGGACACTGATTGTACGTTTACTAGCTTCCAAACTAAATCAGCCTCCTCTCTATACCCATTATAAACGGAATAAAACAACATTTCCCAACAAGATATTCAAAGTAAAAAAGCCATCACTATGCACCGAAGCATAATAACAGCTCTCCATAGAGAAGCTATGTTTTCTCCAGTTCCTTTAAAAAAGGCTTTAGACCTCCCCACGACAGAGCCTGATACCAAATTAGGAATAATATTATCCTTTTAATCTATTTAAAAGTTTCTTTATTATTATCCTCATACTTTGAGGAAACAACTTATAAAATGCCCTTAGGAACGTTTTTAGAGAACCTTCGTTTTCCAATTGATTTAATCTTTTAACTACCAATTGATTATATGCTTCAAGTTCTTCATAGTGGCTTTTTAACTGCTGTGTATATTCTGAATTTTCGCTACGTTGTTTCTCAACCTCTTTTGAGTGGAGTTCCAAGCGATAGTAGTTCTCTACATATTCAAGTAATTTCTGTCGAAATTCTTGCAGTTCCCGTTGCTGATCTTGCATTTCTTGTTGCAGGCCTTTCCGTTCCCCTTGCAAATGTTGAAGTTCCCGTTGCAATTCAAGTTTACCTTGAATTAAACTATCAATGGCTTGCTCATAATCATTATTCAATTGTTCTTCGAAGCTCTGAATTTCAGTTCTCAAGAAAAGCCTTTTATCCAAAAGTTCGTCAGCCAATTGGTTATTTACAACTACTCGGTATACTTCATTAGATTTTTTGTAATTAGCAACACATTCTTTTAGTTTTTTATTATTGTTAAACAATGCAACTAATTCTTGCTCAGAATCCAAAACGAGTCCATTTCCAAAATGCTTTATCTGATCTGCAATATTTCCACTATCTTTGTATGTAACAACAAAACAGTTTGCCTCAAGACTTTCATAATAGGTGTAATTATAATTACCAAACCAATTTGACCATAAAAGTACTACGTCAATTTCATGTTCGAGTAGCCTTGAGGTAGTATCCTGATTAGAACCATTATGAAAACTCGTGTCAACAAAAATAGTCCCCGGCAATGATTGATCAATACAAGTAAAATGATAGAAATCATAGTCAGATCTATTGGGAATTTCATTTATTTTAATCCAAGCATCCCAACCCTTGTTTTTGAGGGGATACCCCAAAAATGCCACCCGTATTCTCTTATTAGATATTGAATATGAGGAAGGAGTTAAACTTTTCAAAGGTATTACATTTTGATGAGGAACCACACGAACACTCTGTTCTAGATGCTGGAAAATCCGCAAAAAAATGCGTTTTCCATTTTCAGATGGTGCCACAATAGTAACATTATGCTTAATAAACAGCTTATTGATTGATTCATAATGTTCTTCGCGATTCTCGCCATGACGACAAGTTTTACACCGCGGAGAGCCGATGGGGGCGGGACCACAGAATTCCTCGTCATTATAAAATAAAAAAATATTGCGACAAATGGAGTAATAGTCGTGAAAAATATGAAGTACTTCAACATTATGTTTTTCATTAATTCTGCTGATAATCTCGTCAATCATCGCAATATTCATTCTAAATAAACTATTAATAATAATGCTTAGGAGATTGATCTTGTTTGCCGTAATGAGTGATCCAAAGTAGTAGCCTACTTGCCATGCAGTTAAAAAACAAACTGTTTCATTATCAATCACAACTTCAATAATAAGATTTTTGGGTTCGATTTTATCAGCATCAAAATTACTTGCAGTGATTAAAGCAACACAAGAAATATTGCGATCATTCATCATTTGTTGCAGATCTATAACGTATTTTTGTGAACCTGAGGTAATCTTTCGGTAATCATCATGACAAAATGAAACTACGCAATCTTTATATTTTAATTGATTTAAAATTTTTTCATTTACCCCACTTTGTATCAATCTTCATACACCCTCTTTTCGATTCATCAATAAATTGCATCAAACTTGAGAACGTATCAAACTTTTGAAATAGTCTCTTCAAATTTGCTTGATCTTCATCCGAAAAAGAAGGGTAAGAGCTTGTTGCAAATGCATGTAATATGCTCTCCAATTGATTGATCTGCTCAACTGTGAAACCATGTCTCTCTAGCCCAATTTTATTTATCTTTTTAATCATTGCTGGATTTCCATCGACCAGAATATAAGGAGGAATATCTCTAACCACTTTTGCCATTGCACCAATCATTGCGTATTTTCCCACTTTAGTAAACTGATGTGTAAATGCTGACATTCCAATATGGGCAAAATCATCGACCTGTGTGTGACCTGAAATTCGCACATGTGCAGATAATGTTGTTGAATTACCAATTATAGCATCATGACCCAAATATGCACCGTGACCTATATGATTGCTATTACCAATACATGTATTGATATTCGATTCTTTTGATCTCGCGATAACAGTATGATCATTAATCATATTATTTGAACCAATAATTAGTCCTGATTCGATTGATTTATCAAAACCTTTGAGATTTGGCAGGGCACCAATAGAACAAAAACTTCCTATATAAGTTCCGCTGCCTATTAAAGTATTTGAATGAATTTTGGTATGACTACATACTATAACCCCATCATCAATACTCACATTATCTCCAATAATGGAATATTCGCCGATGCTTACATTCTTTCCAATCATTACATTACGACCGATAAAAGCACTTTCATGAATCATTCTTTAGCCATCTCCATTTTCAAAAGCTTTGCTGCCTTTTCAATTATTTGAATTCCTCTAATTGCTTGTTCCGGTCCTGACATTGATTTTCTGTGATGATGAATACAGTTTAAGAAATGAGATAAGCTAGTTGTCAATGCACTGGGTCCATCATAAGTTACATAGACTGGGTTGCTCAGAAATCCATTCATATTTTTATCGTGAATAGTGAAAAGCTTTCTCTCATCCAATTCATCAAAATAAATTTCCTTATCAGAACTACTAATTTTTGTGTGTCGTTCTTTGCCAGCCTTATTGTATCCAACCTTGATATTTCCAATAAATGAGTTGCTGCCCAGTGTTACAACAACCTCGTCTGCAAGATACTTTACATGTAGAAGTTCTAGCTCTTGGCCGTTTAACAAACAGTCCAGTACTGCTAAGTCATGAACGGCCAAATCCCAAAGCAACTCAACAGGACCTTTACATTGACCAGTAGTCACTCTTGTTGCTTCAAAAGTTATTATTGGATTAGATTCTGCTAATATCGACTTAATTTTAATTATCGCTGAATGATAAATCATGAGATGATCAATATGAATCGTAAGTCCACGCTGGACTGCGATATTTTGGAGTTTCACAGCATGTTCACTTGTCAAAGTAAATGGTTTTTCAATAAACAAATGTTTGTTCGCAAGTAAAACATTTGTTGCAATCCCAAAGCTGTCTTCCACTCCCACAGAAACTACAATTGCATCAATCTGGTCACATAATAGCTCCTGATAATCTGTCGTAAAAAAAACATCATTACTCTTTGCATAGAGGTCTTCAGCAACTTGTAGTCGGTGGTTATTGACATCACAGATAGCAGCAAGCTGTAAGGAATTATGCACTGATACTTCCTTTGCAATATTGGGTCCCCATTTCCCAAATCCAATTAGCCCGATATTCAATATTTCACCTAGTTTCTTATGACTATCTTTTTTAGAACCTATTAATAGCAGTAATAATCCGCTCAATTTCAACTTGAGTTAATCCTGGATGAACAGGAATTGAAACGACTTCCTTTTTAATGCTATTCGAAATTCCAAGTCTTCTGTTGTAATCTTTCTCTACTAAATCAGTAGCTTTGTAACAATCTTGCTCCGGTATCGTATAGGGGTAATAAATCGAAGTACTAACTCCTTCTTTTTCCATGTGAGCTATAAAAGCATCCCGCATACCATTTAAGATACGTAATGTATATTGATTATAGACATGCCTTGCTCCAAGAACCTCTTGTGGCTTGATGATATAAAAATTATCGATATTCTCATCATAGAGAGCTGCATGATCTCGTCTTACAGAATTGAATCGATCCAGCTTTTTTAGTTGACATAAACCAATTGCCGCTGAAATCTCAGACAACCGATAATTGTACCCAATGAATTCAAATTGATTCCTTTCCTTAATCCCATGCTGAATGAGTTGACTTGCAAATACAGCTGCCTGTTTATCCTTCAGAACCACCATACCGCCTTCTGCGGTTGTCATATTTTTAGTCGGGTAAAAACTGAATGCACTAGCATCCCCGAATGTACCTAACTTTCGTCCTTTCCATTCCGCCCCATGAGCTTGTGCACAATCCTCAATAAGCAGCAACTGGTACCTGTTTGCAATTTGCTGTATTTGATCCATATCGCAACTCTGACCGAACAAATGGACAATTAATATTGCTTTAACGCCTTCGTGCTCCTGAAGAATCTGTTCTATACTTTCAGGAGAGATGTTCATAGTAGTTTCATCAATATCTGCAAAAATCGGAGTCCCCCCAGCGTGTACAATTACATTCGCTGTCGCGATAAATGAGAATGCTGTGGTAATAATCTTATCTCCCTCTTTGATTTCAAGTGCTCTGAGCGCTATTTCTAATGCTGTTGTTCCAGAGGAAGCAGCAACACAGAAACCTTGGGTTAGATACTCTGAAAACGCCTTTTGAAATGAAGCTACTCCCTCTCCACTTGCTAATTGACCACTTCTCAATACTGCGCTAACTGCCTCTATCTCCTCTTGGCCAATCTGTGGTTGTGCAATTTTAATCATTATTTCGTTCCTTTACTCCCAGTATTTTTGCCATATCAACAGAATTAGCTACTTCACAACCTAACATTTGAATCATTCCTGCCGCCCTGTTGACTAGTTCCATATTATTCTTTACAGGTACCCCTTTCAGAAAGTAACGATTATCTTCCATTCCAGTTCGAATCACATCACAACCATTTAAAATGGAAATAAAATTAACCGGTAACTGCATTCCTGCAATACCGGCTGCGGACCATGTAAACCCTTTTGGAACAGAATCTAGAATCCATTGAATATTTTTATAGTCTGGTTTCATCCCTCCAGTCGAACCAATAATAAATTGAATAAGAGCGTTGTTTTCAACAAGACCTAGCTCAGACAAACGCATCAGTTCTTTTAACATTCTCGGATTAAAGATCTCAAACTCAGGCTTAACTCCGTATACATCCATAGCTTGAAGAATATCTCTCACAAACTTTTTTGAGTTTTTAATTCCACCGTCAGGCCGTTTGACAGAGGTTACTTCTATTGATGCTAAATCTGGTTTTAGTTCCATTAATCTGATTCGTTCTTTATCGGATATACCCACAAGATGATTTGATGTAGATATGCACACCAAAACATCACATTTTTCACGAATTCCGGTCAACACTTCCTTGTACAACGAAGCATCTAACGATGGACGTTCATTCTTATCTCGAACATGAATATGAATCATCGCAGCGCCTGCAACTGAACATTCATACGCACAATTAATAATTTCATCCACAGTAACAGGGAGCCCAGGCATTGTTTCTTTTCGAGTCATTGAACCGGTAATCGCAGCACAGATGCCAATTTTTTTCATTACACTCCTTCTGGAGTTCCTCTATGAAACGCCATTCGCTAAATAAAATATTGTCAATCAATATGATTATACTGTCAAAATAATAGTTTGGACATAGTTTGTATTTATAAAAACTCATTTTCTAATATTTTACCGTTAACTATCTATTCTTAAAGCAATGAACCAACGGATTTATACTTTCGTCTAAAATCCTCAAATTATTCATTATATATTCTCTAGTGTTAAAATTACGACTTGGATTTTTACCCTCATACCATCCAAACTGAATATAATGCAATATGGGGTCTAAACCTGCAACCAGAACTTCTTTATATTCATTCAAATAATATTCTACATCTAGTAAATTATTTTGTTTAATATAATCATATTCAAAATCTATTCTTTCTTGGACTATAACTTGTCTTCTTATTGACACCATGAGCCGATCGTACATTCGTTCTGTTTGTTTGAAATTACTGTTAAATTTTTCTATCAGCTTAATAAAAGCTTTGATTGTTTCATCATTTGATATTTTAGTCGTATTATAGAGAGAATCTGTATGAGCAGTTATCTTACCAAAAAGTTCACCTGATTCAATTTGCAAATATTCCTGCGCAAGCAATTTATTTCCTTCTTCAAAATAATCAACAATTTGCTGTTTCTCACCGTCTGAAAAAAAATCACTTAACTTCCCTTTTTCAAACAAATCAGTAGATCCTATTATAAAATTTCGTATTTCTTGATGAACGAATCTTTTTTTATTATTTACATTACTATAGGAAACGAGATACTGAGATAGCTGCTGAAGCAATTGTACTTTTTCTAAAGAGAGCGTTTCGTTTAGGTTTTTTGTAATTTCAAATGTATTATTCATTTCAATTCCAAAAATATTTAGGAAGTCTGAAAATAAATCATTTTTATAAAGTTTCTCTTTTTCAAAAACTCTAACTATCATATTTTCCTTACCAAATGCTTTTGACCATCTATTTATCAATTTATAATAATTTGCAACTTCCAAAAAAACTGAATCGTTGAGACATGTATCGGAAATACAATTGGTTACGCTAATCCGATTGGGGAAGCCGACTTTTGCTCTTTCACTTCGTGTGGAAATATAATATTCGTCTTGCCTTCTTACATATAAAATAATTTTTGTATTATAATTTCTTAAACTGGTTTGCAGTAATTTAATTGAATCATCCTTGTACAGACGAAGAAAAAATTCGCTTGAAATTAATATATTATCTTGTTCTATTTTACCAATATCGTCTAAAAACTCTTCTAATGCTTCACCATTTACATAATTCTCATCATCGCTAAAGAATATTAATTTCTCCTTGGTAAGAGAAGGAACTAATCCTACATGTTGATTCCATTGAATATATTTCTTTTGTGTATCGATCGGGTAAAAAATATTATGGTTCAATAACCTTGAGTGATTTACTGTCAAAAAATTCTGTAATGAAGTTGTGCCCGTTTTACTCAAACCAATATGAATATATATCGTTTTCGTTTTCATACACTATTCTCACTCTCCTTAACACTACTATGAATTCATTTTAAAATGTACTAATGGATTTACCCCCTGATCAATTAACTCCAAATTTTCAATTACATATTCTTTTGTATTGAAACTATTACTTGGATTTCTTCCTTCATACCAGCCCCACTTTATATAGTGCATTAAGGGGTCAATACCAGCTTGTTTAATATCAACATAAGTATCTAGATAAAAATCTCTGTCAAACAAATTATTTTCTTGTATAAGATTATAGTTAAATTGAATTTCTTCAGAGGTTAGCTGTGCAGTCTCCCTTATGGAACTAATTAGTCTTGCATAAATTTCATCCCTCTTTTTTTGCTTATTAAACATTTCCTCAGCTAGATTTACTAATTTCTCTATAAACTCATCTTCTGATAAGTCCTTCTTATATTTAAGTTCTCCTTTTGGTTTATTTGAGACATCATCAAAAAGCACTCCATTTTTTCTTTTCAAAAACTTTTTAGCTGTTTTCATATTATCTTTCGAGAAAATTCTCATGATTTCTAATCTCTCACTAAAAGACAAGAAATTATTTATATCCCCAACACTATTAGAATTATTATTAATAACTAAATTTCTAATTTCATGGTGATTAAATCTTTTCTCGTTAGTTATGTCATCGAGTGCTACTAAATAATTAGATAACTTTTTTAAGAATAAGGCTTTTTCATAAGAAATTGAATCTTGTTGATGTTTTTGAGGTACTTCCACTTGCGTATTATGTAAATTCACTCCAAGTATGTTCATAAAATCTGAAAACAAATCGTTCCTATAAAATTCATTTTCGCTAAAAATTCTTATAATAACATTTTTTTCGCCGAAGACCCTGATCCATGGATGAATTACATGATAGTACTTTGCGTGTTCAAATTTTGCAATTTGCTCTAAACTAATATTGAACTGCCTTCCTTCCCTTACAGCATTTTGGAAATTAGAAATAATGAACTCATCTTGCCTTCTTACATATACAATTATTTTTCCATTGTACTTATTGAAATTTTTTTTCAGAGATATGATATGTTTTTTTTCAAATAATGAAGAAAAAGCATCGCTGGAGATAAGTACATTATTCTCAGTGGCATTTTCTAGATCATGAATAAATTCTTCTAATACACTTTTATTTAAATATTTTGTTCTATCTTTAAACATAGGAATATTCTCTCCAGTAATCGCTGTTACTAAAGGAGTGTGATGATTCCAAATTACATAGCTTTTATTTTTATTGACAGGATAGAAGATATCATTCTTTCTAAGCATTTCTAGATTTTTAGACAAAAAGTCTTGAATCAAAGTCGTATCCGTACCTAGCATACCAATATGCACATACAATGTTTTCATATTCACACCACCATTTTTCAACTAAAATTCTCCTTGATATGTTAACCAGAATGAAAAAGCAAAAAACCTCTAAACGCAACATAAGTTACTTTTTATGCTGCGTTGAGGTTAAAAAAGCACAGATGTTTAGTTATATTCTTTTAATTCCCTTAAAAAAGCCCTAAGACCTTCCCGCCAAAATCTCAAGTCTTCGAAACCATTCAAACGAATCGCTCCGTGCTCCATCGCTGAATTCCGTGGACGCGGAGCAGGGCGCGGAAACTCTTCCGTTTTGCAAGGTTCAACCTTGATTGATATGCGACTTTCTTCATAGATGGCACATGCAAAGTCGTACCAGGAGCAAACACCCGAATTTGAAGCATGATAGATGCCGTAATGATCTGTTTGAAGTAGTTTCTCTAGAAAAAGCACAAGATCGACCGTATAAGTTGGGGAACCTATCTGATCATCGACAACTTTTATTGAATCTCTAGTCTTAGCTAACTGCAGCATCGTTTTCACGAAATTATTGCCGTAAAGGCCATATACCCAAGACGTCCTTACGATAAAGTATTTTGATGATATGGCTTGAACATTAACTTCCCCAGCTCTTTTGGACTTTCCGTATACACTTTGTGGATTCGTAGCATCATTCTCCCGATAGGCTTGTGAAGCCTTTCCGTCAAAAACATAATCCGTGCTGATATATATGAACTTAGCTCCAATTCTCTCAGCAGCAATTGCGAGATTACGCGTCCCATCCGCATTGACTCGGTATGCGTCCAATTCATTGCTTTCTGCAAGATCAACGGCTGTATACGCCGCACTATGGATTATCACCTCTGGCTGTAGACGTTGAATAACTGTAAGACACTGATCCACGTTAGTAATATCAAGTTGATCTCTTCCTAAACCGTGAACCTCATGTTGCCCTCTAAATAGCTTCACTACCTCTTGACCCAATTGTCCATTGGCACCAGTTACAACGATCCTCATGAGTGTTCACCTAATCGAGAGCCATATTGCTCATTAAAATACTTTTGGTACTCACCAGTCTGAATTCGTTTCCACCAATCCTGATTGTTCAAGTACCAATGAATCGTCTCTTGGATACCAGTTTCAAAATTGTGTTTCGGCTTCCAGCCAAGTTCATTCGTTATTTTAGTAGCATCAATCCCATAACGTCGATCATGTCCTGGGCGATCTTTGACGAACTGCATCAAAGACTCCGGTTTTCCAAGTTCACGAAGAATCGTTTGGATAATTTGAATGTTTGTTCGTTCGTTATTCCCACCGATATTATAAACCTCACCACTAACTCCCTTATGTAGAACCAAATCAATCGCGCTACAATGATCCGCAACATATAACCAATCTCTAATATTAAGTCCATCTCCATATACGGGCAGCGCTTTATCACTCAATGCATTGGCAATCATCAACGGAATTAACTTTTCCGGGAATTGGTAAGGACCGTAATTGTTTGAGCAACGCGTGATATTCACATCAAGTCCAAATGTTTCATGATAAGAACGTACCAATAGATCAGAACCTGCTTTACTTGCCGAATAGGGACTATTCGGTGCTATCGGCGTCTCCTCTGTGAAAAGGCCAGTCTCACCAAGCGATCCGTAAACTTCATCGGTCGAGACATGGACGAATTTCTTAACACCATGTTTACGAGCAGCTTCCAGCAAAACCTGAGTACCAAGGACGTTCGTTTTCACAAAAATTTCCGGTTCAAGAATACTTCGATCCACATGCGACTCCGCGGCGAAATGAACAACCGTGTCTATGCCCTTATCGAAAAAACTGTTCACTAGTTCAATATTCGTAATGTCCCCTTTTACAAAGGTATATTGACTATTGTTTTGAATCGAAATCAAGTTCTCTAAGTTTCCTGCGTATGTTAGTGCGTCCAAATTGATGATTTCATAGTTGGGATAGCGATCCAGCATATAGTGCACGAAATTGCTGCCGATGAATCCGGTTCCGCCGGTAACAAGAATTTTCATGTATGTAAAACTCCTATTTTAAAAGTTAATTTCTGCATCTTGAAGCAATGGATGCTTCTTATCTTTTTCTGAAAGAATTGGATTAGAAGTTAGCCAATCAATTGCTAACGCTGGGTCATTCCAAAGAATACCTCGATCATGTTCAGGAGAATAATACTCGTCCACTTTGTAGAGGACCTGTGTGTTAGGTACAATCGTGCAAAAGCCATGGGCACAGCCTTGAGGAACTAGTAGTTGACGTTTATTGGCTTCGCTAAGAATGACACCTACCCATTGTCTGAATGTAGGTGAGTTCTTACGGATATCCACTACTACGTCGTAAATGGCACCTGCAGCTACACGAACGAGCTTTGTTTGTGCTTTTGGATTTAACTGATAGTGAAGTCCACGCAGCACACCAGCTTCAACGGATAGAGAATGATTATCTTGTACAAACAAATGATCCACACCAAGCTCAGCAAACTTCGAGCTGCTATAGCTCTCCATAAAAAAACCCCGATTGTCACCAAAGACATCGGGTTCGATGATATGAAGTCCCTGCAGCTTTGTAGAAATCTTTTTCATCAGCTAGAGCACCTCTTACAATTTTAGTTTTCCAAACTCTTCACCAAACAATAGATCCTTCGCCAATTCGTTCGCTTTGGCTAAAGAAGCATACGTTCCAGCATCTGTCCACCAACCTTGAAGGATATCGTAGGTTAGCTCCGCTCTTGATATATAGGCATTATTAACATCTGTTATTTCTAACTCTCCTCTATCCGAGGGTCTTAATGTCTTAATGATATCAAAAACCGAACTATCATACATATAAATACCTGTTACTGCGTAGCTGCTCTTTGGATGCTTGGGTTTCTCTTCAATTGAAATAATTCGATCTTCATGGATTTCAGGAACACCGTAGCGCTGAGGGTCATCCACTTGTTGAATGAGAATTTTCGCTCCTTGTTGCTGGTCACGAAAGTTATTAACAAATGGTACGATGCTGTCTTCGAACACATTATCCCCCAGAATAACGACCATTTGATCATCTCCAACAAATTGCTCTGCAAGTCCTAACGCCTGAGCAATCCCCCCTGCATCATCTTGAACTTTAAAAGTAAAATTAACTCCCATTTCACGACCGCTACCCAATAAACTAACTACATCGCCCATATGTTCGATTCCCGTTACAAGCAAAATATCGCATATATTGGCTTCTTTAAGCTTATGGACAACATGAAAGATCATAGGGTACTTGCCTACTGGAAGTAAATGCTTATTTGTTACTTTCGTTAAAGGATACAACCGCGTTCCTGTTCCACCTGCTAAAATTACACCTTTCATGGTAGTACCCCTCATAATCAATTATCTGTTAAAATAAGCTTATCATGATAACTCCCTTTTGACAAAATTCGATTTTATTCAGGAAAGGATATAAAGCAATGATAAACTTCTTGGACCCTTTCATACGTTTTCAAGGAATAAATACAAAGCTTCTTGTAAGCTGTCCGAAAGACCCATCATCCCCTGGTGGTTTATTCATCATAGATTTTGAATTAAAAAACATAACAAGAATATTGGAAGCAGATTGTCGTGGAATAACACAATTCTCAGAGGGATATTATTTAGCCACGAATTCACATGGAATTTTAAAGTTAGACAATGAACTTAATATTACAAATACCTATGAAGTACCAGCACGAGACCTTCATGGTCTAAAATTCCACTCTGATGGCTTGCTGTACGTAGTCGAAACCTCACATAATGCCATTGGTATTTATCAAACAGAACCTTTTAAAAGAATCGATGAAATAAAAATTTCGGATAGTAATGAAGATCAAAATCATATTAATGACTTATGTATTAAGGGTAATAGCTTATTCTTATCGATGTTCTCTCTACAAGGTGGTTGGAGAGATCTTTTAGAGTCATTTGATGGAGTAATTGCTGAGTATGATATACAAACAAAAGAATTAATAACAATTTTACAAAAAGATTTACAACTTCCTCACAGTGTGACTTTTATTGATAATCAAATGTATTATTGCGAATCTTTAAATCTCAATCTAAAAAAAGAAAACCAGTGTATTGCTAAATTAGGCGGTTATACTAGGGGCTTGGCTTCAGATGGTTTACATTTTTATGTTGGCCAGAGTGTTATGAGGCATTTAGATAGAATTCTTTCAACAATTCCAAATGTGTCAGTAGATTGTGGTATTCATATTTTTGATGGCAAAAAAAGAGTTAATAAATTCTTTCCAATGCCTGCGAATCAAATCTATGAGATACTGATAATTAGTAATTATCAGGAAGAATTTATTCACCCTACGCAATCAAGTTTAGAGATGGCTAGCCCAGAATCATTGCAATATCTTATCTCATCAAAAGACTGGCATGAACCCGAGGGTTCATATCGTTGGATGGCTTCAAAACGTGCTGGGGTAAAGCTTAGATCAGAAAATCCAATTAAAACGATAACTATCGAATTCACTAATTGTTCTCTGAACAACAATAATGCAAAATTGTTTGTCAACAACATAGAGATTTCGAGTATACTTTTCAATGAGATGGATGAGCAAATTCATACTTTCACATTAGATGAATATTTTACAGGAGATATTTATGTTTCTCTTGAAGTAGATACACTATGGAACCCACAGCAACTTATAGGAAATGATGATGTTAGACAGTTAGGTTTAGCAGTGAAAAGTATTAAAGTATTGGCATAATTTTAGATAAGTAACGCTCCCGGAGTTCCTCGCGAAAGGATCGGGAGCATTCCTTCTTTAATCAAAAACAACCAAACCCCCTGACATTGTACAGAAGGATTTGGCTATTTTCGGTTGTATGTGAACAGTTTCACCGCCAGTTGAATTGGGGAAAATCGCTCTTTCTTCCGCCAGATATTAAAGCGGCAAACACTACATTGTCACTAATTCTTTTTGCTCATTCTTTTCAGAACGATTAATCTCATTTTCAAAGTTAATTCTTTCTTTTTCAACTACCAGCGGTCTCTTCAAAACTTGAGTATGAATAGATCCGATATATTCTCCGATAATTCCAATAAAAAATAATTGAACTGACGAAAAAAAGAATAGACCAATAATGAGCGGAGCAATTCCTACTTCAAAGTAATTCCAAAAAAGCAATTTTGCTAATAGATATAAAATTGCTACACCAAAACTTACTGCAGACATTGCAAAACCCAACATCGCTGCTAATCTTAACGGAATTTTGGAGTGGTTCGTAATGCCTAGCATTGCTATATCATATAAAGTATAAAAATTATTTTTCGTGATCCCTCTCTTACGGGAAGGTTGAATGTAATTAATTTTATAACTTTCAAAACCAATATCTGATATTAACCCTCTAAAATAAGGATAAGGATCATTAACTTCCCTTAAAACTTTTATTACTTGTTGATCGTATAAACCAAATCCGGTATTGTTTTTCGTCAATTCAATTTCAGACACTTTATTAATAAAATTATAATACATTTTTCTAATGGCAAACATTAAACGAGATTCTTCGCTCTCATTTTTGACACCTAACACAACTTTGTAACCTTCTTCCCATTTCTCAAGAAAGTCTCTAATCATGTTGGGAGGATCCTGAAGATCTGCAACCATAAGTATAACTGCATCTCCCTTAGCTTGAAGAAGAGCATGATATGGTGATCTAATATGACCAAAATTCCTAGAATTCACAATCACTTTAACATTAGAATCTTTATAGGCTAATGTTTTTAAAATAGAAACAGTATCATCCTTAGATGCATTATCAATAAAAATATGCTCGTAGGTGTAACCTACTAGGTTACTACAAATTTCCTTGACTTGATTGTATAATTCTTCTACGTTTGCCTCTTCGTTATAACATGGAGTTACTATACTCAATAATTTCATCTTTTCACCTTATGATCTTATTTTGAGGATCTAGTGTATATCTTTTTAAATTCATCTTTTACGCAGTCCATCGAAGTATAAAGAGGCTCATAAGCTAGCTTATCAGTATTTTTTTTATAATTTGAATAATAATTGTTTTTATTACCGGAAGATGAAGTTACTGAGTGCGCACTATCAATTTCAATTTCCAAGCCGTAGACTGTATTAAAATATTCAAGTAATTTAAATTTACTGACCGGACTAAGGCTGTAAACATCAAATACATCATTTACGTGATGTTTAGATATGCATAGCTTAATTAAATTCACAAAGTCTAAGGGATGAATGTAATCTCTTACTATATCTAAATCATTTGTTTTAAACACTCTATTTTCTTGTAGACACTGGATAATGTCAGTAAGAAAGAAGTTTGATTTCAAATCAATAAACCTGCTAAAGAAACTAAATACTCTCAAATCAACTATATAAAAATTGTCGTAAGCTCTGTGCTTTGCTTCAGAATAAAGTTTGGTAATCCCATAATTATGAATGGGCAGTATATTATTAATTTCTATTTCAGTCTTAGTATGCTTGTTTGCTGGCTGTTCAAATTCTGTAATGTATGAAGCACCACTACTTAGGTTAATATACAAGGTTTGGTGATGTTCGTGTAAATAAGCAAGAATAAGATTATCGAATTCTTCTGTTACTGTAAATACCAATTGTTGATCTTTTTTGGACTTTGTAGAGTCAACTATTCCAATACAATTAATAATAACATCGTACGAATGTAGACCGAATTGTTCCATATTGCAAATAGTATAATTACTCTGTATCAAATTATTTTCAAGCAAAAAATCATTGATTTTAGATATATTGCGAGCAAATAAAACAAAATTATAATTTACCTCTTTTGATAAGTAATAAATTAAATTTTTTGCAATATGTCCTGTTGCACCTAAAATTGCTATCGTTTTTGATTCCATCGTGGAAGTATTCATTAATGCCTCCAATTACTATTTAGGTACTTCCATTTCTTCCACTAAATCGATTAGCATGAGCTCCCTCAACTCATTTCTTTCTAAATGTGGAGACATATCTTCGATAGGTCTATTGACCACTAATTTAGGGTTCACAGTTGTATTTTGTTCTAAAGCTACAGTAATAAATGTTGGGCCTTCTATACCAAATGCTTCTTCAATCATAGATTCTGCTTCATCCATTGTCGCAATATGAAATGATGGAATGTTATAAGCCCGTGCAATGGCTAATAAATTTGGTGAAGAATATACAGTGGATTGCTTACGTCCATCAAAATATAAGTCTTGGAACTGCCTAACCATACCCAGACAATTATTATCCATTACAAATATTTTTATTGGCAGATTGTGCTTAGCAATTGTATCAAATTCTTGTATATTGACCTGTATACCTCCATCCCCAGCAATAACAATTACTCTATTCTCATCTACTAATGAAGCACCGATAGCAGCTGGTAATGCAAATCCCATTGCACCCATTCCACCAGAATTCAGTAATCTTTGGTTATTTTTTAATTTAAAAGATTGTGAAGCCCACATTTGATGTTGTCCCACATCTAAACAAATTACATCACCTTCACTACTATTTGATGAAAGTAGCTCCATAAAAAGATTAGGATCGATATTCTCTTGAGGAGACTCATAACAGCGTGTAGGAAATTTTACTTTTAACTTTCTAATAGTTTCATTCCAATTCAGATAGGTGGGCTTTTGATATTCCTTCAGTTTATCATTTAATGAAATCAAAAAACTTTTTACATCTGTTTGAATAGCAAGATCTACTTTAATTTTCGCATTCAATTCATTAAAATCCGCATCTACATGTATTTTTTTTGCAGCTCGCCCGAAAGTATCTGGCCTAGTTCCAGTTTGTCTGGAGTCAAGTCTCGAGCCTAAAATTAAAATGAGATCGCTATTTGCTAGAACTAAATTACTGTACCTATTCCCATAAGAACCAATTAATCCGACAAATTTTTCATTAGTATGCGGAATAACATCTAGACCCATTAATGAAGACACCACCGGTATCCCTGTTAACTTTACCAGGTGTTGTAGTTCTTCTGCTGCATTAGCAATTCTAACGCCACCTCCTGCCAAAATAACAGGTCTTTCAGCGTCAGCGATCAGTTGTAGAATTTCATTTAACTCTTCATCTGTAACACTTTTTTTGAATTCTGAAAGTAACTCTTTATGCTCTGCAGTGTTATAAAAGCTCAAAAGCATTTCTGGATTAATATTCTCCCTTTGAAGATTCATAGGAATGTCAATTAATACAGGGCCTGGACGACCATTTTGTGCAAGAAAAACAGCTTTCTCAAGATGATATTTTATCATTAAAGGATCTGTGACGAGTTCTGCATATTTTGTTAATGACTTAACTACACTTACAATATCAGTTTCTTGAAACCCAATCTGCCTTACTGGTCTATCAAATTTATACTCATACGTATTTACTTGACCCGTAATAAACAAACAAGGAACGCTGTCAAAGTAACAACTTCCAATGCCAGTGACTAAATTCAAAGCACCAGGTCCACTAGTTGCCATAGCCACTCCAAGTTTTCCATTTAGTCTAGCATATGCTTCTGCTGCAAAAGCAGCTGCTTGCTCATGACGTACCGAAATACAATGGATATCATCTCTTAAATACACTGAGTCCAATAAATGAGCAATTGCACCACCAATAAATTCAAAAACGTGAGAAACCCCTTCTTCTGCAACGAAATCGATAACATAATCCGATAGTTTCATATATTTCTCCTCATCTTTATTATGCTCTACAAGATTCATTACAGGTCACTAGAAGTAACATAATCATTAATTTGTTCAAGACACGTAATTCTCATGTCCGCACCTTTATTATACATTTGAGACCAATAGACAATACTCTTCAAGGTTCTTTCCAATTCCCAACGCGGCTGCCAATTCAATAAAGATTTCGCCTTAGAACAATCTAGCTTCAAATAGTGTGCCTCGTGTGGATGTGAACCTCCATCAATCCGATAATGGCTGCTCTCTCCCCAAATATCACATATTTTATCAACTATCCAACTTACCGGTTTTGCATCATTGTCTGATGGACCGAAATTCCAACCTTCGGCATATTGAACTCCATGCATATATAATTTTTCAGCTAGAAGCAAATAACCACTCAATGGTTCTAAAACATGCTGCCATGGCCTAATTGAATTTGGATTTCTGATAACAATCTCCTCTGCAAGCAAAAGTGATCTAACACAATCAGGAATCAAACGGTCGACCGCCCAATCTCCACCACCAATTACATTCCCTGCTCTTGCAGAAGCTATGGCAACACCGTGCTCATTATATTTCTCTGGATTAAAAAAAGAATTTCTATAGGCAGATGTCACTAATTCTGAACATGCCTTACTGTTCGAATAAGGATCATATCCACCTAATCGCTCATTTTCACGGTAGCCCCATTCCCACTCTTTATTTTCATAGCATTTATCCGTTGTCACGTTCACAACAGCTTTCACGCTTTCAGTGGTTCGTATTGCCTCAAATACATTTACCGTTCCCATAACATTAATAGAATACGTTTCCACAGGTATTTTATATGAATCTCTAACCAGTGGTTGTGCAGCCATGTGAATAACAATTTCTGGTTTAAAATCAGACACAGCTTTTTTTATTGATTCTAAGTCTCTTATATCTGCTATCGTAGATTTCTCAAGTAATCCTTCTATATTACAGAGTTCAAATAGACTAGGTGACGTAGGTGGTTGCAAAGCATACCCTGCTACTTTAGCACCCATGTGCGTCAACCATAAACTTAACCATGATCCCTTAAACCCAGTATGACCAGTTATGAAAACTCGTTTATTATTCCAGAATTCAGTCATACATTTTTCACCAAATCTTTACCCCAAGTTTTCCATGGAGCTTTATTCTTAGCCCATAGGTCTTCCAAATGGTTCTTATCACGTAATGTATCCATAGGTTGCCAGAAACCATTGTGTTTATAGGCAGAAAGTTCTCCATGTTTTGCAAGATTTTCTAATGGTTCTTTTTCAAATATAGTTGAATCCTCATTAATATAATCAAATACTTCTGGCTGACAGACAAAGAAGCCTGCATTAATCCAGGAACCATCTCCTCTAGGTTTCTCTTGAAAGCCGCGCACTTCATTTAGATCCGATATGTCCAGTGCACCAAATCGACCATCTGGTTGGATAGAAGTAACAGTAGCCAATCTTCCACTTAATTTATGGAAATCAACCAATTCCTTAATATTTACATCCGATACCCCATCACCATAGGTAAGCATAAAAGGTTCATGGCCGATATAAGGTTGAATCCGCTTAACCCGTCCACCTGTCATCGTGTCAATTCCAGTGTTTACAAGTGTGACTCTCCAGGGTTCAGCTGAATGATTATGAATGATGTTCTCGTTATCATTTCTAAAATCAAAAGTAACATCAGATTCATGTAGGAAGTAGTGTGCAAAATATTCCTTAATATAATAGCCTTTATAACCAAGACAAACTACAAAATCGTTAAAGCCATATGAAGAGTAAATCTTCATAATGTGCCATAGAATCGGTCTTTGTCCAATCTCAATCATTGGTTTAGGTTTTAGGTGAGATTCTTCACTTATTCTTGTACCATATCCACCTGCAAGTATGACTACTTTCATTGAAATCCCCCCTAATATTAATTTTGTTTAGATTTAACGAATTCAGTGATTTTAAATACCATATAATCTATCATTTCATCTGTTAATCCGGGGTAGACTCCAACAAGGAAAGTGTCATTTAGAATTTTATCAGTATTTATTAAGTCACCATGTATCCTGTAGTTAACACCTTGAAAAGCAGGTTGCCTTGTTAAATTACCAGCAAATAACATGCGTGTTTGTATTCTATTGTTTTCTAAATACTTTACTATCTCATTCTTAGTAAAACCTACGTTCTCACGAAGAGTTAAAATAAATCCAAACCAGCTAGGTTCAGAATTATTAGTTGCTCTAGGCAAAATAAAATAATCACTAAGATCCTTCAAACCCTCTGAGAGTCTATTAAAGTTACTTATTCTTGCTTTTACAAATGAGGGTACTTTTTTAAGTTGCTCTACTCCAACTGCAGCTTGCATGTCAGTCACTCTAAGGTTATAACCGATATGTGAGTACGTATATTTGTGATCATATCCATATGGAAGTGTTCCAAGTTCCCATCCGAATCGTTTCTTACATGTATCATCACATCCGGAGGGGCACCAGCAATCTCTTCCCCAATCCCTAAATGACTCAATAATCATTTTAAGCTGAGGGTTATTTGTATAGACTGCTCCCCCTTCTCCCATAGTCATATGGTGTGGTGGATAAAAACTAGATGTTGCAATATCACCAAAGGTACCAGTTAGTTTTCCATTAAATTTAGATCCTAGCGCATCACAGTTATCTTCAATTACCCACAGATTATATTTCTTAGCAAGATCAATTACCTTGTCTAGCTCGAAGGGGTTACCCATAGTATGGGCAATCATTATAGCTTTGGTTTTTGAAGTAATAGCTCCTTCAATTCGGTCTACCATAATGTTATATGTTCCAAGTTCAACATCAACAAACACAGGAATTGCTCCGTTTTGTACGATAGGAGTTACAGTTGTAGGAAAACCAGCTGCCACAGTAATTACTTCATCACCAGGCAGTATGCGACGTTCTCCTAATTTAGGAGATGTTAATGTCGAGAAAGCTAGTAAGTTTGCTGATGATCCTGAATTTGTTAGTAATGCGTATCTAACCCCAATAAACTCTGCGAACTCTTTTTCAAATTGCTTACTAAATCTACCTGCTGTTAGCCAAAAATCTAGAGAAGAATCGACAAGGTTCTTCATTTCTCTTTCATCGTAAACTCGGCCACCATAGGATATAGAAGAAGACTCCGGATTAAATGACTCCTTTTTCTCATGAAATGTTTTGTAAAATACTTCTACTTTAGAAAGTATCTCGAGTCTCATTATTTTCTCAGCTACATCTTTGGACAGACTTTTTAATGAAATTATTTCAGATTCTTCAAAAATATCCTTATTCCTCACATCTATTAACATGTTGCTAGCACCATCTAAACTTACAACAGTTTGAAAATTAGGTTCGGTAAAGTCCTTCGTACTTAGTTTTATAACTTCATATTTATCTATATTTACATTTGTAATAATAGCTAATTCATTAGTTGATTTCTTTTGAACCAAATCATTTATTCTCAACATGTTCTTCACTCCTGTAATGTGTTTTACTTATTTTGAAGCTCCAATATTTATGACCAATAAAACTAATTAAAGTTGTCAAGAATAGTGCAAAAACCTGTGAAAGCAAGGCATTTTGTTCTAAATAGTTAATAAATATATAAAGTACTAGTAGATTAATAAAAAATGAAATAACATATACTCCAGAAAACTTTAACAGGTTCTTATAAGTTTTTCTTCCAGTATTGAATGTCCACCTGCTGTTCCAATAGTAACTGTGTAATACTCCAAGCACATGTGCACATAATAATGAAATCATATAATTTAAATCAATAAATTTTAAACAAAGAAAATAAATTAAATACCCTACAACTGTATTGAGAATTCCAATAATTAGAAACTTAATAGTCTGAGATTGCATCTACTTTTGTTTAGACCTTCCCTACAAGATTAGATTTATTGTATATAGTTTAATTAATTTGTCGCCATTTGTCATTTTTTATCTTTTCCCAGTTCGACAATAATTCTGATATTATCCTCGGTATCAATTTTCCAATTATTCTAGAGTACCCCATTTACATATATATTAATAATATCATCAATATAATAGGCACTATAATTGAGAATAGTAATAAATAACCTCTATAACTAGCAGATATTTTTGTTTTGTGAAAACTTAATATAAAGAAGTCATCTATCCATTATTAGACTATTCAACCTCCCATTTAAAATTATTTACTCTAAACACTAAATATCTAGGATCAGTAGGAGCAACTATTCGTTTAGCATCACTTGTAAATTCTATATTGTAATTTCCTGGAGGTACTGTAATTTTTTTGGAATATAATTTATTCTTCGCATTAATTTGTAACTCATCTGAAAATATCGAACTTTTAATAATTAGATTGGATAATTCATCATATCCAGTTGCTAGTTCCATACTCATATCAATTGTACGAGTAACATTAGAGGTATTTGTGACAGTTAGAGTCCCCGTCTTAGATAACCATCGCCAATTATTTTCTTGTGAACCTTCAACCACTGTATTGTTCCAATCCAATAAGACTGGATGTAATGTTTCTTCTACTTTAGAATTCCATTCTTTTTCTGTATATTTGTTCTTTATAGAGTTTCTCAAATTAGATAGATCATAAAATGCTAATCGATGATTTCCACTTTCTAATGGACTTATGTTTGTTATTTCTTTAATTTTCTTCTCAAGACCATCACCATTGTCTTCATATCCAAATCTATCAATATATAACCCCTCAAATCCAGCAGTAACAATTATCTCCAATAACTTATCTATAGGTTGCGAGGACACTTCTTTAATCCACATACTCCCTTCTCTTCCTTTCATACTACCATAACTCCATCTTAATGATTTTGAATGTATATAACCTTTGAATAGTTCATAATCCCCCATTTTGTACACGGGAGGATACTCAGGGAATGGTACGTAAGGCAACTGAAATACCATAGCGTTATTAGGCAAAACGTCTTCTATCTTTTTAACAAAGATCTCATCATTTTTATACTCTTTTTCAATGCTATTATATTGAGGAATATTGTTTATTGAGGTTTGGTCGATTAATCCTATAATTAGTAAGGAAATAGTTAGAAACCAAAAAATAGACTTCCTTAGAAAACTTTGAGAATACTTTTTTATTACACTATCTATTAAATAAAAAAGCGCAAATAAAGATAAGAAGGCGATAAAAACACTTATTCGGTTATATGCTCTTATTTGTGAAGATATTAGTAAAGCAAATATAGATCCAAATCCTCCAATTGTAGCCAACAGAATAATACCTATATTCATTCTACTTAATTGATCAACTAGATTGCTTCTTATACCATTAGTTCTAACAAACAACATCAAAATTAATATTAAAAAACCGATGCTTCCTACGATTCCTAAATATTCACTACCTTCATTTGGCAGAGGATGCAAGGAGTATGCTTTTATTATTTTGTTTAAGATACTAAAACCATGATCATATACTGGAATAAATAGCTGAGTAATTTTCATTCCATACACTTCAGCTTCAATTGGATTTCTTGATGCAACTAATTTATTAGACCCATTAAAAAAGGTAAACAGTATGTTAGGAGATAAATTTATAATAAGACTAAGTATTACAATGACTAACGACAAAAATGTACGGTAGATTGGAAGATAGCTCTTGGATGAAATAGAAGCACATATACCAGATAACAAAAATATAAAACAAGCAAAAAATGCATAATATACGCCAGTTGATGCAGTCAAAATACATATAATAATTATTGTTACTGTTTTTTTGTCAGAAATAACTGAGATCTTTTTATCCTTGTAATCCAATAGTATATCTTCATTTGACATAAGCCATAGTGATAGCAATATTATTAATGGTATCAAATAATAAGAGGATAAAAACAAGTGCATAATCCCTCTTAAAAAGTGATAAGGGATAAAAGTAAAAAGTATGCTAGCAGTTAGCGCTGATAAGTACCCGATTTTAAAATGTCTTAATACATATAATGAAGTAATTGTTGTTAAAGGAAATGTAAGAATATAATAAGTATTTACTACAAATGAAGGATTAGAATTAAAAAGAGAAATTATTTTCATAATTGCAAAATGAAAGTTATCTGCCATAGGAAAGTCAAATAATTGAGATGTATATGGAGCTCCAACAAAAGAGTTTTGAAGTATCCATCCTTCGTCGATCATAGTCTTTACAAACTCTATTGTTAATACAGCATCTCCAGCATAAACAAATGGTATATTTAAATTTGCAAGCCATAATCTCATAGTAATGGCCACTAACAATAGACTTAGAAAAAAAGCAAATAAATATGAGAGCGTTACTTTAATTTTGTTGATTTTTAACTCCATCCTAACTCTCCACTTCATCAGAATCATTTATTTGAAATAGCATTTCTTTTACACTATTTGATATTACTTTCCACTCGAATTTCTTATCTACATAATCTTTAGAAGATGAGGATAAATTAGCTCTTAGTTCACTATTTACATTTTTTAATAACCTATTTATTCCCTTACAAAATTCATTGCTTTCAAGAATAAGGATATGCTCGCCATTTACAACTTCATATCCCCTAGCACCTATGTCTGTCGATATAACAGGGACTCCATTTGCCATATACTCTGCAATTTTTAAGTTGGTTCCTGAACCAGTCAACATAGGGTTTATAGCAATGTCTGCTACTGAATAGATTAATAGCTTTGTTTGTTCATCAACAATACCCGCAAATACAACATTCTTTGGCGCGGCTCTATCCTTGAAAGCTAAACATTGTCCGCCCATAATAATGAATTTACATTCCGGCAAATTAGGTGCCATCTTTAGAATCACTTCTACTGCTTCTATATTAGGTTTATGCCAGCTACCAATAAATACGATGATATTTTCTTTATCTATTCCGAGTTCTTTTTTATTTTTCTGTCTAGTAAGGAAATCTACATATGGATTCAAGGCCGTGTCTACACCATTTGGAACGAGTATTGTTTTTTCTGGTTCAATTTTATACGTTTCTGCCATGTTTTTCATATCTTCATTGGAGCATGTCAGAATAATATTACTTAATAAACATGCTTTTTTCTCTAATTCATATAACTCTTCTAACAATTTATGGGCTGTTTTATTATTAGGTAGCATTGACTTTTTCAAATCATATTCCACATTCTGTGAATCATAGATAATATATTTATTACCTACGTACTTTTCTATTAAATTATATAAATACGGCTGAGCTGAGACCAGAATATCAGCGTTTTGCATGTATGATTCAGCAATACGAATATATTCAGGGGAGAACTCAATTAGCTTATTCATTACAATATCCGTGATTGGAATACCTACTTCTCTTTCTATTGACCATTCTTTCTCTAAGTGAATGTTACTCATTGGAATTGAAACTTCAGTTAAGTTCCCAATCTTTTTCTCGTAATATTTAGATCCATTGTTCAAACTTACGATTGTAATATCATACTCTTGGTCTAAGTTCTTATATATATTAAATATTCTAAGTTGACCACCATGTTTTCTGGGTAAAACAGGATAAGTAGAAAGAATCGTTATTTTCTTTCTAACTTTGGAGGTAGCTGGAGCATAGTTACTGCTTGAAGTTCCTTGTAATAAAGACGTTATACAATTCTTCCAGTTGATGCCTTTTACAGATTCTCTAGCACTTGCACCTAGAGTCATCGCTAACGACTTATTGTTTGCTAGCAAATTCATTTTTTCTGCGAGGCTTATTGAATCACTATTTGCAATTAAACCAGTGTGCCCGTCAATAACGAACTCAGTGGTTCCCCCAGAATCCTTACATGTGATCACAGGTTTCCCACAATGCATAGCTTCAATAGTAACAAGTCCGTAATCTTCATCATAGGGAACATAAATAACAGCTAATGCATTAGCATATAGTTCTTTTAACTTTTCATTATTTATATAGCCAATAAAACTTATTCTAGCATCACCTGAGGCTATCTGTTTTAACTTACTCTCATCTGGGCCAGATCCTGCGATAAATAACTTGGCATTTTGATTTTCCACATGCTTCATAGCTTTAATTACCAATTCTACTCTCTTGGCACTATCTAATCTTCCAACAACTAAGAAATACTCAAAACTTCCTCCTTGTAAACTTTGTAAAGTTGTCGGAGGGTATATGACATCAACATTAACCTTATTAGGAAAGTAATCTTTTCTTACCTTTACTGTTTTAGAAATTGATGTATATCTTTTCATTCTAGAAGGATCAAGTGCCCATTTATCTAGGAAGTGTATAATTTGTCTAATGAATGGCCCTGGAAAAACAAAAAAATCTTTAGAGTAATTTTCTCTGTTAATATAAAGTATATTGATCATATTAAAAAAACCATTTAAATCTTTATTCATATTCATCGGATCTTTGATGTAATCTAATATTTTATTAATCTCTATGTGTGAAGTATGTTTCAATTCGGTTGGCATATTTAGAAAATGATAAGTATCAAAAAGACCTCTTAAATGATGTGCCATATAAATTGTATGATTTCTATGTTGCACCATCCATGCAGGGTATTTGCAGGTAATAATCATATCAAAATGGTCTAAATTTAAATTATAGAATGTTTCATAACTCTTCAATAGTTCCCAGAATCCATGTTCTTCAGTTGGAACCTTGAAAAGTTCTACTCGATGATTCGTTAGCTCATCTATCTGTTGATATAAACCTAACATCAACTTTTCAATGCCACCAACGGCAAATGGCTTTGGACTAGGTGATACAATTGCGATATCCATATAGTCCCTCCTCTCATGTCAAATGCTCTACTAACTTTGCTATTGCATTACTCCAGGTGTATTTGCGACTTGTTTCGTATGCAGCATTCCCCATCCTAATGGCCAAATCTTTATTCTCACTTATTTTTCGAATTGCATCAGCTATTGCCGCGGAACTAGGATCAACTAAAAATCCATTTATTCCATCTTCTATTAATTCGGCATAGCCACCGCCGTCTTTACATGCTATAACAGGTTTCTTGAATGCCATAGCTTCAATGGCTGTTAGTCCATAATCCTCTTCAAATGCTGGACATATGACACATGAGGCCTTAGAATACTCCTCAAATAATTGCTCTGATGAAACTCTACCAGTAAAGATTACATTAGAAGATGATTTATTTTTTTTTGCAGTTTGAATAAGCTTTTCATACTCAAACGAAAATTTCCCATTAGACATTTGCTTCCAGACTACATCATCGGTTATGTCGATCCCCTCACGTGAAGTATAGGCTAGCAGGTTATCAATTTTTTTCAAATCGTCTGTCCGGCCGCCTGCGCCTACTACTTTGCCGACTAAATGAGGCAGTCGTTTCATGGCTTTTACAAAAAGCTCTGGTCTTTTAGGAAATTCATGCCTGCCCACAACTATAGGATATTCATAAGCAACTCGTCCATTAAAGTGATATATATCAGGATCAATTCCAGCATAAATTACATCTACATTGTTGCTCAGGTTGTTAAATTGTTTAATTCTATTCTTTATTGTCTGACTTCCTGCAAGTATGGTTCTTACTTTAGATAAACTAAGAGTATCAATTTCACGAATCACCTGAACCGATTTATGATGATAGGGTTGTTGCAGCCCCACTTCAAGAACAAGATCAGACATATCATAAAAAATTTTCATATGGTGATAGAATAATGAGATGTGCCTTGGATGTTGAATTGCAAATGAAGGAGGCTGCGTACTAATCACTGCATCAAACTGCGACACATCCATTTTTAAATATTTCCAATACATATTTATATATTTGAAAAATTCAGGATTTTTATAAAACACATCTTGGGATATGTTATAGGGTATATCATTCGTAGTTGAGTCCGTAGCATCTACGTAAACCATTTGAACCTCATGTCCGATTAATTCGAGTTCAAGTTTAAGACGATTTACCACTACTTCAAACCCACCAGTAATCTTGTAATCTGGTTTAATAATACCGATTTTCATAGATTCACAACCCTTATTTTTTAGCAATAATAGCGTAGTCTAGATTCCCAAATAATAACTCATTAACACGATTGATACCTTCATTAAATTCAGCAATATTCTTTATTGCATTAACGTCCTCTGTCTCTAGTTTTGGTACCCACCAGTTCGGCTCCACTCTGCTAGAGTATACCAACTCAGTATCAGCAAAACCTGATGATTCTACAACGTATTGAATAGTAAGCGGATGAACAGGCTTGACATGTGTTGGGTCTACATAAAATGTTCGATAGAATATTGCGAGAGATAATGGATTCGGGGTTTCCATAATCAAATATGCACCTGGCTTTAACTTCTTGTAAGCTAATTCCACAAGTGAAATAATTTGTTCAAATGGCATATGCTCTATTACTTGACCAAGAAATAATCCACCCAATTCATTATTATTAATTAACTTCAAATAATTGATTGCATCATTATATTCAACCGGTAATCCTCTATCTTGGCAATATTCCACCATTTCACGATTTAAATCGATACCGCGTACCGAAATATTATTTTCAATCAATAACTCTATGAATTCCCCTCGCCCACAACCTATATCTAGAATATTTTGTTTATTCAAGAAATATGGAAGGTAAACTTTTTGGCGGTTTTTAATTTCCTCAACACTGCCTCTGAATCGATTCTCAAAATCTAAATAATCAAAACTGTTAGTGTCTGCAAAAGAATTAATATTAGAAATAGAATTACTAGTATCGTCAATATTGTTAGCATTCAAATTTTCAGGTACTATTAACTTATTATTTTCTGCGCTTTTTTTTATTTGCCGTATTCTATATTGTAGAAAGCTAATTTCTGCTTTAAGATCTTTATCTGATTTTTGAAATCTATTCAAAAGCTGCTCACTGAATTGGTTGAATTGCTCGATTATTGCATTTAAAGCACCGCTTTTAGAAAAAGCCTCTTCATCCATCTGGAGCCTAATTTGTTCAATATTTTGAGAGAAACTTGTCTCACTGGCTATTATTTTTTGAGAGAAGCTTGCTTCACTCGTTATTAATTTCTTGTTCAGATCCATAATATTTTTCTCCAAATTATCAATTATGGAACGTTGCTCTTTAATAATCTCCTCATTTTCTTCATCTTTTGCCTTCATTTGTTGAACAATATTAGTAAGCTCATTAATTGATCGCGTAACTGCTCCATTAAAAGATGTTTGTGCTTCAAATGGTTTACTAACATACCATCTAAGAAATTTTCTAACTAACTTCTTTCCGAACACAATAAACTTACCTATTTTTCGTCTATGAGAGGTTATCGGTAGATCCGCACTTACATTCCAGAGTGAATTAATGGAATTTCTTTCAACAAGCAAATTGGATAGATCTGATGCTTGAGTATAAGACAAGTTATTAGATTTTAAATCTATTATATCTACAGAGTCATCTTGAGAATATTGTATAATTTGTTTTTTTAAATGATCCATCAATTCCTCTGCGCTACTAAACTGTTGGTTCATAAATTCTCCTCCTCTAGAAACAGCCACTTGTGTGGAATATACGCAATTCCCACATCATTTTCTCTAGAATGCACGCTAAAATTAAGTGCTTTAGTTATATAATCATAAGGTGTTCCGTCTTCATGATGACATGCAACATTAAAATAATAGTCACCTTGAACCAAATTTAATGACTCTATCTGATAAACAACTTTTCCACTAGTCTTATGTGAAAAATTCACTTTATCGATAAGTGTATTAGTTCCATAGCATCTAGTCCCATCCATCTTAAAGATTCCAACACCAAATACTAACTTATTTGCATTATTATCCTTAACCTGAAAATGTAACTCAACATCGATAGGTTGTCCTTTTTCAAGTACATGCAAATTTTCACTAGTCGGGTTAACCATAAGTACCTTTGAAATTTCAACTGCACCTGTTCCCCATCTCTTTTCTAATTGGTTAGCCTGGTCTTTATCTTTGTCTAAATTAGTATTTTCTTCTTTTTGATTTTCCGCCTCAATTTTCATCCGGTTTTCTTCACTATTAGCTAAAAAGTCAAGATATTCTCGAATGACTTCATCAGGTTTTCCATTTTGTCTAATTTTAGATTCATGTATCCAATATAATTCATCACATAATCGTTCCATTGCTCCATTATCATGTGATACAAACACAATGGTTTTTCCTTTTTGTTTAAACTCTTCAATTTTACTAATACATTTTTTTTGGAATGCATTATCTCCCACTGCAAGAATTTCATCTATTAATAAAACATCTGGCTCAACATGTATAGCAATCGAGAAAGCAAGTCTCATAAACATCCCCGATGAGTAAGTTCTTACTGGATTATCAATATAGGCTTCCAATTCTGAAAATTTCACAATTGTGTCTAATAAAGAATCTATTTCTTTTCTAGTAAGACCAAAAATTGATGCGTTCATGTACACGTTTTCTCTTCCAGTGAAGTCCATATGAAACCCTGCCCCTAATTCAAGAAGACTAGACACTCTACCATGAATGACCACTTCCCCTTTATCAGGCTTTAAAATCCGAGTAAGGATTTTAAGAAGGGTACTTTTTCCAGAACCATTTCGGCCAATAAGACCAATCATTTTCCCCTTTAATACACTTAGATTTACTTCTTGCAGCACCCATTTTTCTTGATAAGTACTCTTACTCGTATATAGAATTCTTTCTTTTAAGCTGACTGGCTTATCCTGATATATTTTATATTTCTTCGATACGTTTCTAACTTCAATTGCAATGTTACTATTCATTACATATCACCCTCTATATTTC
>NZ_CAKMMW010000009.1:0-251932 GCF_927798215.1 Paenibacillus allorhizoplanae
CTCATTTGAAGCTAGCGAGATTTTGCAATCTCTTTTATAGTCGATTACTCGACTGTGCTTACTCACTCGTTGTTCAGTTTTCAAAGATCAATTTCTTTCTATTCCCAACTCGCTCTCACGAACAGGAATTATAATATATCATATTCATCCAACCAAATGCAAGCTTTATTTCTACAAATTTCGGTAAAAATTTGCAGCCCGTTTTGGCCGGACCAGTAATATACCATGGGTATTTGGATAATGCAATACCTTTTTAAAAAGAATATCGATTCAACTCTTGCACCACAAGTTCTTGCTCAAATTGCTCCTTTAATGAATCATTGCTCGGAGAAGTCGCAAGTCCAATTTCCTTGAACTCACGAATTAGATTCTGAATCTCATGAAGGTTACCTTGTTGCACATAATGCTCCGTCTGATTAATGACATGGAACGCCATGGCCTGGTACGCATCCGTAAAGCTTTGATCAACACCCTCTGCGCCTCGATAATCAGCATAATACCTTTTGAACGTATCCATTAAACTTTCTTCCATCATAACCATCTCCTCTCTTTATATAACATAGTTTCCCATTAACTTTACCAAATTATACAATATAACGAGCAACAAGCCCCATGCGAATTATGCAAGGAGCTTGTTGTGTGAATCTAACCTTTTTTATCTCTTATATAACTATTAGTAAGAATGCAACTTATTAGCTTTATTTAACGTCAATTGTAGTAACGGTTTGATTTTGGCCTTTAAGCTGAATCACGTGACCTGCTGAGAAGTTAGTTAGGTTTCCTGTCAAAGCGAAAGTTGAAGATACATTATATGTAGTTGATTGATCAACTCCATTGATATTTTGTGTGATTGTGATTGTCGCAATTTTACCTTGAGCGTTAATTGTTGTTGCAGTCAATGTACCCAAGATGTCGAAAGAAGTGTTTACAGGCGCATTACCTGTTACTTCTACGAATACAACAGTATTGTTGAATGTACGTACTTTAACTGTATCTCCAACAGCAATTTCAGTAGGGGCAACCTTTACACCATTACGCAATACGAAAACGTCTGGGTGCAAGTTATACACCGTAGTTGTACCGTTTTTAGTTAGGGAAAGAACATTGTTGTACACAGCTGTGTTTACAGTTCCTGAATTTGTGTTTTGATCTTCGCCAGGTAATTGCTCGTTCGTACGATCTAGAAGAGCTGCCAATTGAGCACGTGTTACGCTTTGATTAGGTTTGAAGGTATTGTCTTCAAAACCGTCGATTAAACCTTTATCAACCGCTACTTTCACATAACCAACGGATCCAGCTGGAATTTGTTTAGCATCCTTAAATGTAAGTGTGCTCGTCATGTTTGCTTTTGCTTCTGCTTCTAATTTCAATGCTTTCACTAGAAGTGTAGTTGCCCATAGACGGTTTGCATCTTCATTAGGTTTAACACTGTCATCACTCTCTGTGAACAGGTCGTTCTCAAGTGCTACTGCAACATAACCTACTGCCCAAGCAGGAATTTTGTCAGCATCTTTGAAGTTCAATTTTGTTTGCTTTTCAGCATCGGACTCGGCTTGCTCACGCAATCCCATCAAACGAACAGCTGCTGTAATCGCTTCAATGCGAGTTACTGTTTTCTCTGGTTTGAAGCTACCATCTTCATATCCTTCGAAAACACGTTTGGAAGCTAAGCTTGCAATATAACGCATTGCCCATTGTGAATTTTTCATATCGTTGAAATTAATGTTAATTGTTACATTTCCATTAATAACATTTTGTGTATAGCTCGTATTATTTTTAGATCCATTGTTATTATTGCCTTTACCACGATCGTCGTTTTTACTTCCATTTGCAAATGCGGCAGTTCCGCCACCAGCAACCATAGTTAGAACAAGACCTGTAGCTACGAATTTTTTCATTAGGTTTTTTTTCATTTTAAAATCTCTCCCTTAGTCATTTTATGGTTTATACATAAGATTAAGATGGAGCCTTCGCGAAGGGTTCCTGGTTATGCTACAAGGATTCGCCAATGCTTGTCAGTTTTTGGGGGTGCAGGTTGTAAATCTTTCAGAATCAATTCTCAAAGTCTATTAAATCCACCCTGAAACTGCTAAAATGAAGACCATATAGTCTAACGCTAAAGGAGCTCATGTATGCGCTTACGAAACCCGCGAGTTCAACTCGTTATTGCTCTGGCTGTACTCCTAATCGTTGTATCAGCCTTCTCATTCAGCAAGATTTGGTTCAAGCAAGGAAGCATGAACGTAACCGCAGTAGTTCCAACTGTTACCCATCAAGATACCCCTCAAGTGAGTGAAGTACCTTCAGCTGTACCCAGTCCAGATACGAAAATAGCGAGCGTTGCCACATATCCAACTGAAAACGTAGATGTTGTTGTAATTGGAAGTGAGCTTGAAGGTCTCTATTTGGCACGAGCTGCCATGGATGAAGGCCTCAAAGTGAAAATATTAGATCCCCATCAAGCCTTCGGCGGTCAAATCCTTCAAAGTCAGATGCTGTTTCTAGATGAAACACGAGATGAACAAGGACATTTACTCGTACAGGGGCGCGCTAAAGAACTTTTCGATGGCTTCCGCAACGCTAAGATTCGAAAGCTTTCTGAATTCACGACATATATGGACAAGTTAAGTAAAGATATCCCCATTGAGTCAGGCATCACGATTCAAGAGGTTGAACAAATTCAAACACCTGATTTTATGCACAAAATCCCATCCATCCTATATAAAACGAATAAAAATGAAGTTAAAAAAATTACGGCCTCCTATTGGGTAGATAACAGTGATTTTGCCGCATTAATGAGCCGCTTGGATGCTAAGCGTTTACCAGGTCTCGAGAAATTCTATGGGCAAAAAGATATTGAGTACATGAGCGCAGGCATGATGATGAAGTTTAAAAATGTAGATTGGAAGAAGTTCAATACGACCTTCAACTCACTAAAACCTGAGGAAAGATCGAAACAATTCGGCGGTGGAAGTGTCAGCGATAGTTTCGCCATTGGACTTAGCGGCATGACGAAGGCGTATCATCCTACTAATGATCGTGTTTTCCTAAGAGGTTTGAATGCCGTGAATCAACGTGATGGCGAAGTCCTCATTAATGCGTTGCTAGTCTATACCGTGGATCCTGCCAAGCCGGCGTCTGTGCAAGAAGCAGTCTATTTAGGAAATAAGGAAACAGCCCAGATCTTGCAGCATTTCCGAAAAACATTACCAGGCTGGGAGAAAGCTGAGCTAGGCGAACTGCCAACTTACCCTTATATTAGAGAATATAATCACTACGAAATGGACTATACCCTTAAACCATCTGATCTCCTTGGAGGTACGATGTTCTGGGACAATGTCAGTATTGGCGGTTATCCGCTTGATCTTCAAGGTACGAGTGCCAACAAATGGGGAATTGAGATGGGACGCCCTGACAAATACGGCATGCCGCTTCGCAGCTTTTTACTGAAAAATTATGAAAATGTCATAGCAGCAGGAAAAAATGTTGGTTCCTCCGCGATCGCATACGGCAGCACACGTATACAGCCAAACACGAGTTTGGCCGCAGAGTCCATTGGTGTCATCTTAGGCCAGCTGCATGGCAAGCAGAAACTTCGCGAAATTAAACCCGAAGACATGCTGAAGCTCCAAGCGTACTTAGCTACTCGGTATCAAATCAAGTTAACTGGCGTCACAGGGACTAACAAAATCACTGGTTGGAATGAAGAGGAAATTCGCAAACTGGATACTGGTGAAATCACTTATCCTAGCTACGTTCAAACACGTAAAAAACCAACCGTTAAATGAGATTTAGATCGTATCGACCGTGTCCTCGTTCATGTAACGAGTGAGCACGGTTTTTCTTTTCAAAAAAGGATTGAAAGCTAAGCAACATGCGTATACAATAAGTATTATACTTACATTCACTTACAAATACTTAAGTAAAGGAGGCTATCATCCTTGTTTCAAGAAGAACGACTCGTTTCCATCCTGGATTACTTAAAATCAAATAAGCGTATCTCCGTAGATCTGATTTGTGAGCTCTATGAAGTTTCTCGCGATACAGCTAGACGAGATATGGTCAAATTAGAGGAACAAGGATCCATCGTTCGTACGCGAGGTGGAGCAATTCTACCCACGCTTTCTAAAGAAGTCGGCAATTATGATCAGCGCCTTCAGGAGGAATCCACTTCTAAACTGACAATTGGTAAAAGAGCAGCTACACTCGTTCAAGATGGCGATTATCTGATGATGGATGCTTCAACAACTGTTCTGCATGCAGCTACTGCCCTGGCCTCTAAAAACAACATTGTCATCACAAGTTCCATTCAAACAGCCGCTATCCTTACTCGTAAGGATGGCATTACGATTCATATGCTTGGTGGTGTGCTAGATAATAAGCAACATAGTGTCTACGGGGCTAAGGCGATTGAAATGTTAAACGAGTATCACGTCGACAAGCTTTTCATTGGCACATGTGGTATTTCCGAGAATGGGCTATCCGCCCCCAATGAAGAGGATTGTTATTTAGTAAGAGCGATGATGGAGCATGCTGATCAAGTGATCGTTCTCGCGGATCATTCGAAATTCGGCAAGCGTCTGTTCCATCGTGTTGTAGGATTTGAAAGTATAGATATTCTGGTAACGGATCAAGCGCTGAGCGAGGAAATGAAAGAGCGCTTATTGGCCAGTGAGGTTGAAATCGTACTAGCAGGAGGAGAAGAACAACATGATTAAACTAATCGTTAGCGATCTGGACGGCACGCTGCTTGACCATCATAAGAAAGTCACAGAACGGGAGCTGAAAGCTCTACAGCAAGTGAGAGACGCAGGAATATTGCTTTGTCTGGCCTCTGGTAGAATGAATTCGGAGATGCAGAGAGTACTTCAAGATATAAATCATCAAGCTCATTCCGTTTCCCAAAATGGTGCTTTCATCCATTTGATGGATGGTGCGCTTCTGCAAGCGAAGTTATTTGATCCTTCCATCGCTCACCGCGTGTATCAACTCATCCAATCTTTCGATGTAGTTAAGTTTATCTGCTCCGGAAGTGCCAATTATATTGAGCGCTTGAGTCCTGCTTCCGACGAGATTCAGAAGAGAATGTTCGAACCTTTTATAGTCAAAAGCGAGATGGAACAATCCTTGAAGGATGCGTTTCCAATTTGTAAATTTTCACTATTCGGGCAGGAAGAGGATTTACTTGAGATCAAGTCGCTGTTAGAAAAAGACCTCTGTGATCAATTGGACATCTATATGGCTGATACGGATTGCCTCGATATCATGCCTCAGCAAGTTTCCAAGGGCAGCTCCCTCCTTACACTTCTTGCACATTTGGGATTAAAACCTGAAGAGATCGCATGTTTTGGAGACTCCTTTAATGATGTCTCGATGTTCGGTATTACTCCGCATAGCTTCGCCATGCATACAGCCCATTCTGATGTGAAAAAGGTTGCTGCGAATACCGTGAACTCTGTTTCCGAAGCGATTGCCCATGTACTGGCTTATAATGAAAAGTTTACAACTGAACGTAAAGGAAGCGCCGCATTATGAAACGATTATTAATTATGGGCTGCCTATCCTACTTATTAACAGGCTGCACGCACGTTATTTTTGGCGCTGTGTTACCTGAACTACTAGCCCATTATGGTCGAAGCTACAGTGGCGGAGGGTTGCTGGTCTTTTTGCAGTTTGGAGGTTTCATGCTAGGTGTGCTTGCGATGCCTACACTCATTCGTCGCATCAGTCGTCGAAGTACGATAACAATGGCATTTTGCTTCTTGTTTGTGGCTATGCTTGCTATTGGCTTACTCCCACCCTGGCCGGTGGTTATCGGGTTGACCTTCCTTGCAGGTATCTCCTTCGGACTCGTGGAGTCTAGTATCAGTACCTTCGTCCTCATGGCTGCGAAAGATCAACAAGCGGTTGCCTTCAGCAAGCTTGAAGTCTTCTTCGGACTAGGCGCTTTATTCATGCCGCTTGTATCCAGTCTACTCATTGCAAATGGGTTATGGAAACTTGCCTTTATGCTGCTGGGATTAAGCGCTCTTGCAACAGGCATCATTTGGTCAAAACTATCCTTAGGCGAACATGATGAATTACTTGCCCATAAAGCGGATCGTTCACAGAAAGCGGATCGAATTCCTGATCTTTCTAAAAAATCGTTCATTTTTTTAAGCTTGCTTATGACTGTCTTCTTCTTGTATTGCGGCATGGAAAATACGATTGTAAATTTCTTACCGTCAATCTTTAAGGATCAACTGCAGGCTTCAAGCTCTGTCTCTACACTCGGTGTCACCGCTTATTGGTTAACCATGGTTGTTGGTCGCTTATTCGCAGGTGCCTTAGCTGAGAAGATGACCTATTTCAAATACTTAGCTTTTTCGTTCGCTTTAAGCCTGATCACCGTAATCATTTGGGTGTTCAGCACAAATTTATGGAGCAGCTTTGCCGTCATTCTCTTGCTAGGGTTATTCATGTCAGGTATGTTCGCTGTTGCCCTAATTTATGCCAATCAACTGTTGCCTGGACGTACGGAGCAAACGACGAGTGCACTCATTGCCTCTGGTGGTTTAGGCGGAGCCATCCTGCCGCTTGGTGTCGGTTGGGGCATGGATCACTTCCATGTAGGTGTCTCGATCTGGTTTGTACTGATCAGTATGTGTGTTGTGTTTGGTATTATCATGTATACACGTAGATGGCAGGCTCCTGTGTTGGTGGCAAAAGCTTGATAATAGGAAAGCCTTGAAGTGAGAATGGACAGCGTGCAGATAACATTATTATAAAATAAAAAAACAGACCCTTCACATCCACTTAGGTGGCAGGAAGGGTCTTTCGTTTTACTGAAATGGCTTTAATTGAACGAGAATGGCATTGTCTTCGAACACCACATTTTTAATACCAATTAATTTAGGCAAGTATGATTGCAGTGGAATTTCAATCGGAGCTAGTTGAAGCCAAGTACTCGGCAGCTGCCAATTCCGGATCTGTGTATTCACATGCTGGATGACCAAGTTAGGCGGATCCCATGCTAATGTGAATGTCGCGTGGGCACCGATCGGAATCCGATCGCGCCATCTCACGTTTACATCCGCGTCTACCCTAGCACCCTGCAGATTCAACTCTGCACCTTCCATCCGAAAGTCATGTGGCAGTGTGCTGTGCGAGGCTAACTGCTTTTTCAGCAATTGATTTACTTCCTCTTCCGAAAGCCGTACGTCCAACTTTCGGGAGAGGATCATTTCTGCAATTTTGTTGCTGATGGCGATCTCTTTATATTGTAGATCTAGCGACTTTGTTGGTTTCACATACTGGATGACGATGAGTAGCATCACCGCGGCGATGACAGCCAGCATCAGGAGTGTGATCGTAACTTTCTTCAGCATGCTTTTACACCTCGCAGATCATGAGTAGGCTTCGCGAGGAAGCGCGCTACTCTTCTTTATTCTGCTGCTTCTCTTTCAGCCAGCGCGGAGCGCCCTTGCTCTTGCGATCGCGCTCGCGCTGCGCTTTGCTGACGGCCTTGCCTGCGGCGGCCGTCTTCCCTTGCGCTGCCGGTTTCGCCGGAGCAGCGGCCTGCTGGCCGCGCGCGTCTGGCGCCACGGCACTTACACGCACTGCGCTCGCCGGCGCGGCAGCCTCACGCGCGCCGGTGGAGCCGCTGCGCGAAGGTGCTGCGCTTGGGCGCGCGGCTTCACGGCGGCTGCGCATCGTAGCCGCACTGCGATCTTGGGCCGGGTCAACCAATCGGCCCTCATACATAGCCTTCGGCTCGATCGTGATGCCGAGCTGCTTCTCGAATTTCTCGATGATGAAGAGCTCTCTCGAGGTCACGATAGAAATCGAAGTCCCCTCACGCCCCATCCGGCCTGTCCGACCTACACGGTGAAGGTAATACTCCGCATTCGTCGCCACATCCAGATGGAAGACGTGCGTCACACCTTCAATATCAAGTCCTCTGGCAGCAACGTCAGTCGCCAACAATAATTGGAATTTCCCCTCACGGAAATTACCCATGACTTTGGCTCGATCCTGCTTGCTCGCTTCTCCATATAGAGCTTCAACAGAAAGCCCCACATATTGAAGCTTACCAACGACTTGTGCAATATCATCAGTTACATTAATGAAGACAATCGCTGAAGTCGGCTTAATCATCCGAACAAGTCTTCGGAGGGTGTCAATCTTTTCACGTTCCTGACACACGACATAGTGATGCTCCAACGTTTCAGCTGTACGCTGAGAGGGGTTAATTTTGATAATAACTGGATCCTTTAACCATCTGCCTGCTGCTTGCTCCGTACTTTGAGGGATTGTCGCCGAGACAAACACCATTTGACTCGTGCGAAGCATACCTTTGAGTACCGCTTCTACATCCTGCATAGAGCCAAGTTCAAACACCTGGTCAACTTCATCGACAATGCCCATTTTCACATGATGCAGCGTAAGCTTGCGAACTTTCATTAACTCAAGCAAACGTCCTGGCGTTCCAACAACGATATGCGGATGAAGGCGCAGCTTTTCGATCTGTCTGGCAACAGCCGCTCCACCAATCAAGGATTGTGAACGAATAGGTCCTCCGCTCGTCAATTTCTCAATTTCCTGCATGATCTGCATGCCCAACTCTCGGGTAGGGACAATAATCATGACTTGCAATTGTTTCTGTGTTGGATCAATTCGCTCCAAGGCAGGAAGCAAATAAGCTAGGGTTTTGCCCGTTCCCGTCTGGGATTGAATAATGGCGTCTTTCCCTTGCAGGAGAACTGGAATACCTTCCGCTTGAATCGGCGTTGGCTCACCAATCCCTAATTCTTGTAATTTATCTAAATAAGTCTGTGCAATCTGCAGCTGTTCGAAACTCGTACTCAATGCGATATACCCCTTTTCTCTTCCAACCTCATGCCCATATTATATGCTAGAGTGCTTCAGCAAACAAATATGTAGACGCTGTCCTCTATCTATCTGATCCCCATTCATCCAAAAACTTCTGTTTAATGGCATCCCGCGCACGAAAAAGCCTTTGTCGCACAACGCCTTCGGTCACACAAAGTTCACTAGCCATATCTTTATAAGATAAATTATGAATCCATTTCATAGCGATAATCTGTCTATAGGAAGGATTAAGTTGATTGATATACGCAATAACGGCTTCTCTCATGACTTTCATTTCAACCTCTACGTCCGGCGTAGCTGAATAATCCGAAGTTGGAGCTGACTCCTTTAAGGAGAACAATACCTCTGTCTCAAGTTCGTCACGGTTACGTCGATGTTTGCGCAAATGATTGAGAGTCACGTTCCGCGTAAGTCTCTTGAGCCAGCCCTCATATTTATCAATTTCCGTTAATAAAGGGGCTTTGTGAACCGCACGGAGAAAGGCTTCCTGGATAATATCCTCCACGGCAGCGTGATCTCTTAAAATAAAATTAATCATTGGATAAACGAGCAAGTAAAATTCTCTATAAATTTGTTCCTGCAACCCTTTATCTAATGTATTAAAGTCGCTGTTAAATATCTCTCTCAGTGACTTCATTCTATCCCCCCTAGCCTACAGGTAAAAAGACCCATCGGTTATCTACCTTATTTTAGGTTAAAAAGGGGGAGTAAACAATCGTTACTGCTAAAATAAATAGGAAAAATTTTCCCTATATAAAGGAAACGATTACATGTAAGATGGGAGTTGCTTCGCGACATTTTGACAGCCTCTTCTTCATCTATTGAGAAAACCTCTTTCGAAGCTACTCAAGGATGAGCGACCGCTGTTCCACCCCACAAAGTGATGATAAGCTTCGAAGTAAATTCCGTCCGCAACGAGTGGTAACTCGTTCGGCGTCTAAACTTACCCTAATTAGTTTTGTTGAGAGTTTAGACATTACTTTGTGGGGACCCCGAGACATGTAGGTTTTATCGCCAATATGAAAGCCGTTTTCGGTTTCCGAATACATATGCTTTCCTATGTGGTAAACTAAAAGTGCTCCAACTACTCTATTTCCATCCGAAGGGATGACGTACATGACTACCGATTTCGAAAACGATTTTAACACGTTGGTCGCCAAGACCGCAGAACTTATTACAGGTGATACTTCCCCAGAAATGATCGAGAAAATCAAAATATGGGCTTTCTTCAATCATGTTCATAAGGCACTGCCCGCACTAGCTTCCCACTGGAATCAATCCCATCCTGAGGGCAAAGCAGAAATGCGAAAGATTTTCGAAGAAATTCGTGCACTGAATCAAGCGAAGCAAGCAGCGAAGTCTGATCCATCCGAAACGTAGAAGAGGTAGTGAAAAAGCGACCCCACTGTGACTGGGAGCCGCTTTATTTTTTATTCATGATACCTGACGCCAACTTGTTAAAAAGGCGAGGAAATAAATGAAATAATTTAATCCCAACACCCGCTACAAAAGGCAGGTTCTTTTCTGGAATGTTTTTCTCGATAGCATGAATGAGCTCTTTGACTACTTTTTCAGGCTTTAACATAAACCAAGCGATGTTCTTGACATAATTACCGCTAGGATCCGCCTTGTCGAAAAATGGTGTCGCAATAGGACCTGGATTAATCGCTGTGACGGATACCCCTGTTCTCGCTAGTTCCATCCGCAAGCTATTTGTAAATCCTAACACCGCATGCTTGGTTGCTGAATAGGCTGTTGATTTGGCAGAACCAATTTTACCTGCCATTGAGGCAACATTGACAATATGGCCACTACCTGCTTTTAACATGTGCGGGAGTACTGCCTGCGTACAACGTACCAGCCCCAGATAATTTACATCCATCATCTCTTCAAAATGAGCAAGTGGCGCTTCCGTAAAGGATTCAAATATGCCATATCCAGCGTTATTAATTAGTATGTCAATTTGCCCAAACTCGGCGATGATGCGACTCACAACTTGATTTACCTCATCTGTTTGCGTCACATCCATGGCGTAGACAGCGTGTTTCCCCGGCAAGCTTGAAGCAATTTGTTTCAACATATCCGTACGCCGTGCTGTCAACACAGGAATCGCACCTTTTGCTGCTAATTGCTGCGCCGTCAATGCTCCAATTCCACTTGAAGCACCTGTAATCAAGACGACCTTGTTCTTGATTTCCAACTTATCCCACTCCCTTCGACAAAAAAAAGGAGCTACCATCATACTGGTACTCCAACGTTCCTACTTATATTACGTAATTAGTACTTGAATGTCTAGTTCACCAATGCCATCCATGATTAAAGGAATGGTTAATGCTCTTTTCGGCACAAATCCTGCTGCCGTTGCAGATTGGACTAACTTCGGTGGTGTAATGTCTACCCGAACGCCTTGGTTAAAGAGCATCGTGCTCGCATTACCACTAATCATATTGCCCAGTTCAGAAATGGCACTCTTACCCATTTCATCCATCTCAGTGATGACGAATCCACCCATCATGGCAGAAACCATTTTCAGAGCAACATCTTCAGCCAAGCCGAAAACGACGTCGCCTTCCATTTGTCCAGTCATACCAATTTGGATCCAGATATACTTTTCCACAAATTTGACGTCTTTAATGCCGAGCTGCCCTGTCGTTGGGCGAATGTTAGCAACTTGCTCGATGACGATTCTAGCCGACTCCAAAAAGGGATTAATGTACTCAGCCTTCATAGCTCCGCTCCGATCTCATTTGTGAATAAGTTCCACAGAAAAACGACCTTTTTCAACATTATACATAATATTTTAGGACAAGTATACTGTCAATTTAACAAAAATAGTTCCAACTACTCAGATACACGCCACAATTCTACCTTCATACTTAAATTGTCGAAACCTAGTATTGAAACGCCTCCAAATAAATTAATATACAAAAAGAATGGTAAATTATACAAAATAATAGCTATTCCTGTTAAACTATGAAAGAGAATCTCAAAAAGGAGAGATGAGAGTCAATGACGATGAACCCCCCTCCTGTAAGTATCCGAAAATTCACGATTTATCTGATACCCGTCATAGCGATTTTCGGTTTTCATTTATTTTATTTGCACCATTTGCCTTTTTTTCAACATAACCGTATGGCAAGCATCGCTCTCGATAGTGGTATGTTCGTCGTATTTATGTTACTCGCTTTATTCGGAATACGGCTGCTCAAGCGACGTGAAACCAGTATTTCGGAAACTGCTGAGCGATATAAATCACTATTCGATAACCATCCTGACTCTATCATTTCCTTTAGTTTAGAGGGTGAAATCCTTTCTTCGAATCATGGACTTGAAAGCTTGCTCGGATTGGGTGAAGAATCGTCCAAATCCGCCTCATTTCTTCCAATGATCCATCCTCCTGATCTACTCAAAACACTGCACCATTTCCAAGTGGCATCAGAAGGAATGCCCCAAAATTTCGATGCTTCTTTCTTACATCAAAATGGATTCCCTATCCCTTCTAATGTAACTTTTGTTCCTACCAAAGTGGGCAACCAAATCGTTGGGGTGTATGCTATTCTGAAAGATTTGACTGAGATCAGAGAACAGAAGAAAGAAATTGATAAGCTCTATAAACAAAATCAGCTCATTCTGAATTCGGTTTCGGAAGGCATTTATGGCATTGATACGAATGGACGTACTATTTTCTGGAACAAAGCCGCGGAAGCCATCACTGGTTGGAAAGTGGATGAAATGCTAGGTAGACGCATACATAACCTGATTCGGCCGCTTCATGAGAATGGCACTTTGGTCATACCTGAGGATAATGCGACAGTAAATACGATGCTTCAACGTGAAGGCGCGATAATGAATGAAGATTTGTTTTGGAAAAAAGATGGAACCAGCTTTCCAGTAGAGTACATGTCCAGTCCTATGCTAGATGGTGGTGGTCAGCTCTTAGGTACCGTCATTACATTCAGTGATATCACAGAATTGAAGAAGACGCAGGAATTGCTTATTAAATCGGATAAGCTATCTGCCGTTGGACAATTGGCTGCTGGTGTTGCACATGAGATTCGCAATCCGCTGACCGCGTTAAAAGGATTCCTCAAGCTGCTCAAAACAAGCTCTGCCAAGGAGCAATATTACATTGAAATTATGCAAAAAGAGCTGCAGCGTATAGAATTCATTGTGAATGAGTTTTTATTTGTATCCAAACCTCAGGCTACTCATTTCGTTACTAGTACGTTATACACGATCATCATGAGCACTGTAGAGTTACTTCAACCACAAGCACTGCTCTCTAATATCGAAATTGAAGCAGAGGTTGACTCAGGGCTTCCGCCAGTCATGTGTGATGAAAATCAAATCAAACAGGTCTTCATTAATATTATGAAAAATGCGATAGAGTCGATGACGCAAGGTGGCAGTCTGCACATTCATGCAGAGCTGAAAGGTTCGGGCAGTCAAATTCTTGTTCGTTTCGTGGATCAGGGCTGCGGCATTTCACCTGAACGTCTTCCCAAACTTGGAGAACCCTTCTATAGTACGAAGGAAAAAGGAACAGGACTTGGCTTAATGGTTTGTTATCGGATCATTGAAGCGCACGGTGGGTTCATGAACATTAGCAGTAAACTTACGGAGGGGACGATCGTCGAGATCACACTGCCGACAACAACTTACCTATCTAAAGGAGAAGCAACAGGATGAACGGATTTTTAATCGATCTAGATGGCACACTTTACAGAGGGCACGAGCCTATCCCTGGTGCCGCTGCTTTCTTGCAATGGCTCCAGCAGGAGCAATTGCCTTACCTCTTGGTGACGAACAATTCGTCCCGCACCCCCGATCAGGTTGCCGAGCATCTACAAGCGCTCGGCATGGAGGTACCCGCTGCAGCCGTCTATACATCTTCGCAGGCGGCTGCGCAGTACTTGACCGAGCAGCGCGCTGGCCAGCGCGTGCATATGATCGGCGAAGACGGCCTGCGGATTGCTTTGGACGCAGCCGGTTTCGCGCTGGATGAGACGACGCCGGATTACGTCGTCCAAGGCATCGATCGCAGCTTCACCTACGGGAAGCTGACGGAAGCGGTCCGCCATCTGAAGCATGGCGCGACCTATGTCTTAACCAACCCCGACCGGATGCTTCCGTCGGATGGAGGGCTTATGCCAGGGGCTGGCTCCCTGGCAGCTGCGATCACCGCCGCTTCCGGCGTGGAGCCGGTGGTGATCGGTAAGCCTTCGCCGATCATCATGGCGTATGCCATTGAGCGGCTCGGTCTGCCTGCCGCCGATGTCTGGGTCATCGGCGATAACGTGCACACCGACATCCGCGGAGGCGCGATGGCGGGGTGCCGCACTGCTCTTGTCTTGACGGGCGTCGCGACGCCAGACAATGTGCACGAGCAGCTGGCGTCGGCTGGCTTGACGCCGGACTTGGTCTGCACGGATTTGCCCCAGTTCATAGCGCAGCTGAATGACTGCAGATAACTTAGTGTCAAATATCTCCCACCTTTGCATTAGTTACAACTTAAAACAGCCCTCAACATTCAGACAAGTTGAGGGCTGTTTTGCGTTTACGTTCAACTGAGACGTCGATTTTCGACGTCTCAGAGCCGGATTGGTGCGAACGAGCCACTGAGCCTGCAATTTCGAACGTCTCACAAGTGTGTTTCGTCAAGCTAGCTACTTTGTTCAACTGAGACGTCGATTTTCGACATCTCGGAGGCAGATTGGTGCGAACGAGCTGCTGAGCCTTCAATTTCGAGCGTCTCACACGTGTGTTTCGTCAAGCTAGCTACTTTGTTCAACTGAGACGTCGATTTTCGACATCTCGGAGGCAGATTGGTGCGAACGAGCTGCTGAGCCTGCAATTTCGAACGTCTCGCACGTGTGTTTCGTCAGGCTATCTGATTTGTTTTAAAAAAGCACTACCTTGTTAAACAAGGTAGTGCTTTTTTAAATTTGCTTCACTCGATCCGATCCCAATCCACATCGAGCTCCGAGTTTCTTTCCTGCAGCCTGCCGTCTCGGGCATCCTGCTGCAGCTCTTCTAGCCATTTCAACTCGGTGAAAGCACGTTTATAGCTGCCGACCATCATTTGCAAGACAACGCGCGGAACAATGTTCAAATGCTCGTTGTACAAACTTTTCATCTTATTCATGATCATTTTCTGTTCCAAAATTTTATGTTCAAGAATATCTGCAATCTTGGCTTGATCACCGTGAACGGTAAATGGCAGTGCCACATAAAGCGGATGATAATGTTTGATTTCTTCATGCAATTGATGAGACAACAGTTCTTGAAATTTTTGCCTACCAGCTTCGGTAATTTGATAAATGGTTTTCTCGGGCCGATTCGTATCGCGCACGACTTCTAAAGCTTCTACATGACCCTCCTTATGCAGTTGATCCATGGCATAGTAGAGCGAGCCGTCTTGCAGTTTCATATAATTCGTCATACCGCGATCTTTCATCGTTTGACGAATCTCATAGGTATGCCGATTGGCTTCCATTAATAGTCCGAGAATGACCAGCTTCATCGACATTTGTGTTAACCTCCTAGTGTCCTACTGGTACATCTCCTTTGACAGGCGCTTTACCAACTTCTAGTTTAGCATTTCCCATCAATAAAATGAACGCGAGACCTAGTATAGCTAAAACAATCGTAGTTTGGAAAACAACGGCAATCGAATCCGCCAACGCGGTTAAGAGCTTATGCAATACCTCTTGGGGTATATTCGCTCTCACTTCAGGTTGGAGCAGCATCCGTGCATCATGGAACTTCTCCGCCATAGCTGGGTCATTCAACGATTTGGTGATGTTGTCTTTCAAAGCATTTACTTGAATACTCCCGAATATCGCTACCCCAATGGCAGAACCAACGGAACGGAAGAAAGCAACCAAGGATGTTACCGTACCCCGGCGACGGAAATCAACTTTATGAAGTGCAGACATCGACGTGATCGGGAAACAAGCGCCGATACCTAGTCCGAGAATAATCATGTAGGTTGTGATAACCCATCTCTCCGAATCAATGGAGATACCGCCAAGCAGCGATGTCGCCAACAGAAGAAGAGCAACGGATACAAGAAGCACATTCCGATAGGAGAATTTACCAATGAAGCGACCGCCTAGTGCACTACTTACGACGACACCAAGCATCATAGGAGTCAATGTCGATCCAGCTGATGTCGCTGAACCTTCGAATACGCCTTGGATAAACAATGGAATGTACGTACCTGCGGAAATGAGAACCGCTCCATAAGCAAAGCTAACTCCCATACTGGACGTAAACAACCGATTTTTGAACAAATCTAGAGGTACAATAGGCTCTGCAGCGTTTTTCTCAATAAGAATAAACCCTGCTAACAGTACGACGAACCCTGCAAATAAACCAATAATTTGCATCGAACCCCAAGTGTATTCTTTCCCGCCAAACTCCAATGCGAACATGAGTGAAACGATTGCTGCCGTTAATACAACTGTACCGCCCCAATCAATCTTAGCCTTACTATGTTCCACGGACTCGTGATAAGAGAAAATAATCATAATCAGAGAAATAATACCTAGAGGTAAATTGATAAAGAAAATCCATTCCCACGTCACATGATCTGTGAAGTAAGCCCCAATAATAGGACCAAGCACACTGGATAATCCGAAAACTGCGCCGAATAAGCCCTGCATTTTCCCCCTTTTCTCAGGAGGAAAAATGTCAAAAATAATAGCAAAAGTAATCGGCATCAACGCTCCGCCGCCAATACCTTGTATCGCACGGTAGATGATCAGCTGCGTCATCGATGTTGCTGTTCCACATAACGCGGATCCAATCATAAAGACGACGATACCGATAATGAAAAATAATTTGCGGCCATACATATCCGAAAGTTTACCGAAGATAGGCATTGCTGCCACATTGGCAATTAGATAGGCCGAGAATACCCAAACAAATTGGCTAAAGCCGCCCAGCTTAGATACAATTGTTGGCATCGCTGTTGATACGATCGTTTGATCTAGAGAAGCCAGCAAGAGTCCAAGCATCAAGGCTACAACCGTCACGGTCGGATTTGATTTACGTGATAAAGACATACGTGGAGTCTCCTTAATCGTTATGTTATATATTACATAAATTATTATATTCAAATTTGAGTAATTTGAAAAGAATAAATTTCAGTTATCCACACTTTGCTTTCATACATCTCTAGCTTGCGCTCTGAGACCCGCTAATATCCCGCCTTGTTGCCTAGTTAGCACTTCCTATCATATAATAAAGTCAGAAAAGGTTTTTATGTCCTTTACAATTCCGATAAATTTTATTTGTACCTTTGATCTTACATCTAACTTGCAGGAGGTAATCTGATGAATATGAACCAGTTAGAAACCCTGCTCACGATTTCTAAGACGATGAGCTTTCGTAAAGCTGGTGAAATTCTAAACTTGACCCAACCTGCCGTTTCCGCGCAAATAAAAAGTCTTGAGGATGAATTCGGTACGATTCTCATTGATCGTAATCAGCCTGTTACTTTAACAGATAGTGGAAAGCTTTTCTTGGAGCATGCGGAAAAAATATTACGGATCACCAGTGACCTGAAACAGCGTCTTTCCGATCTGAGTCAAACCCCTCAAGGTCATATCCATATTGGCACAACGACTTCCATTGCCATGCAGATCTTGCCCAGGGTCCTTTCCTATTTCCAGGATCAATTCCCACTGATTAAAACGACCATTCATTCCATGACCTCTTCTCAGATCATGACATCCGTGGAAAACGGTCATATCGATATTGGGATCACGTATTTGTTTGAGAAGAATCCCGCTTTGGAGACTTCCGTGCTTTACTATGATAATTTTGAACTCATCGTCTCCACGCACCATCCGCTTAGTCGTTTCACACATTTATCTATCGAAAAGCTTAGAAATATTCCGTTTATCATGCTTTCGCCAGAAACTGCAGGTCGACGTTTCGTCGATCAAATCTTCAAATCCTATGATGTCTCGCCTCATATTGTCATGGAGTTGTCTAGCAGTGAGGAAGTGAAGCGCATGGTCGAGTTAAATCTAGGTGTTGCAATCATATCCAAAATGTCTGTTGCTGATGAACTCCGACATGGCTCATTGAAGATGGTAAAAGTGAACGAACTGGATATTACCCATCCGGTAGGCGTAGTATATAAGTCAGGAAGATACTTGAATTCTGCCATGCAACAATTTCTTCGCGATCTCAAAGGAATGCCGGAAACGCAATTTATTGGTTCAGAATAGCTTACTTTTTAGGAGGGCTTGCTGTGAAATTCGATCTACATACGCATCATGAGCGATGCGGACATGCGCAAGATACCATACGTGACTATATTGAGGCAGCCATTGCAGCTGGCCTTCAAGTAATTGGCATCTCAGATCACTCCCCATACTTTGGTAGCTCCGAAGATCGTGCACAACCTGCCATCGCCATGGCAAAAAGCGAATTTCCCCGCTATATAGAGGAAGTACTACACCTCAAACAAGCGTATGCAGGCAAAATTAATGTACTCTTAGGTGTGGAGTCTGATTATTTCCCAGAGCACGTGGAGATTTATAAGCAAGAATATGCAAAGTATCCGTTCGATTACATCATTGGCTCCGTTCATTTATCCGGAGGTGTGAGCATCTTCAATCGCAACAGATGGAAGAAGTTGAACGAAGCTGAGCACGTTGAGCACAAGGAAGAGTATTATCGCCTGATTGCTGATTCCGCTCGATCGGGAATGTTCCAAATTCTTGGACATATCGATGCGATGAAAGGCTTCTACCCTGCCTTTTCCGATATCGCGACACCAAAGGTCGATGAGACTTTGAAAATCATCGGAGAATCCAGTGTGGCGATTGAGATTAATACGTCAGGCAAAACGAAAGATGTTGGCGGCTGGTACCCCTCCCATGAGATTCTAGAGCGTGCGCTGCATTATGGCGTTGAAGTTACTTTTGGTTCTGACGCCCATGTCCCTAGCCGCGTTGCTGATGATTGGGAAGAAGTTCAGAAAACTTTGAAGGAAATTGGCTTCCATCATTGGGTCTATTTCGAAAATAAACAGAAGCAAATTGTCGCGCTGTAGCGAACTTTTTCTTTTTAAATACCAAAGAGGTGCCTAGTGAAGGGGCACCTCTTTGGTATTTATTTATTTATTTATTATATATCATAATTATGAACAGACTTTGCTCCTAAGAATGCCAATTTATCATGCAGCTCTTTATTCAAAATCGCTTGCAACTGTGCGGGTTTCATCGGCTTATAAAAATAATAACCTTGGATGTGATGGCATCCATTCGCCACCAAGAAGTCCGCCTGTTCTTCCGTCTCTACTCCCTCTGCAATCATTTGCAGCTGAAAAGCATTCGCTACAGAAATGATAGCTTTGATCATAGCGCGATCCTTGTCATCGGTTTGAACACCGCGAACAAAGGACTGGTCCAGTTTAATCTTCGTGACTGGGAACCTTTTCAAATAGCTTAAGGATGAATAATGCGTACCGAAATCATCCACGGAAATAGAGATTCCCAATTGGCGAAGTCTATTCAATACACCCATCTGCTTGTCCTGCATCGCTACATTTTCCGTGATTTCCATCTCCAAGTATCGCGCTTCAAGCCCGGTCTCTTCCAGAATCGTAATAACCTTATCCACAAAGCGTTCATCATGCAGCTGTTTGACTGAAATATTAACGGAGATCATCAGCGGTTCATCCGTCTGACGATGCCAAGCGTTCATTTGTCTACAAGCGCCGCGGAGCACCCACTCACCAATTGCATCAATAAGTCCTATTTCCTCCGCTACTGGAATAAAATCGGATGGTGAAATGTAGCCTTTCGTCGTATGATTCCAACGTAACAGTGCTTCAACACCTGTAATTGCCCCCTTCATGCAATCTACCTGGGGTTGATATACAATCTCAAGCTCTTTTCGATCCAACGACTGACGAAGATGATTTTCCATTTCCAGCTTAGAAATTGACAACATCTCCATGTGTTGAGTGAAGAAGCTATAGGAGCTGCCACTTTCTTTTTTAGCCATATACATCGCAATATCCGCATTTTTCAGCAGCGCTTCCCACGTTTCACCGCCATATGGATACTGTACTATGCCAATACTCGCATTTATAAAAAAGGAACGATTCGCCAATATACAAGGGGGTTTTAAGACAGCAATAAGTTGTTCGCAGAAAGCTTGAATTTCCTGCTCGCTAGAGCAATTCTCCAGTAAAATCGCAAATTCATCCCCACCAAATCTAGCAAACGTGTGGAAAACCAAATGAGATTGCTGGACGCGTTGAACAACCTTTTGCAGCATATAGTCTCCCATATGATGCCCATGTGAATCATTGATCATTTTAAAATTATCAAGATCAAAGAAAAGGACGACGAGTGAGGTCCCTCTCACCTGATTGTAAGTAATTTGCTCTTTCAACATCATCTGAAAATGTGCACGGTTATGTATGCCTGTCAGTACATCGTGGTAGGCCATATAGGACAACATTTGTTCCGATTCCTGCATCCGCTTCGTAGACTCCTGTAGTTCCTGCTGCCCTGCAATCAACTCTTCATTCGCCGCTGTCAAGTCCTCATTGGCGACCTGCAGCTCTTGTGTCCGCTCGTTCACAGCTTGACTAAGCCGATCACGTTGTCGAATGATATAGATAATGAAGAATAAACCTAGAAATAAAACGAGCAGTATAGCGCAGCGGATGACGAGCATTTGGTTATTGACCGTTTTTACCGCATTGGCGGGAGGGGTAGCCGCTAGTTCCCATTTCGTATCCTGAAGATCGATCACTGCGATCAAAGGGGACTGAAAGAACGTTGTATTTTCTCCGTAAAATGCTGGCATGCCCGGACTTCGAATGGCCATCCTCGGCTCTTCAGAAGCACCATCTTTGATCCCCGCTTCAATAAGCAACTTATCCATGTTAATGGCAACAGAAACGAAGCCCCAGAAAACGCCATCTTGAAAAAGAGCTTTTCGAGCTACCAAACCCTGCACACCTTGAAGCAACATAAAAGGACCGTCGGTCGTCATTTTTTTCGTTTGCAGTGCTTGATAGACTTGAGTCTGTACATTCTCTCGAGGATCATGCAGGAGATCCCAATTGATAATATCTTCATTCCCTTTCGGGGGATACACAAACTTCATAACCCCATGTGGTGCAATGACAACATTGAAGGCAGACGCTTGTGAACCCGCATATAACGCTTCAATATAAGCATGAACCTCTTGTTCACTTTTGTCTTGCAAATAGCCGGCGCTGACAAAGGCCTCTAGACTTACCATCAAATTGAAATTACGATTAATGACAGACTGTAAGGCAACAGCTTTGGCAGATAATTGAGCAGCCTCCGTACTTTGCAGTTCATTCAAAAGCGATTTTTTATAGGTAGTGAGAACCGATTCAGTTGAGGTAAACAGAAGGACAAAAATGAGGGATAAGAAGAAATACTGCATTCTGTTCATAGGTCTCTCCTCCCAAATTTGACTTGAAGCAGGAACATTATTCGACATCTTTCTCTATTATTTCATCTCCTCTCCCTTACTGGCAATACATTTATTTGCCTGCGGGCTTGTCTATTCCCCCTCTACCAATCCCTTCCAAATCCTTTCTAGCGAATTGGCGTTCCCACACTTCCGTCCTTGATATATAATTAGACTAGATGACCCTGACGAATGGAGACATGAAGATGGACATACATAACATTTCTATGCATCTCATTGATGAGGACACGGACCAGCCCCGCTACCAGTTCGATGAAGAAGCACTGCAAGAATTAATGAAAAGCATTGGGGAAATTGGCTTACTCTCTCCGATCAAAGTGCGTACAACCGCCAACAACCGATATAAGATCATTTATGGAAATCGCAGATATAAAGCTACCAAAATGCTCGGGCTTCCAACCATTTCATGTATCGTGTCCACGGTAACGGATGAGATGGAAATCTATCTTGAGCAGATTGCTGAAAATCTAACACGAGAAGGCTTCTCTCCCATTGAGGAAGCCGAAGCCTTCCATAAGCTTATGCATGATGCGAAATTTAGCTCATCTATTAAATATCTTTCTGGCAAGCTTGGCAAACCTGAAACGTATATCAAAAACAAGTGTGAGCTGCTTAAGTTTGGGAATTCTGTAAAGAAGCTCATCGTAGGCGGCACGGAAATTCGCAAGGACAAGCTTACCGAGGATCAATTGCTGCCGTTGAAGGATCTCCCATTGGAGCATCGTGATCCACTAGCTTTAATCATGGCACGTGATGAAATGCCAGTCAGTGATGTGAAGAAAATTGCTAAGATGTTTAAGGATAAAGACATCTCTGACCGAATCAAGGGGCAGCTGCTCTATAAATCAGGGCCTGAATTAATCGAGACCTGGTCTACCTTCCAGAACAATCGAGCTGAACGGGCGAAGCCAATCGCAGCCAAGGCACCTGCTAAAGCTGAGAAGATTAAAGTTGATGTTCAAGAAGTTGAAGTATCTGCGCAGGGAAAAGAAGTTAACAAAGTGGAGCTATCCGTTGAAGCTAAGCTTCCTGTACCGCAAGCTACTGATACAATTGTAACTGCTGCTGCCGGATCGCTTTTACAAGCTAGACTACAGCAATTACTTCAAACGATTCCCGATCCACCTACTTCTAGCGAGTTGCAGCAGGAGCAAGATGGTATGAATGAGCAACAAAGAGAACAGTTCTCCCAAGACGTCTCGACGTTAGTGGAGCAGTTGGAGAAGCAATTGGAAGCTTGGAGAACGGTTCAAAGCCTAGCTGTCTCTCGTTAAAGTTGACTTACACCGCATGTGATTCGTGTTATTCCTAGTGAGGAAAGCACGGGCTGCATGCGGTGTTTTTATTGTTTGTTCAAATTCATAGGCGTTCCGAATCAAAGAAAGTATACTGCTCATTTCCTACTACCATACTACCATACAAGTATGGTAGTATGGGTTTAGGCTTCATTTTGCAAAGGAGATCCACATGGATTACTTCAAAAAACCTCTGATTAGTTCGACCCGAGATGCTGTTTACCACACGCTAAAGGCTCAAATTCTGAGTTTAAGCCTGCTTCCAGGTGCTACCATTTCGGAGAAAGAAATGTCGGTAAGCTTCAACGTGAGTCGAACGCCTGTTCGAGAAAGCTTCGTGCAATTAGCACAAGAAGGCTTGCTGGATATTTATCCGCAACGCGGTACGGTTGTCTCTCGCATTGATCTGGAGCTGGTGGATGAAGCTCGCTTCATTCGCGAACATCTGGAAAGCGCCGTCATTCGCTTGGCCTGTCACTCATTTCCGGAAGAGTCCCTGCGCTTGCTTCAAATGAATTTAGCCTCACAGAAAGTGTGTATGGATGAACAAGACTTCAAGAAAATGTTTGAGCTTGATGAGGAGTTTCATCGGACGATTTTCGAAGGTTGTCAGAAAATAAACACCTGGGCAGTCATTGGGCAAATTAATGTGCATTTGAATCGCACCCGTATGCTTCGCTTAGCGACTGATCATCATTGGGATGAGCTCTATGCGCAGCATGGACAGATTGTGGAGGCCATCAAAGAGCAACAACCCGATAAGGCAGAGCGATTAATACGCGCGCATCTTCAAGTTGGCATCTCCGATCAGGCATTATTGAAAGAGAAGTTCCCTACGTATTTCAAATAAGTTGACTATATGGGAGGCGAGTGTGCATCTATGAAAATGGTATTCCGCTGGTTTGGAGAGGGCAACGATACGGTCACTCTTAAGCAAATTAAACAAATTCCCGGTGTTGAAGGTATCGTCTGGGCCCTGCATGATCTACCTGCCGGTGAAGAATGGCCGATGGCTAAGATTCAGAAAATCAAAGCCGAGGCTGATCGTGCTGGGCTGCATATGCAGGTCGTGGAGAGCGTCAATATTCATGAGGATATTAAATTAGGACTGCCAAGTCGCGATACGTACATCGCTAATTATAAGAAAACGATCGCAACTTTAGCGCAAGTTGGTGTTAAAGTCATTTGCTACAATTTCATGCCTGTGTTCGATTGGGTACGGACAGATTTACATAAGGAGCTGGAAGACGGCTCGACGGCACTATTTTATGAAAAAAGTAAAATTGCCAACCTCGACCTTGCTGAGCATGTGGGACGGATTAACGCCAACCCCGATTTCAGTATGCCAGGCTGGGAACCCGAACGGCTTGCTCATTTAACGGAGCTATTCGACGCCTATAAGGATGTCACCGAGGAGCACCTCTGGGCAAACCTCAAGTATTTCTTGGATGAAGTTATTCCCGTGGCCGCTGAGCACGGTATTCGAATGGCGATTCACCCGGATGATCCGCCTTGGTCCGTCTTTGGATTGCCAAGATTAATGACGAGCCAAGCGAATATTCGCCGTTTCTTAGCCTTACACGACAGCCCGTATAATGGGCTTACGATGTGCAGCGGTTCACTCGGTGCGAACCCGAGCAATGATATTGTCTCAATTGTGCATGAATTCGCGGATCGGATTCCTTTTGCCCATCTGCGGAATGTTCGTGTATATGAGAATGGTGATTTCGTTGAGACCTCTCATCGCACACAGGATGGCACGGTGGATATGTCAGGCATTGTGCAGGCGTTGCATGCGAACAATTACGGAGGGTTTTGCCGTCCGGATCATGGTCGACATATTTGGGATGAACGTTGCAGACCTGGATACGGGCTTTACGATCGTGCATTAGGGATCATGTATTTATGGGGACTTTGGGACATGCTGTGTCGTCAAAGCGCTACTTTACAAGAAGGAGCTGTCACTGCATATGAGCGGATTAACTAATTTCCCTTCCCTGCAAGGGAAGGTCGTTGTGATTACTGGAGGCGCTGGCGTATTATGCCGCGTGATGGCATTAGAATTAGCTAGACAAGGTGCACGCATTGCCATTCTGAATCGTACGCATGAGAAAGGGTTAGCCGTAGTTCGTGAAATTGAGGCTGCTGGTGGCGTGGCGATTGCTGTTGCTTGCGATGTTACCGTAACTGAAAGCGTAGAGCAAGCTGCGGCATCCGTGACTGAATTGCTGGGTACCTGTGATATTCTCATCAATGGTGCGGGCGGTAACCATGCCAGCGCGAATACGACGAATGAGATTTTCAAAATGGAAGATGTGGCGAATCCGGATGTGCAATCCTTTTATGATCTAAGCATCTCTGGATTCCGCAACGTGCTGGATCTTAATTTCGTGGGCACCTTAATTCCTACGCAAGTGTTCACTAAGCATATGCATGGCAAAACGGGTGCAACCGTGATCAATATCTCATCCATGAGCGCACCTTCGCCCATGACGAAAGTTCCTGCATACAGCGCAGCCAAAGCGGCTATCGATAACTTTACAAAATGGCTAGCTGTTCATTTGGCAGAAAGCGGCATTCGTGTGAATGCCATTGCACCTGGGTTCTTTTTGACAGAGCAGAATGCCAAATTGTTAATGAAAGAGGATGGCAGTCTGACGGACCGCTCTCATAAAATAATTGCTCATACCCCGATGCGCCGCTTCGGCAAGCCGGAGGATTTACTAGGCACGTTGCTGTGGCTGGCTGATTCCGATATGTCCCGCTTCGTTACGGGTACGACGATCCCTGTGGATGGCGGATTCATGGCTTATTCAGGCGTTTAGATTTAGTTAGTGTAGTTATTGTAGTAATTTGAGCCTTTTTCTTTTATACTCATTCTAATAAGGTAGACGGAGTGAAGCACACGCCGTTTCATTGCATAACGCTCAATTTGAGCTATGCGGTGGAACGGTTTTTGTTTGTCTAAAACAAATTGAAGGAGGCTGAGATGGATGTCATTTGAGCAAAAATATAACGAATGGATACAGGCGATGATCGAGCACGCTGGAACTAGTACTGGGACTGTAAATTATCGAAGGCTCGAATTGTTAGAGAAAGGGCTAGGCCACGGAACCCTTGAGTTTTTACGTTGCATTTGGTTTCCTGCCATCGGTAATTTCAATCACTTATTTCCCGAGTGGGAGGTACGCGATTTCAATAATGGCTACCGGTATCTGGATCTTGCCTATATGCCTGGAGGCGCAAAAGGCGGGATCGAAATACAGGGATTTGGATCGCATGCAAGAGATCTTGATGTTAGAAGATTTAAGGATTTATGTATGCGGCATAGCTTGCTAACCCTTGATGGGTGGACTTTTATGCCAATTGCTTATTTGTCCATCAAAGAAGATCCGAAGCAATGCCAACAGCTTATCCTGTCATTCGTCGGAAAGTTCCTTTCAGCTGATGTGTCAGCTGGCTTGGATTGGGCAGAGTCAGAAGTAGTGCGTTTTGCTCGTCGTTTGCTTCGGCCGATTACACCGATGGAAATTGCTGAACATCTTCGGCTCTCTGATCGCCATACAAGGAGGATTTTGCATCAACTCGTTGAGAAGCAAATCTTAATTGTCGTAGGAGGACGGCAGCGATATCGTACTTATCAGTTGAGGCTTTGATTGTTGGGCGGCGGGACGCGGACGCGGGCGCGACGGTACTCGAGCGGGGCGGCTAACGGACACAGGAGACGCTATTTGGCACAATTCGATGCGCCTGAATCGCTAACGGACATAGCGTACGCTATGGATTGGGAATCGGGCTAGAATCGGGGGTTTTGATCGAAATAGCGGCCGTAGTGGCCGTTATCTTAGGAAAGGGGCTGTGTTTGGTTACTTACCGGCTGTGGTGGCCGTTAGCGTGACTGGCTGCTGCTCATGTGCACTCGTGCTGAACAGATGTCCTCGCTCCCCTGTTCAGTTGAAGTTGTGAATGTTGGCGGTGGGGACGGCGGCATGCGAGCGGGCGGGCGGCTATCGGACACAGGAGATGCTATTTGGCACAATTCGATGCGCCTGAATCGCTAACGAACATAGCGTTCGCTATGGATTGAGAATCGGGCTAGAATCGGGGGTTTTGAGCGAAATAGCGGCCGTAGTGGCCGTTAGCTTAGGAAAGGGGCTGTGTTTGGTTAAATAACGGCCGTGGTGGCCGCTATCGTAGGAAAGGGGCTGTGTTTGGTTAAATAACGGCCGTGGTGGCCGCTATCGTAGGAAAGGGGCTGTGTTTGGTTAAATAACGGCCGTGGTGGCCGTTAGCGTGACTGGCTGCTACTCATGTGCACTCGCGCTGAACAGATGTGCTCGCTCATCTGTTCAGTTGAAGTGTGATTGTTGGGGGCGGGGACGGCGGCATGCGGACGGACGGCTAACGGACACAGGAGATGCTATTCGGCACAATTCGATGCTCCAGAATCGCTAACGGACATAGCGTACGCTATGGATTGGGAATCGGGCTAGAATCGGGGGTTTTGGGCGAAATAACAGCCGTAGTGGCCGTTAGCTTAGGAAAGGGGCTGTGTTTGGTTACTTAACTGCTGTGGTGGCCGTTAGCGTGACTGGTTGCTGCTCATGTGCGCTCGCGCTGAACAGATGTCCTCGCTCCCCTGTTCGGTTGAAGTTGTGATTGTTGGCGGTGGGGACGGCGGCATGCGAGCGGGCGGGCGGCTATCGGACACAGGAGATGCTATTTGGCACAATTCGATGCTCCTGAATCGCTAACGGACATAGCGTACGCTATGGATTGAGAATCGGGCTAGAATGAGGGGTTTTGGGCGAAATAGCGGCCGTAGTGGCCGTTAGCTTAGGAAGGGATCTGTGTTTAGCTAAATAACAGCCGTAGGGTCCGTTAGCTTAGGAAAGGGGCTGTGTTTAGCTAATAACAGCCGCAGTGGCCGTTACCTAGGAAGGGGGCTATGATTAGCTAAATAACAGCCGCAGTGGCCGTTAGCGTGACTGGCTGCTACTCATGTGCGTTCGCACTGATCAAATATGCTGGCTCCTCTGTTCAGTTGATACTACGCTCCTCCTAACCGTAGCCCGTTCTGCCTCACCACAGCAACCATTCCTCACTCCCCCGTATTGCTCAACACCAAAAAACCTTAAGTCTATCCTCATCCCTCCCCCTTGCTTACAAGAGGTTTATGATGAGTGTCTACTTAAGGTACTATTTCAGGAATCGTTCAACTCCGCTTACGCTTCATCCGGAATACAAACGATAATACGTTCAATTTCTGCTGCGATCTCGCCAATTTGATCCTCATAATTCTCATTCTGGAGAATCGTTGCTTGGAGCTTCACTGCCCCCGCATGCAGCGCTTCCGCCGATAGGCTGCCAGCTACACCGATTAGCGTATGCGCAGCTCGTTTGGCAGCGACCCAATCCCCTTCACGGTGATTAATCCTTAGCAGATCTGCGAAGTCACTGTAATTTTTCTTGAACAGCTGCAGCATGACGAGAAGAATACTTTCTTTACCCTCCACTCGGGCCAAAGCTCCCTCCCAGTCTATCGCGGCGATACCTTGGTAATACGGGATCTCTTCTCCGCTAACAGGTTGAGGTTCCTTGAAGTTTCGCTCTCGCTCCTTCTTCTTTTCGGGGTCCATCCATTTGTGAATGACTCGAAACAGCAACTTCACATCCAGCGGTTTGCTTATCACATCGTTCATGCCCACTCGGACGTACGCTTCTTGGTCTTGTTTAACCACGTTAGCTGTAAGCCCGATGACCGGTATTTCGCGAAATTTTGGGTTCAAACGCAGAAGTTTGGTCGCCTCTACGCCATCCATAACTGGCATATGGATATCCATGAGGACCAAGGCATATTCGCCTTTTTCCAGCTTGTCGAGCGCTTCTCGACCATTTGTCGCTAACGTGACGCTGTAGCCCCGCTCCTCGAGCAGCTCCATGGCTACTTGTTGATTAATTTCATTGTCCTCAACGAGTAGAATGTGTCCCCATTCCTCCACTGTAGCAGAAGCTTTGGGCATCGATCCTTGCTCAGTCACCCGCGATTCATGCTTAGAATGGAACAAATATTCCAACGTCTGATATAGCTCTAGTCGACTAATCGGTTTAACCAACACGGCATCTGGCCTTATCTCCTCAGGGAGTGTAAGCAGCTCTTCCTTCCCCATAGAGGATGTCAGACAAATTAAGCGCGTTCGATCTCTACGAATCAAAGAGAGGAGAGTATCCCATGTTTCTAGGCCATACATATCATCGCTTTCCATATCCAGGATGAGACAATGGAAGTCATATGCCCCGTCATCTTTCCCGCCTAACCGTTTGAACAACGAATCCCAAGAAGGGACCGTCGTTACGATGAGTGCAAATGATTCTAAGGTATCCTGTAAGCTGTTTCGCATAAGGGGATGATCCTCAACAACCAACACGCTATATGGCTCATTTCCCTCTCCAATATCCCACTCATCAGGATCGTCTTGCTCAATGATTTGAAAAGGTAACGCAAATGTGAAACGGCTCCCGCTTCCCATTATACTTTCTGCTTGGAGCACACCGCCCATTAGCGTGACCAAATGTTGGCTGATCGGTAGTCCCAGACCAGTTCCTCCATACTCACGGCTCGTTGATCCATCCGCCTGAGAGAAAGGCTCAAAAATGTAAGAAAGCCGATCAGCCGAGATACCAATCCCCGAGTCTTCGACACTAAATCGCAGAATCATTTCCTCACTGGATGTCTGTGGCACCAGCTCAATGTGAAGCATCACATAACCTGCACGTGTAAATTTAATGGCATTGCTGCAAAGGTTCAGTAAAACTTGCTTCAACCGAAGTGGATCTCCGAGAAGTCGTCTAGGCAGCTCAGCAGGCGTGCTGAAAATAAGCTCTATGGGTTGGCTCTTCGATAGTACACTGCAAATACTGGAAAGCTCCTTCAACAGCTCGTCCAGATTAAAGCTCGTTCGCTCCACCTCTAATTTACCTGCTTCAACTTTGGAAAAATCCAACACATCATTAATAATACCTAACAACGTATGCGAAGAAGAGGTAATATTGGTCAAATAATCCTTCTGGTGCTCGGAGAGCGGTGTCTTCCCTAACAGTTGAGATAACCCGATAATCCCATTCAATGGCGTTCGAATTTCATGACTCATTTTGGCAATAAAATGACTCTTCGCTTGATTGGCTTGATCAGCTGCATGGCGCATAGACGCTTCAGTAAAATCGTGAATCGTACCCACAATTCCTTTCACTTCACCAGAGGCATGATGATAGGCTGAAAGTGTTACCCGATAGTCTCTTCTTGGCCCATCCAACGAAGGAATCGCGATTTCGAATCTCACATTATCACCACTCGTTAGCACTTCTTGAAAGTGCTGCTCCCAAAGCTCCTGCTCGGATACGGGTAAAAAAGCAGTCATAGGAAGACCCAACATGTCCTCAGCTCTGGTTTGTGATAGATGACATGCCGCTTGATTCACTGACGTAATTTCGCCTTCCGTTGTGAAACCCAGAATGCCCTCCTGCGAGTTCTCTACGAGAATTCGATTCCGCTCTTCACTTTCCTGAATCCGACGTTCTGCCAGGCTCTTCTCCGTAACATCCGTCGCCGAACCTATGACTTCAACCACCTCTGTGCCATCGAAAACAGGCTGTAACGTCGTGAAAATGATTTTTCCACGCACATCCATTTCATAGGCGACTTGATTCCCTCTATAGGCTTCTTCATATTTGGATTGCAGGAATTGCGCAATGTCTTCCGAATACGATGGAATCGCATACACATTCTTGTAGAAAAAGTCACCTGGCTTAATCCCCAGCTGATGCAATAATTGACCATCAATGATTGTATATACCAACGAATTCTGTATTTTTTTGAGCTTAAATGTAAGACCTGGTTGAAAACGAAGAATATCAGAAAGCTCCTGCTGTATCTGCCGTACTTGCCTTTTCAGCTCCTCGGAGCGCAAGAAATAACGAATAAGTCCTGCAACGAACATGCCCGCCCCTAAATGCAAAAGTAAATTCGGAATGACAAGCTCCATAGCAGGAAGCTTATAAATAAGAACCATATCAACGAATAACACGCTGACAGGACATAATACGAGCAGCAACCATTTCTTCCAATAGTCACGGATGTAAGAATGAATAAGTAATCCACCCGCATAAATAATGAAACCTAGCAGCGATACGCGAAATAAAACCGCTGGGTCGATCATCGTCCGGCCAATAATGATGACAACCGTCGTAATAAAACCAGAAATGCCTCCACCAATGAAGGTAGACATCAGAATTGCAATCGCTTTCAAATCTAGAATATGCCGTTCAGTCACATGGACTCCAGTATAAGCAAGCATAACTCCGAAAAGTCCGTGTGTTATGCCTGCCCATATCTGAAATTTCCATTTTGCTGCTTTTTGTAATTTGGGGGAGTAAAAAATTTGAATCGATATAAAAACAAATACGGCAACAAGCGAGAAATTGTTTAATAAGTCTCTCAACATCGTACTCACCCCATCGGATTGCAATCTCGTCCATCTACATCTATTATAGATGTCGAATTATGTAAGGTCTATACGGTTTCATAATCGACTTGTTTAATCGCAGAGAAGACTAAATCAATCATCTCGGCACGAGCTTGATGAATAAAGCCTAATGACGTTTGCTGTAAATTTTCAATGGAAACACATGATGTCAACATAATTTTACTTGAGAACACATACATGGACAATTCGTAAGCAGAAACTACATTTTTGATAACCTCGCTAATGTTCGTTCTTTTATAAGACTCTGGAAGCTCCATGGCATACATCAAATAAAGCGGTTCCTGTCTCGTTTGTGTCATCTGGAACATTTCCTTATACGAATTACTTACTTGTGAGCGCCAAAGAAAACCAAATTTATATTGCGAATCTTCCTCCCACACTTTTTCAAACTGGGCTGTTAACTCGACAAACTGTTGACGATAATAGTGGATTAAATTCATGAATAACCCCTCGCAATCCCTTTAGAAGTTCTTACAATACTTAGATGATACCTAGTAATTGTTGTAAAACTTCTATCTAGACTTTTAGATAAGCATGTTTTTTACTCATACTTCGCTAATGAATCTGGGAGGGGAATTAGCGTTTCTGCAAAGCCACCCACATCGACTTATTACGGAACTCTTCCTCCGAACCAAGTTCTCTGCCGAACCAGCTCGGCGGTACAAACTGCTCCGCAGTCTGCAAATCAGGAAATTCCACTTCAACGACTAGCAGGTCGATTTGTTTATACTCATCGATTTCATAAGTAACCCCATCCGCTTCGAGGGTCGTACGAATCTTCTCTAATGGAATTAATCCTGTGCGCTCTAGCAGCTGTTTATAAATAGGTTCCGTGATGCTGTATTCAACTTCTTCTCGAACCATCCCATGTCCCGACTTGAACGTATGCGTAAAGTGGGATTCTCCTGAACTGTCCACTAGCTGGCGTACGCGAATTTCTTGATCGTCCGAGAAAGCCAAATACGTCTGATAAATATATTGTTTGGACACTTGCGTCAACTCATTATTCGCTAGTTCAGCCGCAGGAAATGCGGTCAATAAATACTTTCTTTCAATTTCGGCACCCATAATTCGGTTAGCCCCTCTCTATTTGTTCATTGTACGAAAACGAACCGGTGAAATCTCGTTCCATACTCGAAACATTTTACCAAAATGAAACTCATCTGCAAATCCACAAGCATCGGCGATCGCCTTCATAGGCTCATCGGTTAGTAAAAGCATCGTCTTCGCCTGCTCATTCCGAATCTGATTTAAATACGCTTTGGGCGAGATGCCCACATGCTTCATAAACATTTTGCGTAATTGCGACACGGATATATGGTAGGTTTTCGCCAGCTCTTCCAGCCGAATCGGCTGATGATAGCAGGTCTCCAGCCACAGCTTCGCTTGCTGAAAAGCTTTCATGTAGGGATCACTAGACGTATCCGTATCCTTCATAAATTGGATTAATCGTGATAAAACATATTGGAATTCCGCTTGGCGTTCGTGCGGGTCCGTTCCTCTCATTGACCATAAGCGAGTAAACTGTGCTTCTAGCCAATCTGACTGCTCTAATGTGTGCGGTTTATAAAAGGGGATCCGCAGTTCCTCCACAGGAACTGGCTTCAGCCAATTGAGATGCTCATATGGGATATCAAAAGCATCGAAAAGGAGCATCCTAATACATAACGGATTGTCCGTAGACGAAGTCATGTTCAGTTTAAATCCGGGCTTCAAATAAAACAAACTCCCAGCTTGTACATGCAGCGGAACTTCATTCATCTCATGGTGAAATTCCCCTTCGCCACTCCGAATCCAATACAGTGAGTGCACGTCTGTCGTATTTCGAATATCTTTCCAGCCAGGATCGGGTGGCTTCTCATACGAAAGCCGATGATGATAAATACGGTGGTTATTCACTGGTTTTGTTCACCAACCCTGTAGCGATTTTGACAAATAGAGATAAGGTTTATCCATTCAAATTGACTCTTCTTCTATGATACGCTTTACGAAACATACATGAAAGGGGCTTAATGCTCGTGATACGTACTTTTCAGCAGCATAACTTACGACCTACTCGAATTTTGGATGGATTATGGGATTTCATCACGGATCCTGACAATAAAGGTGTTTCTGAGGGGTGGGCGTCAACCTTCGCTGCCGGATCAAAAAAGTCCGTCGTCCCTTCTTGTTGGAATAACGAATTAGGTACTTACGATTACATTGGTGCCGCTTGGTATCGCACCTATTTTGATACGCTGCAAGATGCGAATATTCGACTGGTGTTTGAAGGCATTCTTCACCATGCCGATGTGTACGTGGATGGCCAGCATATTGGCTACCATTTTGGCGGGTTTACACAGTTCTCGATGATTCTCCCTCACCTAACAGCAGGCAAGCATGAACTCGTGATTCGCGTTGATAATACCGTTGATTGGCAAACTTTGCCGACGGATATCGCCGACTGGCACTCCTATGGAGGCATCATTCGTTCTGTTGAGCTTCAGGAGCTGCCGGATGTCTACATTGAGTCCATGAAAATTGATTATCAATTGAAGGACGATACAGCTGATGTTCAGCTGCAAATTCAAGTCAGTTCATTAAGCCAAGAAGACTGTCAGCTTGAGGTAAGTGCTAGTACGGAAGGACTTTCCCTCTCCGCTGGCCCTGTCACGATTGCAGCAGGTCAAACCACTAACCTCTCCCTAAGCGGAAGTTTGGCGAATATTAAGCGTTGGGATGTCGGTCAACCCGCGCTCTATACCTTTACTGTCCAAGCTGGTGACGATGATCTTATTGATCGGACTGGCTTCCGTACGGTTGAAGTTCAGGGCAGCAACATTCTGTTAAATGGTAAAAAGCTGTACCTCCAAGGCGTGAATCGCCATGAAGAGCACCCTGAATGGGGATTTGCTTTCCCACCGAAGCTGATGCTGAAAGATTTGGACATTTTGACCGAATTGGGCTGTAATATCGTTCGTGGCTCCCATTATCCGCAAAGCCAGTTCTGGATTGATCTGCTTGATGAGCACGGGATGCTTCTCTGGAGTGAAATCCCAATGTGGGGTTGTTACATGAGCAAGAAAACTTTGGCAAGCCCGATCTTCATAGAGCGCGGCGTTAATATGCTCGGTGAAATGATCAGCCGCGACTACCATCATCCTTCCATTATTTTCTGGGGAGCACACAACGAAATCGATACACGTACTCAGGAAGCGCTAGAGCTTACGAAAGCTTTTGTGGGCAAAATCCGCAGCATGGACGCAAGCAGGCTCGTCACTTATGCTACTATGCAACCTGTGGAAGATATCGTATTATCCTACTTTGATGTCATCGGGATTAACAAATATTACGGCTGGTATGAAGGCAGTGTGGATGGATTTAGTACTATGCTGCAGGACTACTTCATCAATGCGGAGAAACAAGGCGCTGCTGGCAAGCCTGTCATCATGAGCGAGTTCGGCGCGGCGGGGATTTTTGGCGATGCTGGCTGGGAGCCACGCCTATTCAGTGAAGACTACCAAGCGGATGTCGTTACGCGCGCCTTGAAAATCTTCCGCGACGACCCTCGTATCGTCGGGACGCTCATTTGGCACTTCGCCGACATTCGCGTCGATGTGCGAAGCGACCGACCTAACTTCCGCGATCGCGCGCGGAGCTTCAATAATAAAGGATTGCTGAGCGAGTATCGCAAGCCGAAATTGGCCTATCGCTTAGTGAAGGAGATTTATCGCTCGGAACGGTAAGGCAGTAAAGAGAAAGGGACTCAGCCTGTGTGGCTGGGTCCCTTTTTTTTGTAAATATAATGACCTCGTGTACGTATACGGTCAAAGATGCAAATACACACTTATTTTCGGGGAACACATTAACTCGCAAAAAAAGAATCCCCCGCCACATAAATAGCCATTGGGGAACCCTCCTTTTTAACAACATTCATTTATGTAAAATATCGTCCTTCAACGTCGACACCTTCGCCAACACTTGATTGATCTCGTCTGCCCCCACGCCGAAATGAGCAAGCGCATCATGAAGATGAGTCGCTATCGCTTTGAAATGCTCTTCCTGCAAATTCATCCCTGCATGCGCCTTGGCCATAGATGCCCCCGTATACTGATTCGGTCCCCCTAACGCAAAACTAAAAAATTTTGCCTGATGCTTCCGTTGCTTCTCCATATCCGTGTTGTTAAAAAAGTGTTTGACGGTCTCATCCGCCAAAACCAGCTCATAGAAGTAGTCCACCACTGCCGTGATCGCCCCTTCCCCGCCAAGCTTATCGTATAACGTTGTTTCACTCACCATGTTTCCTCCTTCAGTACTTTACCTAGATACGTAGTTAGATTATCCTGCATATAGGGAAATTATTGCTCATTCCTGAACTACGCCCATGTCCAGCACACAGTCAATGGCTAAAATGGCCTCCGACTTCTCTTTTTCTTGCCCTCATTTTCAAACATCCTAAGCCAGGGCGCATACTTACGTCCTTCTCGGATGGCACCGATTATCTTCGAGTCATTAAATGTATATCATCAGTCTTTTTGCTCCAAAACAAAAAAAAGGAACCTAGCAAACAGCGCCAAGTCAAAACTGACAAACTTCAAAGAATCTTACTACTCTAGAAGTCCAATAAATGGCTTGAAGACGATCATCATAAACTTATTAGGACCTGGTGTATTAGGCAGATCCAACATGGACAACAGCCATACGATGAGGAGCACTGAAAAAAATGCCGCCTTTTCTTTTTTTGGCTTTTGTTTTAGTTTCGGCCATTCCAACCAAGTAATCAGCAACACAGCTAACGTGACACAAATGAAAAAACTCCTACTAATTTTCCTTCACCCCATCTTTGGGCATGCCCCCCGGTGCGTTGACGAGCCCTGGTCTGTGAATATGAGCTTTAACATCAGTCTTCACTTCAACCTTGGGGAATATCTCATCCCAATTGTCTTTCGCTTTTCCCCATTCGTTGGGGTACTTCCTGTGAAATTCCTTTGCAAAGTTGAAAATGTCTACCTGCAATCGGCCCTGAACCTCATGAAGTGCTAACTGGATTCGTTCTTTCACGATATTTTCAAACGCCTTGTCCAGCGCGTTTACAACATCTGGATCCATTGGATTCACCCGAGAACTGTTCTGAACGATCGTACCTTCCGTACGTACCTTAACAGTCATTGACCATGTATCGCCCTCAATTTTGGGTAACAATTTTACACTCGCAATAACCGGATTTAAGGACACTAAGCCATCCTCTTCGTCAATCTTGAAGGTAATTGTGTAATCCTTGATTTCATTAATGATCCACATCACGCCACGTGTTACCTTTTCCGAGATTTCCCCAACCATCTTGTCTTTTTTGAAAACAGCGGTTCCCATTATGTATGGAATGGTTTGAAATGGTGCTGAAGATTTGCTTAGTGGAAGAATTTTAACCAATGGAATAGAAGCTGATTGGGAATCCCCCTTTAACATCATGCTCAGTTGCTCCATGGTTACTTTGATACCAATCTGCAACTCGGCTAACTTGCGTACAACTTCCGCCGAAGTGCGTTCAATTGGCGGAAACAATTCAAGCGCATCCGCTGCTTTTCCATCGCTGACAAGCAGGTAAGCATGCTCTCTGGGATTGGGATGTCTAACCATAAAGTCAAAATGTTCATGAATGCCTGCCCTCGCCAATGTATCGCTGAAAATAAATATTTTACATTGTCCCCAAAATAGTTTTCTGGGAACTACCCGCTGAAGCTTGGATAAAGCATCTGCGATATTGAGTCCTTTTGCAGATCGTATAATGGTGTGTTTCGTTGCTCCGCCGCCACCACCACCACCTACTCCCATCATTCCGGCACTACTTTGGCTTTGTGGAACGAGGATTTGAGCGGTCACTTGAATTTGGTTGTCCTCTGATTTGTCCAAGGCTAAGGCTGAAATTAGCGCCAAATCATTGAGTTCCGTACGGTCCCAGCAACCACTAAGCAAGCATAAAGACAGGATTAATAGGGATACCTTCCTACATATTTTCATCTTGTCTACGTTCCTTCACTTGTCGTTTTCCTTTTGCGCAGAACGGCTAAAGTAAGCAGAAGAAGCGGGATGAGCATATAGAAAAGAGATAAAAAAAGTGGAGAAATAACCTTAAGAATGAACCCCAAATAAGAAAAACTCGCTATATCCCAAAAACTAAATACGAGAATAAACAGCCCCATGGGAAAGACAAATGGACGGTATTCTGACAACTTCAAACTTTGTGCGATAGAAAGAACCGCTATATAGTAAAATACGCTGATTTTAATGAAATTTCCGACGACCCACATCGCCAATAGCAGAGATTCCAAATTTTCAAAGAAGTTAGCGACGCTGATATAACGGATTGCGATCAGAATAGGATAAATTTTATTTTCTGTGTCCGAACCAAGTAAAAATAATGAAATCAAGTCGACAAATATCATAGTTACAACTATGACACAAAGTGATATGACACTCCATTTCCTAGATTTTTTTAAATCAGTTAATAAAGGAAGAAAATAAGATATCAGGAATAATTCGCTAAACCATGCCTGTGGTACTATCGCCCCCTTAATTACTGGGATAATCCCATGTTCCATTACGGGGAGCACATTTCTCATATCCATTTCGGGGATAAGCAGCAGAAGAATGGAAAGTGGTAAAATAAAGATAGGTGTAAAAATCACAGCACTTCTTGCTAGTATTTCCACACCGCCGCGAACAGCGAAAGCCGCAAGCAATAGGATAGAGAAGATGATTATCAGGATCGGTGTTTTGAACAGGAAACAAGACTTGACAAATTCTGCATATTGTCTTGCAATCAACCCCGTCGAATACGCATTAACAAGTACATATACCAAACTCAGGACATAACCAGGTATGTTCCCAATTATGTGTTTACTGTACTGGTTCACAGTTTCCTTGGGGTATAGCTCGTGTAACTTCATTGCAACATAAATAGCGATGAAGCCGCTCAAGGATGCGATGACTGGCGTCATCCACAGATCATTATGTGCTTTTTCGGAAGTAATCATCGGCAAAGCAAGAAAACCTGTCGCTAACACAGTCGGATACATCATAATACCCAACTGGAAAGCAGATATTTTCCCTTTCTCCAGCATCTAAGTTTCACCACTCCTTCCATTACGTATCATTTCCCTGTTCAGGACCTGGTTGTTGCCCAGTCCCCTGCCTAAACTTGTTGTAATACCCTGTAAGGCGCGGACGCGTATCCATCTTCCACCAAGGAGCCCTGATCAAAATGTCTTTCCATTCACTCGGATTTGGAGTAGCTAGAGAAGACAGGTAAGGAACGCCGAAAGAACGCAAGCTGCACATATGAAGAACGATAGCGATGAGCCCCAACATAATACCGAGAAGTCCCAACGTCCCGGCAAGTATTATTAATGGAAAACGCAGCATTCGAATCGCAATTCCGGAGACATAGCGCGGAACCATAAAAGACGCAATGCCAGTAATAGCAACTACAATGACCATCGGGGCAGAGACAAGACCGGCTTGTACTGCCGCTTGGCCAATGACGAGTGCTCCGACAATGCTGACGGCAGCGCCTACTTGTTTGGGCAATCTCACTCCCGCTTCACGGAGCGCTTCAAAGGTAACTTCCATCAACATCGCTTCGATTAATGCTGGAAAAGGCACTGCTTCACGTGCACTCGCCATGCTGATCAGTAAAGAGCTCGGAACCATCTCTTGATGAAAAGTAAGAAGAGCGACATAGATCGATGGAAGCATGAGAGAAACCAACATAAAACAATAACGAAGCCAGCGAATTAAGGTGGAGATGACATAACGCTGATAATAATCTTCCGCCGACTGAAATAGGGAAAATAGGGTAGTGGGGGCGATTAATACAAACGGAGTTCCCTCAATAAGAATCGCTACCCTTCCTTCCAGCAGACTGCCGCAGGTCACATCTGGGCGTTCCGTACTTAGCAACTGAGGAAAAGGGGAATAAGGAGCATCCTCAATCAGTTCCTCAATATATCCACTCTCCAGTATCCCGTCTATCTGAATGCGCTTCAGTCGATTCCTGACTTCTTCCACTAACGTTGCATCCACGAGACCTGTAATATATGCAATTACAACGTTCGTTTGGGTGTAGTCGCCGATTTTCATCGCTTCCATTTTGAGTTGAGGACTCTTGATGATTCTACGTATTTGCGATGTTGTGACTCTCAACGTTTCAGTAAAACCCTCCCGTGGTCCTCTAATCCCCACTTCGGCGACAGGTTCTTCAATGCTGCGCTTCTCCCATTTGCACAAACCCAATGCAAGAGCGCTTGCTTCATTGTCACAGAGCAGAATCGGATTTCCATTTGAAAGATACTCGACACACTTCGTAAACGTATTGACTGTATTCACCTGAGAAACAGAAATGTTTTGCTCGATAAACTGACTTATATCCATGTTTTGCTCTAAATCTTCCCGTAACAGTGGCACAATCACGTAGTCTTCTATTCCAGCTTCATCAGATAACCCTTCTATATATATTAAAACTGCTTTTTTTCTTCCTGCAATTAACATCGTACGATAAATAACGTCTGAACAATTGTCATAAATGGAGCGGAGCAGTTCTTCATTTTTTTGTAAATCCGGATAAAGTTTTTGTTGTTGCATTTCATTGGCAGGCTGCTGTGGCTGTGGCTGAACTAGATTCTGTGTCGTCGGCTTTGTTGACATTTTTTTAAAAAGCTTGTTGATCAAGTTGTGTTCCCTCATTGGGATAAATCCCCTTCAACATATTCGTTTACTTGTAGAGTGACCAAAACTTCCTTTTTTATGTAATAACAATTTCTTGCCGATTTGAACTCATTAGAAAACAAAAAAAGGGACCTAGCCAACGGGGCCAGGTCCAAAGTTTATATTAAAAAAGGGGGTCTTGTTTATTATAATACCCTTTCTATGTTAGAGGACTGTAACAGGAATGTTCCAATTGTGTTACAAATGTTTCGCGTTTTCACACCTGACAGCCGCGCTCCCTATTTTTCTCACTTCAGCAGCTTTCGAAGCCCAACCTGCGGTGCCTCCAAAGGGAAATATTCCAGCCCCATATGCCCCTCAAAACCTGTCTCATCAATGGCTTTGAAAATCTGTTCGTAATTGAGCTCACCATTGTCGAGTTCATGTCTACCAGGGTTACCTGCCGCATGGAAATGGCCGATCAATCCGATATTCGCTCGAATGTTAGCAATCACATTTCCTTCCGTGATTTGTTGATGGTAGATATCGAACAAGACCTTCACGTAAGGGCTGCCTACTTGGTTGATGATATGGAAAGCTTCTTCCGATGAAGCCAAGAAATACCCTTGATGATTAACACGCGTATTCAGCGGTTCAATCAGCAGCGTTACGCCCTCTTTTTCCAAAATAGGTACACACGCCCGCAGCCCCTCAATCAGAGATTGCGTCTGAGCTTCTCGCGGCACGCCTTCGAGTGCTTGTCCTACTTGCGAAATGAGCTTGGTGCAATTCAAGCGCTTCGCGACGGCGATCGATTCAACGAGTCCTTCGAGATAGACACTACGCTGTGTTGGATCAACCAAACTCGAGAACTTCGTGCAGAATGTTGAAATCGAAATTCCCGCTTCAGCCACAGCATCCGCGACAACGTCAATATCCTTTTGCCACCAAGACCAGAACTCAATTGTATCGTAACCGATCTCCTTCAGTTCATTCACACTTTCCCTAAAATCACGCCCTTTATAGAGCGCATCCATACAAACGGAGAGCTTCATCCCAATCCCTCTTTCCATTCTAATCTTTCTCCATTGTATGGTAAAATGAAGCAAATGCCTATGATAAAATGATATGCTAGGAGTCCTATATGATACGAACGCTTGCTGTCACAACCGATTATGCTGTGATCCACGATCTCCCTCTTGAGGAATTATCAGCCCCCACGATTCGGTGGTACTGGGTTGATTTCTATAATCCAGATGAAAAAGAAGCCTTAAATCTGAAGAATCATTTCCACTTCCATCCCCTCACTATCGAGGACTGCTTTCATTTCATGCAACGACCGAAAGTAGATCACTATCAAGACGTTCATTTCTTCGTCATGCACGCCATTGATCCTAAGACGCTGGATGCGGAAGAAGTGGATATGTATCTCGGCAGCAACTATATTGTCACTTTCCATTTGCATGAATCCCGAGAAATAGAAGATGCTTGGGCCCGAGTGTCCCAGCAAGAAAGTCTGCGAAATCAGGGGCAAATCCATGCTGCGTATTTAGTTCTAGATAATCTCGTCGATCAATACTTCCCTAGTGTCTATCAAATTGAGGACCTGCTCGATGATATGGAAAATAAAATGAATGCCGAAGCCATTGATGCTTTGATGAACCAAGTTTTTGAAATTCGTTCTCAGCTGTTGAAATTACGCCGTACCATCGTCCCGATGCGTGACCTGCTGTATCGAATCATTAGTTCGGATCGCATTGAACAGGTGCGTGAGCACCTCGTATTTTTCACGGATATTCACGATCATCTGCTCAAACTCTCTGAGATGGTGGACTCGAACCGTGAGATTACAGCGGATATTCGGGATAGTTATATCTCGCTCAACTCGAATCGGATGAACACGATTATGAAGACATTGACGGTCATTACGACGATTTTCATGCCACTGACGTTTATCGCTGGGCTGTATGGGATGAATTTTGCTTACATGCCTGAACTTGAATGGCATTGGGGATATTTCGCCATACTCGCTATCATGCTTGGCATTGGTATAGGCATGTTCGCCTGGTTCCAGAAGAAGGGCTGGTTTAAATGAGGATGGGAAATGAACCGATTAACTTCGCTATCGATGATTATACGAATCATTTTCTGGCTGCTTATCCCGTGCACTGTGAATATCGGACAATTCCGCTGGGGCAGGAGCAGCAGTTACTGCATTCGCATAACGGATACGAGATCTATCTGGTTTTACAAGGTACGGGCACTTATATCGTTGGTGATCGCTTGTATCCGCTTCATGCAGGCAGCCTTACGATCATTCATCCGAATGTCATTCATCGGCCATTCCACGGACATTGTAAAGAATTTCCTCGTTATGTCCTTTCTATTGATCAGTCCTATTTAGATCAACTGCACACCATTTGCAAACTGTCAGATTTATCCATTCCTCGGCTTCTTGCCGAGCTTCATCCGGATTCTAGTCACTATTTCTTGAGTACACAGCAATTGGATCGTGTGCAGACCATCTTCGCCGAGCTGACGAATTGTTTAACAGTACGTGATCGAAGCTATGAATTGGCTGTGTTGAAGCACATCGCCGACCTTTTCCTTTTTTCTTTTGGATTACAAAATGAGAACACGACAACGCTAACCACCGGCGACCAGTATCTCGTTGGTGATGTGCTTTCCTATTTGATTGCACATTATCAGGAGCCATTACACATTGAAGATCTCGTGCAACGTTTCCCGGTCTCAAGATCACAGCTTTTTACGTTGTTTAAAGAGACAACTGGAACGACGATTAAACAATTCTTGATTGAATATCGGCTGAATAAAGCGAAGCGATTGTTAATGGAGACCGATATAGCTATCTCGGAAGTCTCAGCTGCCGTTGGGTTTGGGGACATGTCGCATTTCTTCCACGTGTTCAAAAAGGAAACCGGCCTCACACCGAAGCAGTACCGGGTTGAGGCTTTTAGACGAAACATCAAATCTAACTAGCTGAAAGCTACTCCGAGGTAGTGAAATAACTGGATTTCATGTAGCTAATTTCGTACGATTCCACTCGAATTAGGAAGTAACTGGATTTTCTGAAGCTAAATTCGACCAAATGGTTCATTTTTCCCCGATTCGGCTTGATTACCTACATATAATCCATCTAAACTTATTTGGTGGCGATTCCGGCGAAATTAGCTGTACATTTTCCATTTAAACTTGCGAGTAATCGAAAAAGAAGCGCAAGAAAGCAATCCTGCACCTCTTATACACTCCCGCTTTACTGCACGCTTTCAAGCAAATACTGCGGCAACTGTACGCGATTATTCCGATAAAAGTCCCACGTCTTCCCTGGTGCTATCGGCACCGTGATCGACATCTGCTCCCCCTGAGCACCTCTTGTTGCTGTAACAGAATTGGCCCCGAGCTGAACATCAACCGCCGATAGCGTACCAGCAACCTCATCAAGCGATAACGCAAATATCCATACGGCTTTCTGAATCGCATGGAAATCAAAAGCCCTCTCCTCGCCCGCATAGATGACATAATCCAAATGAAGCTCATCTTCACTGCGTTCGACTGCAACCTCGAGTGCTCCGTAGTCCGACTCCTCCAGAACAGCTTCAACCCGCAGCTGCGTATCTCCTCCGAGCATCGTCGTCAGACTTTTCCCTTCCACAACAGTTGGTAGTTCAAGCTCTTCCAATTCCCCGCCGAGCAGCAACCGAATGCGTAAATCATTCGCTTGGAACTTGCCGTTAATTACATCTAGCTCTTGATGCCAAGCGCCATTATCTGTCGCCAAATTGAAGCCGAATAGCACCTGTTTGCGTGACTGCACGCCCGTATAAATAGCAGAGCAGAAGTCCTTCCCATCTTTCAGAAATTGCAGCTGCACGAACACTTTCTTCCCACCAACATCCACGAAGCCCAACAAGTTGCGACGCTGATTCCACATACTGCCGATCGTATAGCTTCCAAGTGAAAGCTTCTCATTTTGATACGTCGTCGCATAGTTCTGAAAGCCCGCTTCCGCTGCCATCATCGTTGGCTCCACGAAATACCTCTCCGCATTGGAGCTAAAATAAGCATGATACTTCTCTGGACATTGTATGCCCATCGATTCTTTGTTGAGCGCATTTCCTAGGAAATGCTTCTCTCGCTCTGTCATCAATGTGTAATAGGTCCGACTATATGGACCGCTCCATTCCCCAGTTGCTGGGTGGACATGCTTCGCAATCATCTCCCACGCAATGTCTAACAATTGCTCAGCAAGAACTACGGCCGTACGGGTAGCCGATTCTTGATAGATGCTATCCAATTCTTCAATCGCAATTGGCGAATAACAAGGACTGTTATACTCGGTAAAAGTGCCGATTCCTGACGTAAACACATGAAATCGCTTCAGCCGTTGCTCACCATAGCTCCGAATCTCGTTATCGCCCAACAGCTCACCGCCAACCAGCGTGACAAAAGCCCCCATAATGGCAATGTTCGTATAATGCGGCCCCACATCTCGTCGGATGATTGCTTGGCAAGCATGATAGATCGCTTTACGAATTTGTTCGATTAATGCCTCAGGAAGAGATTCTGCATAATTTTTCAAAATAAGAACCAATTTCTTTCCTTGGAAATCTGCCATGTTCCAGTCTGGGCGATCCATTTCATCCAGCGATTCTTCATAAAAGTAGGGCCAAATGCCATAAGTGGCTCGCGATGCATCCTTATCTTGCCGCTCCAGCACAACTTCAAGGATATCAGCCGCTCGTTGACTATTAGCCTGACCGCCATAGCGCAAAAGATCATAGGCATAACACGTTGATGGATACAGTTCGTACACCATTGGATGCGTCTCCGGCTTAAGTGCCGTATGATACGTCGACATGAGCGGGGTTCGAATTAACTTAACAACTTGATCAAACTTTAATTCCTTCGCTCGAATAACCTCCAAAAGCTCCTCACTACTCATAACTTACTTCCCCTCTCGCAATACCTCAGCAAATAGCATCAACACTAGACCTTGTCCATATAACGTTGGATACGTTGAAATATCATCTTGGTAGGCCTGAATGGTTGGCATCACTGGCGTCCCGCCAGATACCCCCCTCACGATGCCTTCCTCCGTAATATAGGGCATAATCGAAGTAACCACTTGCTCCACAGCGGCAGCAGTTTCATCTAGAGAAGGAATTAACCCCAGCTCCATGCCTTTCATAAGGCCATAAGCAATTCCCGCGCTGCCCGACACTTCCCGATAAAAATGAGGTTGATCCATAACCGTGCTCCAAAGTCCGTCTTCCTGCTGATATGCAAGCAGCCCCGACATTAGGCGTCCGTATCGATCCTTAAGCTCATCCGGGATGGTAATAAGCTGATCAATCTCCTTCACGATCATTGGAATACCTGCAGCAATCCAAGCATTCGCTCTCGTCCATCTCGCCGCTGACATATGATTACTCGATCCGCAGTTCCAACCGTGGAAAAGAACATTCGTCTCTTCATCCTGCAGCAATCGAAGGTGGATTAGCACCTGCTTCAATGCTTCCTCCGCATAAATCTTATTGCCAACCAACGACGCTGTGCGCGCCAGAAACAGTACGGCCATAAAAATCGTATCCGCCCACACCTGCTCAGCGAATGCCACATTTTCGGTCACCGTATGCTCGAAGGCATCTTCGCGAGTTCGTGGTGTGTCCTTAATCAGCCACTCCGCTACTCGACTCGCTTCATCTCGGAACCAAGCATCATCCGTAATGCGGTATAAAGCTGGGAAAATGGCATAAGGCGCGATCGAATTGATCACCTTCGTGCCTTTCGCTTTTTCACTATTGTGCTTCACCCACTCCTGCAAAAAAGCCAATACTTCGGGATTAAGCGTTGCTTCGTAATATTCCAGCATGGCAATCACACCCACACCAGGCACCCAGTCCCAGTGATGAATGTCCATTCCCCATTCGCCAGAATGATCCTTTATCATTTCTTGCCATACCTTATTGGCGTGATATGCATACGTCGAATTCATTATTTAGGCAGCTCCTTTATATAAAAAGATTACCTAAAGAGTAGCATGATTCGCACGTGTCTTGCTTGGGCTTCCGTCCCAAAAACATGGGGAATCGTCCAGAAGAATAGATGGGATTTTCACAAAACTTTTCCAACCTCTCAATAACCGTTATAATACATGGATACAATTGGAAAATGGAGGTGCACGACGATGGGGTGGTCCGAATTGCATTTGATACCCAATGAATACAATGATGAAATGAAGAAAATTGATGAATCGCTTCTGCAACTGCTAACGGAGCGTAAATCCATTGCAAAAGGCAGACGATTTTACCCGAAAAAGGAAGTCCTCCAAGAATGGTCAACACGATTCGGTATTGAAATTCCACAAATTAACTGGCTGCTTAACAGTCTGAATGAGCATTACCCTGTCAGGCCGAATGAACCAGGTGACTTGGAGCACGTCGTACCCATAATGAAGAAAACCGTCGTCGGTGACTTTTCCTATACATTGACACATGCTATGCAGCATCAAAACAGCAGTATTGTCTATGTTGAAATCAAGCTCATACAACTCGATGGGCATTTTGGCAACTTCCGACCACAACTCCAACTTGATATCATAGGTGCTGAGCTCTATCGTGTCATGAGAAACGGTGCTAGTGGCGGCGGCGGGCAAACCCAAATAACCTACCTTGTCACACCGCGTTTACCTGACAACTTAGAGGGCTTACATTTTGCCTTAATTCCGTATGCCAGCCCGATGGAGTCTCCACCTAAAGAGATCATTTTGGATCAGGAAGTTCAATTTGAATAAAATGAGGGAAAAAGATCCATGCGGCCAGTACTCCCCCTTGTCCATATCGCTCTAACAGCAAAAAAAGCCCATACATTGGGCTTTTTTTGATTTCATATATAGTACGCTAGGAAAAAGGCCTTAAGCTAGGTCAATTCTTCTAAGTTACTGATCGCTACGGTAATCGTAAGTGCTGCAAGATATAAGGCTAGAGGTGTGCGTCTACGCTTTGCGCGTTTTTTACTCAAGCTTCATCCCTCCTGATTGTAAAATCTTTATAGGAAGATTTAACCAACCAGAATGGATATGAATCACCTTACCGGTTGTTTTCCAACCAGCGGACATAGCTTCACATCACTATTTAATACCCGAATGCATGAAACTTTCTACAAACTGACGCTGAAAAACGAAAAATACGATTAATAGCGGCAGGATGACCAACACGGTAGCCGCCGTTACCGTCCCCCATTGCGCCCCGGTCTCAAACGATTGAGCAAAAATCGCAATCCCGACCGTGAGCGGTCTCGTTTCAATAGAGTTCGTGATGATCAGCGGCCACATGAAATCGTTCCAGTGCGCGCTGACGGAGATTAAGCCAAACGCGATATAGGTCGATTTGGCTGAAGGCAGGTATACGTGCCAAAGAGTCTGCCACCAACGACAGCCATCCATCCTCGCAGCTTCGTCTAAATCGATTGGGATTTGCTTAAACGTTTGCCTAAGTAAGAAAACACTGAACGAGGATGCCCAATACGGCAGCATGATCGCCAGCTTCGTGTCAACCAGGCCCAATTCTTTCATAATCGTATAATTCGGAAAAATGAGAATGTCAGGCGGTATCATGATTTGGACAAGAAATAGCATGAACATAACGCCTCGACCTACGAAATTTAATCTGGCAAAAGCATACGCCGCAAGCGTAGCCGTAATCAGTTGTGCAGCCAGCACGCCAAGTACAATGATGATCGTATTGGAATAATAGCGAAGGAATGAGATGGTTTCCCAAGCTGTCTTGTAGTTTTGAAAGGTGGGATGCTGAACCGCAAAGGGGTTTACTCGGGTAATAACTTCACTAGACGGCGTAAACGAAGTAAAGACAGCCCATACGAGCGGTACAGCAAAAGCAATCGCCAGCAGCGCGATGACCAAACGATTAGTGACCCTTATGACCATGATGCTGACTCCTTTCTAGTAATGGATGCGTTTATCCAGAAATGCATAATTAAAGATGGAAATACTAAGTAAGATAACGAGCAGCACGACGGTAAGGACCGATGCTTTTCCCATATCCCAAAAGCTGAAAGCCGTCTCATAAATATGATATAACAGCAAATTACTTGCGTTATTCGGACCGCCTTTCGTCATAATGTACAGGTGATCTACCAATTTAAACGAATTCGTCGTCGCGATGACCATCACGAAAAGTGTTGTCGGCATTAAGAGTGGAAACGTCAGCTTACGGAAAGTTTGAAAAGGGCGTGCGCCCTCCATTTCCGCAGCTTCGTACACTTCTTTGGGTAAATTTTGCAAGCCAGCCAAATAAAAAATCATAAAAAATCCAGTTTCCTTCCATATCACCATCAGCATCATCGAAATGAGAACCCAATGCGGATCTCCTAGCCAATGCTGAGTCGGTATGCCAAACACACTTAAAAACTTATCGAGCAAGCCATAGCTGGGTGTATAAATAAACAGCCATATATTGGCGATAGCAATCATCGGAATGACCGTCGGATAGAAAAAGAGTGCACGCAGCAAACCTGTGCCTCTAAGTTTATTATTGACCCATACGGCTACATACATGGCTAGTAAAATACTCACCGGAACTGTGCCGATCGCAAGCAGCACATTATTTCTTAACACTTTCAAAAAAATATCGTCTTGAAAGACATGCACATATTGATCCAACCCGACAAACGTTTTGTCGGTGAAATCGGAGCTGTAGAAGCTCCAATAGATCGATTTTAAGATGGGGTAAAACGTAAATAAGCCTAAAAATAAGAGTGAGGGTATTAGCAATGCATAGGCGAAACTATTTTCTCTCCAGTTGATCTTCCTTTTTGTTCGAAGTGACGGTTGCATCAAGGAAATTCCCTCTTTCTCATAGGTCGTGAAAGCCTGAGGAAGGGAAGCGCAGGCCACTGAGATGGAGTTAACCTCCGTTAGCCGAACGCTTCCCTGCCGTTTGTACGTTTACTTGCTGCTATTTTTGAAAGCTTTTTAAAATGTCATCCGCTTGCTGTTGGGATTTATCCAAAGCTTCTTTCGGCGTCATCGTTCCTAGCAAAGCTGCTTGGATGTTATCGTTAAATAGCTTTGTTACTTGACCATTTTGGTATGTCGAAAGCTCGCTGTCCGCATATTGGAGTTGATCTCTAGCAACAGCCGCTTGCGGGAAATCCTTAATGTAGTTTTTCAGCTTTTCTGTCTCATAAGCAGCTTTCGTCGTGCCTACATAACCAGTATCGATTGACCATTGCGCTACACGATCTGGCTGTGTCAAGAACTGAATGAATTTAACGGATGCAGCTTTCCGGTCATCTGGAATATTTTTGAATACATACAGATTGCCGCCGCCTGTCGGTGAACCATATTTTTTGTTGGCTGGCAAGAACGCTACACCAAAGTTGAATTTCGCATCGGTTTTGACTTTGGTCAGATTTCCTGTTGTATGATACATCATAGCCGTTTTCCCACTAATGAAATCGGATGGCACGGTTGCCCACTCGAGTGTACCTTCTGGCATCACTTTATCCTTGCGACCTAAATCCGTGTAAAATTGCAGAGCTTCCTGCACTTCCGGTTTGTTAAAGAATACTTGCTTGCCGTCAGCTGAAACAATATTGGTGCCCGTTTGAAGGGATAGTGCTTGCGTCATCCAATACTGATAACCAGTGCTAGGGATTTCAAGGCCCCATTGCGATTTGTCACTGGTCGTGAGCTTAGCCGCATATTCCTTCAGTTCCGTCCAATTCGTAGGCGCCTTCTCTGGATCAAGACCTGCTTTTTTAAATAAATCCTTGTTGTAGTACAGCACGATCGTACTGCGTTGGAACGGCACGCTCCATACCGTATCCCCCGACTTGGTGTTCCCCATGAACGCTTCATAGAAGCCGTTAAAATACTCTTTGGAGAAGCGAGGAGTCAAATCTTCAATCGCTTTCATGGAAATCAAGCTGTACAAATCGGTCGAAAGCAGCACGGCTACGTCTGGCGAGTTGCCCCCCTGTACAGCTGTTGCAACCTTGGTCATCGTATCTTGATAGCTGCCGCCATATACGGGTTTTACCGTTATGGTTGGATTCTCTTTGTGGAAATCGTCAGCAAGCTGATCAATCAGCTTAGTAATAGGACCGCCTACCGCTACAGGAAAGTAAAATTGTAGCTCAACTGGCTTCGTGTTCGCTGTAGCTTCAGCGCTTGCCGTAGGTGTTGTCGGTGCTGCAGCCGTCTTGGTATCCGTAGTGCTCTCACCCTTCGCGCAAGCTGTTGCTACCAGGGTTACCATTAGTAATGATACGAGTGCTTTTTTCATTGTTTTTCCTCCTAAAGTTGATTAAATGTAATTTCACTAAGCTCTTGCAGAATATAATCAGGTTCAATGCCTGTCCTTTCGATGTCGTTCTTCGCGTCAGCACCAGTCAGTACTAGTGCGGTGTACATATCGTTCGAATTCCCGAATTGAATATCTGTGGATAACCGATCACCAACCATTAAGCATTGAGATGGCAAAATATGCAGTTGGTCGAAGGCCTTTTGCGCATAGTAAGCGGACGGCTTGCCGATCACATGGACGGTCTTCTGAAGGCTGGCTGTTTCCAGTGCTTTCACAAGCGACCATGTATCCGGGATCACACCATCGTCGATCGGACAAAAGGGATCCGGATTAGCAGCGATCAGCTTAGCCCCGTTTCGCAGGGCATTCACGCCCGCCGTTAGCTTTTCAAATGTAAACTGCCTGTCTAATCCGACAAGCACATGTGTTGCGAGCAGCGGATTCTCTGTCGTCTTTACTTGATTACGCGCCAATTCTTGCTCCATGGCCGCTTCACCGATCATCAGTACAATGGCATTCGGCTCAAGCTCTTGAAAAAACTTCCCGGCCACACATAAGGCCGTCAGTACTTCATCCACCTCGCAGGGAACGCCTAATTCGATAAGCCGCTGATGCACGCTTTCCTTGGTCCGAATCGTCGTATTCGTAACGAACATCACCGATTTGTCTTGCTCACGCAGCCAGTTCACGGTGCTCAATACACCCGGTAAGAGCTTACTGCCCGAATAAATGGTACCATCCAAATCGAATAAATAGCCTTGGAATGCATGCAACTCCTTACTGCTTTTCCTTGAATGTGTTCGCTGAAAATGCTGGGTAGTAATCTTGTCATCGATTCCACTTTCAGGAAATCTAGATGTATCTGCCACAGTACTGCCTCACTTTCAATAAAAATAACCCTTATCCAAAAAACACGAAAACAAGCCAATTCAGAGTATGACAAGCATGCTCCTGCTTATTTTCACATTTTCCTGGACAAGGGTTTTCTCCTGGTCTCGACCCGATGTTTCAGTTCGTGTGATATTCATAGTTTTACTATAAATGATAATTGTAAGCTGAAAATTATCGTAATTTAGTTATTTTGTAAACTTAGTGCCCACTCCACATACTTGGATCTCCAATGGAAATGTAATCTGCACCACTATCTAGTGCTTCTACAATTTCTTTTTCGTATCGAATAAGACCTCCGACAATCAACGGTTGTTTGATGGTGCTTTTCAATTCTTTAATCACTCTCGGCATTAAACCTGGCATGAGCTCAACTTCGTCCGGCTGTGTACTGTTGATCATTCGTACTGCTGTTTGTAGTGCAGCTGTATCAATAATAAAAATACGCTGTATGCTTTTGATGCCAGCTTGTCTAGCTGCTGCAACTGCATTGGACTTGGTCGTAACAATGCCGTCCACTTTAAACTTTTCGGCCAAATACCCTACCGCATGTGCATCCCGGCCAAGGCCGCCTACCATTTCAAGATGGACATACACTTGTTTGCCTGCGTAGTGAAGCTGTCCCATAATGGCTTCCAAATTTCCAATATGACCTGTCATTAGATTAACTCGGGTCACATCACTTTCAAGTACTTTCGCGAGCTGATCGTCTTTGGTCACCGATGCTATAATTGGATACTTCTTCAACATGCTCCCCCACCCCCACGTTAACCTTAACAAATATTTGTTTGCTAAGGATTAACATCCCCTCCGCCATTCCTTTCTTGGAGGGGATGTTAACCATACCATTAGTTAGAAAAGTTTAGAGCTTGCAGCATGCGGCTTAGCATCACTGCACTTTCTGCACGAGTGCCGGTACTCATTGGTGAAAAAGCATTTCCATCTCTGCCGTTAAGAATCTTCAGCGCAGACGCTGCTCGGATTGCCTCCTTAGCCCACTCGGCGATATTCGCTTCATCACAGAACGTGACCGAGCTGCTTGGTTTCAATTCTGCGTTAAAGCCACCGAATTGCAGTGCTCTGTCAATCATGACCGCCATTTCCTGGCGGGAGATTGGTGCATCTGGTCGGAATGTGTGGTCTTCATAACCACTCACGAGTCCAGCATCTGCCGCAAGGCTAACTGCCGTCGCAAACCAATCCACAGCTTTAACATCCTTAAAGCTCGTTGCAGACGATTGTGAGTAAGATAAGCCAAACGATCTCACCAGTAAAGCGGCAAACTCTGCACGTGTTACTTGGCGATCAGGTGCAAAGCTCGAAGCCCCTACACCCTGAACGATCATTTTATTCGCCATGGATTCCACGGTCTGTTTGGACCAATGATGTTCTAAATCACTGAAAGTCACTGGGTTAGCCATAAGTAGGTACGTGCTGTTCGTGCGGCTATAAATGATAGCGTCATTGCCTTGAATCGAGAATGGAACTGGATGATACACGGTATTGCCACTCGCATCGTGCTCTTCGCGTACGGCAGCTAGAGCCTTGGTATCTGTTGCTGCATCCAACTTGATGGATCTAGCAATAAACTGATGAAAGTTGGAAATTTCTTCGCTCTTGCCTTCTTCAGTTCCCACGGTAAGCGTAAAGTCGATGGCTTTCTTGACATCTTTCCCGGTTGCAATTGCCTCTGCAGCAGCTTTTTCATTCAATTTGATTTGAATGGTGAGGTTCAGCTTATCTTGTGAAGTTCCTAGCTTCTTTGCCCAAGCTTGCAATTCTACAGCTGACAGATTCAGCTCATAAGATCCAAGTTCAGTTTGAATGATTACGGTAGGATTGCTTGCAGCCGACAACACGGCTTTAATGGCAGCTGGTGCCAGGATGGCAACAGCTTGATCCTTCTTCTCATTCAATGGCACGGCAACAATTAGCTTTTTGTCCGTTCCCGATTGTTCAATGGCCGCTTGGATCAACGCATCTGTCACTTTGAACGCAGCATCCTTAATTTCCGTACCTCCACCTACGCTGCCACCATTTTGCTCACTGTCATCTGGTTTACTTGGCTCACTTGGCTCGCTTGGCCCATTCAGTGTGATTGGCTGTGTGTACAAGTCATACTTATTGCCATCATTCATCGTGTAGGCGTATCGTAACAAGGCATGTGCTACGCCTGTACCCTTACCATTAGCCGTTACCTCATTGCCGTTTACTTCAAAGGAATTTTGCCCATCCAACATAACAATCTCAGGTGCAATGCTTGTTGTATCCCCTTTGTAAGTTGTCACGCCGGCCTGAATCGAAATCGTTTCATTCTTCACGAGCGTAAACTCCGATTTCTCCGGTTTGATCGCTGCCGCCATATCTGCAGCCCAGTTGGCATAGTCGGTTGTTAAGCCCCAAGCACCATTTATGAAGAACCGATTAAATGCTGTTCGATCATTGAGTGTCCAAGGTGAAATCAAGATACCACGATGCTTAGCAGCCTCCATAAAGTTTTGCGAGATACCGCCGTAACCATTGTTGAATGTAGCATTCAAAGGCTGAATGGAGCTAAGTACCGTGCGCAGCATGCCTTTCACGTTGTTCCCGCCGGACAAGCTTGATAAGAGGCCTGAAGGCATAGTCGGCATCAAACTGTTCATACGCGAGATCTGATTGGCAACGAACGACATGTTGTCGATATCAGCTTCGGCATTTTTAGATTGGACCAACTGAACAAAAGCATCAATCGCGGATGGTGTAGACGTCTTAATCTCGTTCATGATCATTTTGCCCCGTTGCTGAACGAGATCAATTTGTTCTTCCAATGTTGGAATTTTCACATCTGGATAGTCAGTCGGATGTGGCTTATTGGCATTGAGCGCCTTGATTTCGGCCAATGTATAATTCTCAATGTTTCCCGTGCCATTCGTCGTTCCGGATAATTCACCATCATGGTGAATGACGAGGTAGCCATCCTTGGAAATATAAACGTCATTTTCAATGAAATCTGCCCCATTATCCAGCGCCAAAATATTACTCTCAATCGTATTCTCTGGCGCAGCAGTCGGCAATCCGCGATGTCCAATAATATACGGTTTGCGTATCAAAGTCGTGTTATTGTTGTATACACTTAATGCATTGAAAGCCGCACTTGGCGTGCTCGTTACAATCCCGTTAACCCCCGCTGTAATCAGCGTATGCAAGGCAAGATTTTCCCCAGTAGCTGTCGAAGCACTTTTCACCCATACCATGATCGTTCTCATTTGTAGATAGTTCGTATTTTCTCTTGTAGCAGCCTGCTGTGGAAGCACCGCAATATGTGCGAGGCTTGTATTGGTTATCTGACGAATTTCCAGTAGCTGATCGTTGTTCTCAATAGATTTACTAGAAAAATCCACGATTCCGCGTATGATCGGATATGCTAGTCTCGCCCTTTTAACCAAATCGCCATTGCTTGATATCACAAATACATCTTCAATACTATTCGCTTTCAAATACGGAACCAAAGCGTCTACAGTCAGCTCATCCTTCACATAGAAAGCAGCCATCGTTGAAGTTCCGAGCATGCTTAGGATTGCATTCAAATCCCCAATCACGGTTCCGCTGCCGGCTTCTGTTACCTTAAGCTCTTTGTTCACATGCAAAATGGCGGTAGCAGGTAAGGAAGTACCTGTCAGTTTGGATAAATCGTTGGCAGTTGCAATCTCCGTCACAACGGTGGAAGCCATCGCTATTTTCGTAGTAGGCTCCGTCACACTTACATATTTCTGAGTCGCGGATAAAGGCAGCGCATCCCGTTGCAAAGTAATCCGAATATTGTCGACCCTCATTTTGCTGCCGTTGGATTGTAAACCAATTCTTCCTTTTGCATACAAACCTGCATTGTCCGTATCCACGACAACCTTGTCGTTAATCATCTCCATCACACGATTGTCGAATGCTTTTATCGTATAATGGTACAGTTTGCTAGGGTCTATAGCTTCTGTAAAAGCACCCGTATCCATAACATTCCAGGCATTAGCTGTCGTTCTTTCAGCAAATTCCACACCATTGGCAGCGGTAGCGTCTTTCCTGACCGCCATTTGATAATACGGATAATCATTATTTTGAATGCGATACATGATAGAATGCCATCTTGCGGCATCGTTCGCTTGCAAATGCGTCACATCAGCTTCGATTTTATAATTACCAAATGCCCCTAAGAAGTCTGGCAAAAGTACACGCGACGGATTATCTGGCGATGCTGCCGCATCCAATTCAAATCCACCCGCTTTAACAACAGCTTTGCTCGCTGTCGTCCCTTCTTTTCGTGTCCAACCTGCGGGAAGTGTTCCTTCCGTTAGCTGATCAAAATTTTCTTCATAGAGTACATACTCACTATCCGTTGCTTGTTTCGCTACAACAAGTATTGAAATAGAAACACCGTCTTTTTGCGCAGTTAGGGTGTACACACCTTTTTGGAGAACGCTCAGGCTGGTACTGTTCACAACAACGGACGGGCTGCTAGTTGCCCAGGTCAAATCACTGCCTGTCACTGTACCTGACGTAAAATCACTAAAATCTGCTTTAAACACGATTGAATTTAAGGGTACTGGTTGATTCACTGTAGCCAAAAAGTAACCATCATCATGCTTTAGAGAACTTACTTTCGCTGGCACCGTACTCGGTGTTACGGTTACTTCTTGCAAGTACTCAGCCGTATCGTATATCACCTTGACCGTTGCTCTGCCTGCCTTAATTGGATATAGCGCATTATTCGAAATCTTGATGATCGACTCATCCGAGGAATAGTACTTGACTGGTTTGGTTGCAATAGCTTCACTAATACCATCCGAGTAATACACGCTGCCGGTAACGCTTATCGGTCCACTCAACGCTTCCATCGTGTTAGGTACAACAAGGTCAAGCCGATCTGCCGTTATTCGCGTTACCTTCAGGTTGTCGAACGAGACCCTACTTTGATCCGCTTGGAATCCAACTTTCCCTTTCTCCATTACCACTGTTGTAGGAAGCGTCGTGTCTGTTACCATCGTGTAGGTCGGATCTGACTTTGCTTTCATATACTCCTTGACGTTATTGCCAAAAACACGAACCTTCATTGTGTAGTCGGAGTTCAAAGCCAATGCTCTCCAGGAACCCGAAATCGGAGTTGGCGAATACCAGTTGCCGTCTGCTTTGCGATAGGCAAATTCATAGGTACCATTTTGACGGATAGCCATTTGATTGTAAGGCACTTTCCCCGTAGTAGGTACTCTGAACATCAGTGATGCCCATCTGCCTGAGTCCAGCACAGATTCGAACCGTACATCCGCTTCCACCGTATAGTTATCCCATTGTACCGGAGCAACAATTCGCCCCTGCTTACCCGAAGCCTTTCCATCAAACGTCATTCTTCCATTGCCATATGTATCCTGCACGACTGTAAACGGCGGGCTTCCCGCGTTCACATCAGAAATCCAACCGTATGGAATCGTGCCTGTCAGATTCGCATCAAAATTTTCCTGCAGCAGCACAGGATTCACTGTATCTGTCACGGGATTGCTGTCCACGAGGTTAATCACGCCAAAACCAGAAGTATCATTCCAAAATGAGCTTGATTGGTACGCACTCCAGTAACTGTTTCTTTGCTGCGCAGCATCCGCCCCATATCGATCTGTTACGCCAATTTCCAAGCCCAGCTTCTTCGTCAGCACAGGATCCATCTTCAACATATCCCATGGTACAGCAGTTTCTAAAGACCAACCCGTTGCAGTTTTCTTTATCGCCCGCAAAATCTTATTCGGATCCTTGCTGCTTTGCCCGTTTGTCGCAGCCCCAAAGTGAAATTCAGGAGATGTAGAATCCGATTGATACACAAATCCCAGTTGCATATCGTCTGCTGCATAAGGGGCAGATTGATGCATCGTTGGATCTAAAAAGAAATTAATATTATCCTGTTCAAACCAATTCCCCGTACCTGCTGCCGTCAGACTCTCATCATCAGCTTTAACCCCAATGTACAGGTACTTGTTGTCCCAGAGCATACCAAATTTACTATCTTTAAATGTTCCATCGCCTGTTTGTTTCGTTAACCTCTGGTTAATTGACCAGAGTGACTCGTCCAAATCCCCGTCAATCACCGGAGCATTAACCGTCTTCCTCACATCGAGTGATTTTCTAACATCATCAGCAGCATGAGCCTCTTGCACAGTCATAAGACCAAATGGTGCTAAACTAGTGACTAGTGTAGCGACTAGTAGACTATTCAAAACCTTTTTATATCGTTTCATAGAATCAACCCTTTCTTGTAAAATGGATGAATACATGTACGTGTTAAAAACAGAAGAACGCTACTCACTATCTTCTTGAAATCCTCCTATCTGTTTTGGAGAACACAAAAAACCCTTCAAGCATACAAATGACCTCATCTAGCTTCCACTAGCCGTTCATTTGCCGCATGAAGGGTTTTCTCCGCGTCTCTACCCTTGCCCTATTTAGTTGTCCTACAATCATTCTAGCGATTGAGTGTTTGTGAAGTGTTATGCGTGGAATAAGAAATTGTAAAATATATGCGAATTTCAATCCATTGTTGGGGGGAATGTGAGGTTGTGAAGACAAAAAAAAGGAACCCAGCCAACGGGGCCGGGTTCTAAAAGTTTATATTAAAAAGGGGGTCTTGTTTATTATATTACCAAGTGAACATTATGGAACCATAACAGGAATATTTCATTTCTGTTACAAATTAGAAAACGCTTTATATTCTAATTTGCCATCATCGCTCCCCTCTCCCATCTCACCTTCAAAATCCTTCCCCAATTCCAGTTGCACGTTTCACCCAAGTGGCATATACTAAGTATATATTAATTAGAATAATTCTAAACAAGGAGGAACCCTATGAGCGTCGAATATGACTATCATCATCTCCACCATGTGAAAGAACAAAGTAAGTCAAGAAAAACCCTGTGGGTTACCCTCATTTTAACTGCCTTTTTCACGCTTATTGAAATTATCGGTGGGGTGCTATCGAATTCCCTTGCTCTTTTATCCGATTCGGCTCATATGATTTCAGATGTCATTGCGCTTGGTCTGAGTATGGTTGCCATCCAATTAGCTACGCGCCAGCCCAATGCTCGCTTCACTTTTGGATTCCTGCGCTTTGAAATTGTCGCTTCTTTTCTCAACGGATTAGCGCTTTGCATCATCGCTTTGGGGATTTGTATTGAAGCCGTCCAACGTGTCCTCCACCCTCAACCGATACAATTGGGACTTATGCTGGGCATTGCCTCGATCGGGTTCGTCGTTAACCTCATCCTTACGTTGGTTCTCCATAACAGCGTCAAGGAGGAAGACAATCTGAATGTGCAAAGTGCGCTATGGCATTTTTTCGGGGATTTATTAAGCTCGGTTGGCGTCATTATTTCGGCCATTGTAATTTATTACTCCGGTCTTCTCTGGTTCGATCCGTTGATTTCGATCGTGATTGGCGGCATTATTTTTACAGGTGGCAGCAAAATAATTCGTGAATCCTTCATGATCCTGATGGAATCCGTCCCTGAAAAGTTTAATCTAGACGAAATCCGCTCTGTGATCGCGAAGGTTGAAGGCGTAGAAGATGTCCACGAAATGCATCTCTGGGCGGTTTCGACCGACCATTATTCCTTGACTGCCCACGTGTTTATTAGTCCTAACATTCAGCCCTTTTGTGTCATTCTCGCTATTAATGAGACGTTAAAAAGCAAGTACAACATCGAGCATGCCACGATTCAAATCGAACACGCGGACATTAATCCGCACGGCGAATACGGGAAAGACTTCCTGCGGCAGCAAAAGCAGCTGAAACAACAAAACCACACAAGCGCCTAGCTCTCCCTTAGAAAAACCAACTTGATGGACGCCTCCTTCCTATTACAACAAACAAACCGTTAATCACCTTTCCCAGGTGACTAACGGTTTTATTCATTATGCGTAGATTTACGCACAACCATTTCCATATCGATGAGCAGCTCATGGCCCTTCATCTGAGCCAGATACGAATCCAGCAGCATCGCGCTTTCCTCGTCTACGTCTTCCCCCATCTGCCGCATCAGGAAAGCCGCGACTAAACGCGTTTGCAGCTCGACTGGCATCTCGAAGCTAGTAATGGAAGGAATGCTCGCCTTCGCAAAATGCTCATTATCCATTCCTATAAGCTGCACTTCCTCAGGAACACGGATGCCTCGTGCATGGCATTCAGCGATCAGTTCCAACGCTAACGCATCATTGAACGTGTATATGCCGATAGGTCGCAGTTCACCGCTCACACGCAGCGCCTCTTCCAAAGCTCCAGCCACACCCAACTCTCCTGCATCCAAAAGCGCATGCACGATCGTCTCCGCTCGCTCACCTAGCCCCGTCAGAAATCCCTCGATTCGCTGCTCATTCGCGCCCATTCCCTTACGTCTTCCCGCATAGAAAACAGCTTGGCAGCCATGTGACAAAAAATACTTAACGGCCTGGCGCGAGGCCTTGGCAAAATCCAAATTCACCGTCAGCTTCGTAATCTCATTCGGCCACCCCCACCCGTTAAAGATGACAAGCGGCGTTCCTTCACCCACTAATTGCTGCGTGGAATGCATGCTGATTGCCAAGCCATGTGAAACTAGTCCGTCCACTCGTCGCTGTAGCAAATGCTCAATATGCCTCGTCTCAACTTCAGGATCCATGCCAGCCGCTGAGAACACAGATAAATGATAGCCGTAACTGTGAAACCGCTGCTCCAGCTTCTCAGCAAATCTGCCATAATACCCGCCAAAATGCGGGAGAATTAATCCTAACTCATTCGAGCGCCGCCGACTTAAATTCGTTGCCATGACGTTCCGGCGATAACCTAGTCGTACAACCGCTTCTTCCACTTTACGAATGGTTTCCGGTGACATCGGAACCTTCCTACGGTTAATAACATTCGATACCGTCGCAATGGATACGCCAGCCTCAGAGGCAACATCGACAATGGTAGCTTGTTTGTTTTTTTTCATCCCATTCCCTCATTCTTGAAACGCTTAAATTCATTGTAGCTAGAAGGGGATTGCTCGTCAAATCTCTGCCTTTTTTTGCAAATAATCCAAAAGCGCTTCTGCTCTTTAGCGTTTCTACCAAATCTTAGGTTTTGTCCAGTTAGAGGATGTCTTATCGGAAAAGGAAATCAACGAGCTGAGCGCTTACCTCGACGAGGTCATGGCGATTGAAGGCGAACATACTCAAAGTGTGGAGAAGGACTCCGACTACTTCAAAATTCTGAACAGCAAAATGATATGCCCGAGAATGCTACTTTTAATAGCAAAAGCAATCATGAGCTGACCCGAGGCTCTGGTTTGTAGGAAGGTGATCTCCTCAAGGGAGAGCTTTTCCCTGTCCTGGCATCAGCTCCACAATCTAACTAAGTGATCAACACAAAAGGCACCACAAGCAGATCACTCTGCTATGGTGCCCCCTATGAGCTTACTCGTCGTGATGCCCAATCAACGAAATGATCTGCTTCTTCAGCTTCACGAATGCTTCGGAATCCTTCACATCCTCCACCTGCCGCATCCCTCGCGGTATAGCAATCTCACTGCGGATCGTGCCTGGATGCGCCTGCATCACATACACCCGCTGCGATAAGAAGATGGCTTCCTCGATATCGTGCGTGATGAACACAACCGTCGTTTTCTCCTTTTCCCAAATGCGCAGCAGCAGCTCCTGCATCGCATTTTTCGTTTGTGGATCCAGCGCTCCGAACGGTTCATCCATTAACAGTACATCCGGATTATTCGCCAAAGCTCGCGCGATCGCGACCCGCTGCTTCATCCCGCCCGAAAGCTCCTTCGGCAATGATTTCGCGAACTTATGCAACCCGACTAATTCCATGAAGTGGTCGGCTATCGCTCTCTTTTCGAATAAAGGAACACCCTTCAACGTCAAACCGAACTCAATATTCTCTCTCACGGATAACCAGGGGAATAACGTATAGCTCTGGAAGACCATGCCTCTGTCAGCTCCAGGACCTTCAATCTCATGCCCGTTGATACTCAGATCCCCCATCGTCAAGGGCTCTAGTCCAGCAATAATCCGTAATAAGGAAGACTTCCCGCAGCCTGAAGGCCCGACAAAGCTGACAAACTCATGTGCATCAACGTGAAAGGACACACGATTCAAAGCTACGAATTGCGACTTCTTCGTGCTATACACCTTCGTTACATCGACTGCCTCAATTTTTCGTACACCAGCACCCGCAATAGTCCCCTTAGAAGGCACGTTTTTGTAATCTAAGTTCAATGCTTCCATCTTAACGCCCTCCTTCCAACCATGGGAAAAATCGCTTATGACAATAAGCAAATGTGCGATCCGTCAGTAAACCCAGCAAACCAATCGCAATAATGCCTACAAAAATTTGATCCGTGTTCAAGAACCTTTGCGCCTTCATGATCGAAAATCCAAGACCACTGCTAGCCGCAACCAACTCAGCTACAACCAGATAGGTCCATGCCCATCCAATAATTAAGCGCAGTGTATTCATCAAATCTGGAAGCAGCGCAGGAATCAGAACCTTTTCGATAACTTGCCAACGTTTCGCACCTAGTGTATAAGAAGTTTGCAGTAGATCATTGGAGACCGACCGAGTATTGTCTGCAACCATCAGCATCAATTGGAAGAAACACCCTAGGAAGATTACGAGGACCTTCGCCCATTCGCCAATCCCTGCCCATACCATGATCAAGGGAATGAACGCTGTCGCAGGCATATATCGAATAAATTCAGTAGGAGGTACTAGGATAGCTTCTGCAAACTTATACGTACCCGCCATAATCCCAAGCGGTATTCCGATGATACAAGCGAGCAAGAATCCACCGCCTACTCGGAAAATACTTATCCAAACATTTTGCCAGAACACGGGGTTCTGTAATTGAATCCCAAACTGCCGGAGCACCTGATCCGGTGTTGGAAGGAATGTACGATTGACCAAGTTGCCGTAGCTCATCACGCTCCAGAACAACAACAGAACCGCAATGATAAGCACGACACCTGACAAATATGATTTACGGCTAATTTCACCTCGTATGGCAAACAATGTGGACTTGCGTCTTTTTTTCACCAGCGTTTCCATTTGCAGCCCTCCTGTTCAGCCTTTATTTCTTGCGTTCCTTCATGACTTCCTCCACAAAATGGCCATCCAAGAAGGTTTCTGCTTTCGGTATTGTACTCAGCATATCTAAGCCTTTCAAGAATTCAGCTGTCTTTCCAGAAGTAAACGCCAGTGAATCATAGGAATCCCCTTTGGTGAAGGCTTTAACGTTATCTTCCAGTTGGAAAACCTTCACGCTGTCCACGCCAGCTTTGTATTCATCGATCGGCGTCTCTGCCGCCTTAGCCATAATTTTCAAAGACTCTTCTGGGTTCGCTTTCCAGTAATCCAATGCGTCGAACCAGGCGTTTATGATTTTTTTCACATCGTCTGGACGATTTTTCGTAATTTCTTCTTTAAATACAAGCAAGTCAGGGATCAATCCTGGTGTGTCCTTGGATGAGAAGAGCAGCTTCCCTTTCCCCTCTTGAATGGCTTTGCTTAGGAATGGCTCCCAGAGTACCGCAGCATCCAGATTACCCGCAATGAACGCTGGCCCTGCATCGTTGACTGTCATATTCGTATACGTGACATCCTTCTCTGCTAATCCTGCTTTTTCAAGCGCTGTCAGCATCAGAAGGTGATCGACGGTTCCAAGCTCAGTTGCGACTTTCTTACCTTTCAAATCTTTCAGAGAATTGATACTTGGCTTCACGACAACACCGTCGCCACCATTGGAGTTATCATTGACCAGCACGGCTTTGAGCTTAATACCTTTACTCGCCGGAGCCAGCGTATCACTTAGCGTTTGACTGTTTGCATCCACTTTACCTGAAGCTAGTGCGGATAGGGAGTCACTGTAAACGGGGAACCAGACCAGATCCACGTTCACACCATTTTTCTCGAAAAAGCCCTTCTCCTTCACGAGGTACCACACGAACCAGCCCGGCCATGGACTAAGCGCCAACTTGATTGGCTCCTTGCTGCCTCCTGCAGTCGTACTCGCCTCTTTGCTTCCACACCCGCTGATTACTGTAAAAGTTAATAATACCGCCAACATCAGAAATATTGTTTTTTGTCTCATTCCCCGAACTCCCTCTCTGTATAAAATGGTAAAAGGAAAAGCCCGGAATGATATCATATCCTGATATCCTCCCGGGCTTTTATCCCTCCGTGTGCACGATGAAGCTCATCGTGTGTCTTCTCTTGGACCTGACCGATAGCCTTCATTCTATCGCGGAACCCTAGAAAACAAGTTTGCTATGCGGTTGTTCCTTCGTTGTCTTACTTTTGTTTATATCATACTTAGATTGGTTGATCATGTCAATATATATAACATAAATAAATATTAGGTTGTCAAAACGAGTATATGCGTAATATTATATAACATATGATACATCTAAATGGAGGTGTCGCGATGCATTCGATTCATTTCCACATTCACATGTTAGATAGTAAGCACAAACTACCAGCCGCGGCGATGATTCGAAAAGTATCTTCACCACTCAATGCGGATCTCCTAACATCCAATCCTTCTTCCCAGCACCCTCACATGATGTCCCCTATAAATAAGTATAATGCACCAGAATCACCTGACTGCCCCGCAGCTCACTAACCTCTACACATGATCCAGATGGCCTGAGAGTCTGACTCAGGTCTTTTTGTTGTTCCGCCACGCGGATATCCGCGCGTTTGTGCCAGAAATAAGAACTCCGAACGTTCTTATTTCCCTTCAAGTCGGGGATTCTCGCCGAATAAGAACTCCACGAGTTCTTATTTACTACTTCTACATGCTTTCCGTGCGCTTGTACCACAAATAAGAACGCGAAACGTTCTTATTTCCTCTCAAAGCGGCGATTCTCGCAGAATAAGAACTCCACGAGTTCTTATTCACGACCTCTCCTATAATAACCACCGCGCTCACCCCCCTTTTACCCACCGCCAAAACAAAAAAGCCCGCCACTCCCATAACCGGGAGGACGGACTTCATTTCAGCGTTGCTTACACGCCTAACCATTTCTTGAACAAGTGCTTCGTCGTGTCCGCATTCAAAGCTGCGATCGACGTCGTAAGCGGAATCCCCTTCGGACAGGAGCGTACGCAGTTCTGCGAGTTACCGCAGCCTTCGATACCGCCATCTGTCATCAGCGTATCCAAACGCTCGTCTTTGTTCATCTCACCCGTTGGGTGAGCATTGAATAGACGAACTTGGGAAAGTGCGGAAGGTCCGATAAACGAGTTTTTGTCGTTTACGTTCGGACAAGCTTCCAAACACACGCCGCATGTCATACATTTCGACAACTCATAAGCCCATTGACGCTTCGACTCCGCCATACGTGGTCCAGGACCAAGATCGTAGGTTCCATCGATTGGAACCCATGCTTTAACCTTTTTCAAGGCGTTGAACATGCGTCCACGGTCGATAACAAGGTCACGCATAACAGGGAATGTGCTCATTGGTGCTACACGAATCGGCTGCTCCAGCTTATCTACAAGCGCTGAACAAGCTTGACGCGGCTTCCCATTGATGACCATCGAACAAGCGCCACATACTTCTTCCAAACAGTTGGATTCCCAACATACTGGTGTTGTTTTCTCGCCATTCGCATTCTTAGGATTACGCTGAACTTCCATCAAACCACTGATCACGTTCATGTTCGCGCGATAAGGAACTTCAAACTCCTCAGTGTACGGTTTGGAATCCGGACTCTCTTGACGAGTCACGATAAACTTCACGGTTTTCGTTGCGCTTAGTGTCTCCGCCATGATCAGGATCCCTCCTTTTTCTTCTCCGTAGAGTAGTCACGTTTACGAGGTTTAATCAACGATACATCAATTTCATCATACGAAATCTTAGGACCATCTGGCGTCCAGTCTGCGATTGTCGTTTTCATGAAGTTATCATCATCACGCTCTGGGAAATCAGGCTTGTAATGCGCACCACGACTCTCATCACGCATCAAGGCACCAACTGTCATCGCTTCTGCAAGCTCGAACATGTTCCAAAGTTGACGCGTGAACGCAACCCCTTGGTTGTTCCAACGTGCCGTATCGGTGATGTTGATGTTGTTGTAACGCTCTTTCAAATCTTTGATCTTGCCAATCGTTTCAGTCAAACGATCGTTGTAACGAACAACCGTCATGTTAGCATTCATCATGTCGCCAAGCTCTTTATGAAGCACGTACGCATTTTCCGTACCGTTGTTCATTTTGAGCAAGCTCTCATAACGATCTTGATGGCGTTTCTTCTCACGATCATAAATGATGGAGGACGTATCATCCGCATGCTTGGATAAGCCGCGAATATACTCAACCGCTTTAGGACCAGAGACCATGCCGTCATAAATCGCGGAAACGAGGGAGTTCGCACCCAAACGGTTTGCACCGTGATGCTGATACTCACACTCACCTGCTGCGAAGAGGCCTGGAATGTTCGTCATCATGTTATAGTCAACCCACATGCCGCCCATCGAATAATGAACCGCAGGGAAAATTTTCATTGGAATTTTACGCGGGTCATCGCCCATGAACTTCTCGTAAATTTCCATAATACCGCCGAGCTTAATATCAAGCTCTTTCGGGTCTTTATGAGAAAGATCCAAGTAAACCATGTTCTCGCCATTGATACCAAGCTTCTGATCAATACACACGGAGAAGATCTCACGTGTTGCAATATCACGAGGCACAAGGTTACCGTAAGCTGGATATTTCTCTTCAAGGAAATACCATGGCTTACCGTCTTTGTAAGTCCAAATACGTCCGCCTTCACCACGTGCTGATTCAGACATCAAGCGCAGCTTGTCGTCTCCTGGAATCGCCGTTGGGTGAATTTGAATCATTTCACCATTCGCGTATTTCACACCTTGTTGGTAAACTGCACTTGCTGCCGTACCCGTGTTAATAACGGAATTCGTTGTTTTTCCGAAAATGATACCAGGACCGCCTGTTGCCAAGATAACGGCATCAGCTGGGAACGTTTGAATTTCCATGCTGCGCAAATCTTGAGCTGCGATACCACGGCATACGCCTTCGTCATCAATAACCGAACCCAAGAATTCCCAGTGTTCGAATTTTGTTACGAGACCCGCTGTTTCCCAACGACGTACTTGCTCATCCAAAGCATATAAAAGCTGTTGACCTGTCGTTGCGCCAGCGAAAGCTGTACGGTGATATTTGGTACCACCGAAACGACGGAAATCAAGCAAACCTTCTGGTGTACGGTTAAACATAACGCCCATACGGTCCATCAAGTGAATAATGCCTGGAGCTGCGTCGCATAATGCTTTAACAGGAGGTTGATTCGCTAAGAAATCTCCCCCGTATACTGTATCGTCAAAGTGCTCCCACGTGGAGTCACCTTCACCCTTCGTATTCACCGCACCGTTAATGCCGCCTTGCGCACATACGGAGTGGGAACGTTTCACAGGAACTAAGGAGAACAACTGTACATGTACTCCAGCCTCTGCCGCTTTAATTGTCGCCATGAGTCCCGCAAGGCCTCCGCCGACGACGATGATTTTTGAATTAGCCACTTCTGTTCACCCTCCCTTAATGCCCCGTATGCGCTTCTACTGGAACTGAAAATTCTGTACCTGTAAACGCAGTTAAAGACATGATAAACATCACCGTCATTAGTACGAACAAGCCCATTGTAATGATTGTCGAAAAGCGTTGCGCACGCGGTCCAATTGTAATACCCCAGCTCACTAAGAAAGACCATAGGCCGTTCGTGAAATGGAAAGTTGCAGAAATAATACCAACCAGATATAACGTGAAAATAACTGGATTCGTTGCAATCTCATGCATCGTATTGCCGAGCTCTTCATGCGCCACATTGCCTAAGGCAACCTGAACACGAGTCTCGAATAGATGCCATGCGATGAACAAGAAAGTAAGTACCCCTGTCACACGTTGCAACATAAACATCGTGTTACGGAAATACCCGTAGCTTGATACGTTATTACGTGATTGATACGCTACATAAAGTCCATAAACGGCATGATAAAGAAGCGGAAGCCAGATTCCCACGATTTCCATGAGCAATACTAACGGCAAACCGTTCAACCAGTTAATTTGAGCCAAGAACTCTTCAGGCCCTTTGGTTGCTTCATAGTTAGTGAGCAAATGCTCAATAAGGAAGAAGCCCACTGGAATAACACCTAGTAACGAGTGGATCTTTCGAAAGTAATACGAATTACTCATAATGTAACCAATTCCCCCCTCAACAAAATTCATTCACAACAAACATCCGACAAGTTTTGACAAAACAAGCCACATATCATTGTACTCTCGCCGCAAACGAGCGTCAACCCATAATCATCCACGCCTATTTTGCCAATTCAGTCAATGTTTATACACGAAGGTCCACGAAATATAGCTAATTTGTGACATGTACATCGTACCTCTTTCACGCTTATAATGGAAGTGCCGTTTTTTTATATCTACTTATAACTATTTCACATATAGAGATGAGGGAAACGTTTGGAGCTTTTAGATGTCTTCGCCATCGTAGTCGAACAAGTCAGCCTTAACAAAGCGTCACAATTGTTAAACATTTCACAGCCTGCCCTATCGCGAAAAATTATGAAGCTGGAAGATGAGCTTGGGGTGGAGCTTTTTATCCGGAAGGGGAAAAGACTGGAGTTAACGAAAGCGGGGCAAATTTGCTATGATCACGCCTTAGAGAAGCGTCATCTTGAGCGGAAGTTCAAGCAAGCTCTTCATAGTTATAAAGCCGCGGGTAGCCCGTCATCACTTACCATCGGAGCCTCTCTAACAACACTCCAATCTACGCTGCCTGATCTCATCACGGATTATTTACAGGACTATCCACTTACAGATATCAAGCTTCTTACCGGCAAAACACATGAGATTGTATCCTTGGTCAAAGACAATAAAGTGGATATCGGCATCGTTGCCTCTCAAATTAATGCGACTAGCCTCCACTGTGAGCCTTTATTCGACGACCATCTCAGCCTGGTGCTTCCATCCGGACATCCCTTAATCGATCGTACGGAGATTACGATGAAGGATCTGAATGATTTGCCGATGATCCTCTTTTCCAAAGGTACATGGTATCGCATTCTGATGGACGAGCTGTTCAATCGTTTCACGATATTCCCCAACGTTCAAATGGAAATCGATTCCTTCGAAGCGATCATACGGCTCGTCTCTACCTGCAAGACAGCAACCTTATTGCCCAAATCCTATTTACGTGAAGATTTAATTCAGAATAATGAACTAATTTTAAAAGAACTGCAAGAATTAGAACAAACGAAACGAACAACCTCACTGATCTACTCCGATCACTCAGCAGATAATGCGGAATCAATGAAGTTTGTCGCCCAAGCGATCAACTATTTTGCAAAGCGCCGCTAGCCTGGAACCATTCACCCTTACATGTGCACAAATTTATATCCAACACCCCAAACGGTCCGAATCCATTTCGGCTCTTTGGGGTTGTCTTCGATCTTCTTCCGAAGATTTGCAATATGTACATCAATAGCCCTGTCAGTCACGAAAGAATCAAATCCGCGCACGGTTTGTAATAGATCTTCACGACTGTACACGCGACCTGGGTTGTTAATAAAGCATCTCATAATTTCGAATTCCGAATACGTTGTCTCAACAATCTCACCATACACACACATGGAACGTGTATTCGTATTCAAGGTTATCTTATCCTGCTTATCCATGACAGCCGCAATTACAGTTGATTTAGCTGGTTTTACTTCTTCCTGCTCTTGGTGTCTCGACTGCGCATCAGGAAGCTGATTCATGGATGGATATCTCTGCGCACGGCGAATAAGTGCATGGGCTCTTGCAATCAATTCATGCATACTGAATGGCTTACACATGAAGTCATCCGCACCCGCTCCTAGGGCATTGACGCGTTCAACGATTTTATTTTTCATAGAAACTATCATGATCGGTACACTTGAGGTCTCACGAACTTGGCGACAAATCGCTAGCCCGTCCATATCTGGCAGCACCCAGTCCAGCAGAATCAGATCAGGTTGAAATTGCGATATTGCGGCAATCCCACTCGTCCCATTCTCCTCTCGGATGACATGGAAACCCTCTTCCTTCAAATACATCGTGACCATATCACCGATCATCGCATCATCTTCGATCATGAGTACCCTATACATGCGTTGTCCACCTTCATAAGAAAATTCCCTTGCTGCAGGACTTGGTATGTGTGCGGATCAGCCGATAACTTGACTTTCAAATTCATTAATTTGGTTGTTGGTTCCGATGATAACCATGATATCATTTTCATTCACAACATCACCTGCTTGCGGCGCAATGATAACCCCCGTCTGCTTATTGATCGCCACAACACTGCAGCCAAATTTAGCTCGCGGGTCCAACTGCTGGATCGTATATCCACATAACCGCTTTGGCACTGAAAGCTCGACAATTGTGTAGTCTTTGGAAATTTCAATATAATCCAATAAATTAGGGGTGACCAATTGATGTGCCACGCGAATGCCCATGTCCCGTTCCGGATAAACGACACGATCGACTCCTAATTTCGTCAGCACCTTTCCATGAAGCTCGGATAATGCTTTGGCAACGACTTGACTTACACCCAAATCTTTCATGACGATCGCTGTCAAAATGCTGGATTGAATATCATCCCCAATGGCGATGACCGCACAATCAAAATTTCGAATACCTAACGATTTCAGTACATCTTCATCCGTTGCGTCCGCGACAACAGAATGTGTTAGTTCATCACTCATGTCGTTCACGACTTCCTCGTCCAGATCAATCCCCAAAACTTCATGACCAAGTTTCATAAGTTCTCTAGAAAGACTTGACCCGAATCTACCTAACCCTACCACAACGTATTGCTTCTTCTTCATCTTGTTTTACACCTATCCAATCGTAATTTTACCCTCAGGGTATCTAAATAATTCTTTCTCTTGCTTAGGTTGCAAAGCATAGGCTAGCGTAATCGTTCCTAAACGCCCGGCAAACATCGTCAAGCAGATAAGCACTTTCCCTAGTGTAGATAACTCCGGAGTTAATCCCATTGTTAACCCTACCGTTCCAAAAGCGGATGTGACTTCAAATAATATTTTGATAAAAGACGAATCCTCTGTCGTTGATAAGATCATCGTGACGATGATCACCAAGAATAAAGCCATCATGGATAATGTAATTGCTTTAAGAATGCGATCCTTGGCTAAACGATAACGAAAAATAACAATGTCTTCTTTTCCACGAATCATAGTAATGATGGCACTAATCAGAATTGTAAATGTAGTCGTTTTGATACCTCCACCCGTAGATCCGGGAGAAGCACCAATAAACATAAGAATGACAATGAGAAACTGAGAGGCTTGGCGAAGAGCACTAATATCCACCGTGTTCGGACCTGCCGTACGCGCTGCTGTGGATTGAAAGAAGGAAGACAAAATTTTCGCCCCAAAATCTAACGAGCCTAAGGTTCTGATATTGGTAAATTCGAATATAAAAATACCAAGTGCTCCAATAACAAGAAGTAATCCACTCATACTTAGAACAACTCTTGAATGCAGGGAGAGCTTCTTCGTACTCTTAAATTCAATCAAATCGGAAATAACAATGAATCCTATGCCCCCAAGTATGATCAGCATCATCGCTACGAAATTCACTACAAAATCGCCAACGTAGCCGGTAAGCGAAACGAAAGGAGCATCAACGGTACCGAACAAATCGAAACCCGCATTATTAAACATGGATACAGCATGCCAGATGCCATAATAAAGTCCTCTCGTAAAGCCGAAGTCAAACGAAAACCGAATGGTAAAAATGACTGCAGCCACGGCCTCAATGGACAAAGAATATATGATAACTTTGCGTATCAAACGAACGATTCCCTCCATACTGCCTTGATTCAAGGCCTCTTGCAGGACAAGTCGCTCTTTCAAAGTGATCTTTTTCCGAAACACGAAAGCAACTAACGTAGCCATTGTCATAAAACCAAGACCACCGATTTGAATCAAAGAAACGATCACAATTTGCCCAAAAGTTGTATACGCGCTGCCCGTGTCAACAACAACCAACCCAGTCACACAAGTGGCCGATACGGAGGTAAACAGAGCATCAATAAAGGACATAGACTGGCCTGTCGCCGAAGCAATGGGCAGCATCAATAGCCCCGCTCCTATGAAAATGATAACAGCGAAACCTAAAACCAGGATCTGCGGAGGTGTTAGCTGCCAAATATTTATTTTTTTATTCATCGCGCCTCCTGCATATGTAAGAAAATAATCTAATTACCATTTGGCTATACCGATAGAGTTCCCCGTTCATTTGTAGAAATTCCGCCAGTAAGCAATTCAAAAGGTATTATATAATTGTTTCCGATCGTTTACCAGTAAATTGGCTTTCTTTTTAAACTATGATAACGTAAAGAAATGATTGAGAATCGTGAATTCAGAAGGGAATTGACTATGCAAAGGCTGAAATTTAATCGTTTCCTACTCCTCTTGGCTTGTATTGGAATGTTCCTTTACCTCGGGGTTTCGATGTTGTATGGACTGCGTGATGAGGAACCTGCCGTAGCGGATATGCCCTCGATCACGAAGCAGCAAGCAGCCGAAAGTGCGGCCGCCTTCATTCGCCAGCGTTATGAGCTGCACAATCCACAAACCTATGTCGTCTATCAATCTAAAAAAGAACGAAGCGGCTACTTTCAAAAGGAACATTTATTAGAAGCTTATACGAAGCAATATGGTGAAAAGTTCCCCATTGATTATTATCAAGTCAGTGTCAAGGATGCCACTGCCAAACGTCAGTTTGAAGTCGATGTCAACTACACGAATTCAAGCATCATCGGCTGGCATGAAAACCTGGCCATGACGAATACGAAGTCATCATCACCGATGAGCACGACCAAAGCAGATACACTTGCGAAACTGGAGCTTCGTCAGATGGGCTTTGAGCCAGAGGACTTCAGCCAAGTCGACAATGCACGTCATGATTCTCCCGAAGAGCAAATGACACTCCAATACGAAAAACGCACTCAACCTATCGGTGAAGCGAAGCTAAACGTACGAGTGAATTTCGATCAAACGAATCTAACAGGTTTTAATGTAAGTTTTGGACTACCTGATTCTCACTTAGATTGGCTCACCCAACAAGATGATTCCGCTTCACGCATGACTTGGATTTCCATGGGCTTTACGCTGTTAATGACGCTTGCTGCAATTGTATTTGCCATTATTTATAGGAAACTAATTAAATTCAGCAGGGGCTTATTATTAACTACCATCTTCTTCGTGATTTATATCATGAACAATGTGAATATGTATCCAGCTTTCCGAGTTATGAGTGGGGATACGAACAGTAATGAGGCCGTTTGGTTTACAATCGTATTTATGAGTGTCGTTACTGTCCTACTTGGGATATCGCTCTATCTTTCTTTAATCGCCGGTATTGGATTGTGGAACTCCATCGGTCTTAATAAATGGACTGCCTGGAAAGAAGACAAGTTTGGCCAAGACGTGTATGACGGAATGGGTCGAGGCTATTTAATAGCACTCTTCATCCTAGGTATTCAGCAAGTATTATTTTACACAGGTGAAGTGAAATTCGATGTGTGGTCGGTCAATGACCCTGCCGATTCGGTACTCAATATGCTCAAGCCTCAATTATTCCCGCTAATGGCGTGGGTTGCGGCGATTTCGGAAGAAGCTACCTTCCGCTTCCTAGGCATTATCCTTTTCAAAAAACTGTTCCGCAACAATTTCATCGCCATCTTACTCCCAAGTGTGATCTGGGCAGCAAGTCATACGCAATACCCGATCTATCCCGTCTACACACGACTGATCGAGGTAACTATTATCGGTATCATACTCGGATACGTGTTCCTGAAATATGGGTTCATTACGGCCATATTCGTCCACGCGTGTATGGATAGTATTCTGATGGGGTTGTCCCTCTTCTCCTTAGGCCACATCAGCGATGTACTCGCGGGCATTCTCTATCTTGCACTCCCAGGACTGGTTGGACTTGGCTTAGCTTGGTTGCATGGAAAAAGGCGAAAGCCCCCTATTCCTGGGGAGCCGCCGCCTCGCCTTGAAGTGCTTTGATAATTTCACTCGCTAATTTTTCACCAATACCCAGAGGCTTGAAGTCCATGACTTCGGCCTCTTTTATTTTGCGCACGGAGCCAAAATGCTTCAGCAGCGCTTTACGGCGCTTCTCACCGATGCCCGGAATGGCATCGAGCTGTGAGACGACCATCGACTTAGCTCGCGTTTCCCGATGAAACGTGATGGCAAAGCGATGGACTTCGTCTTGAATACGCTGCAGCAAATAAAACTCCTGACTGTCGCGCGGCAGCGGAACAATTTCGGCTGGATCACCGATCATCAGCTGGGCTGTTTTATGCTTGGCATCCTTCACGAGCCCGCAAATCGGAATATATAAGCCTAATTCATTTTCCAAAATGTCAATAGCAGCAGAGATTTGCCCTTTCCCTCCATCGACAACAATCAAATCAGGCATCGTGAGATTGTCCTTCAGAACACGCTCATAGCGTCGTCTGATGACTTCCCGCATCGTTTCATAATCATCCGGGCCTACGACCGTCTTCACTTTAAATTTACGGTATTCCTTGCGATCTGGCTTCCCATCTACGAATACAACCATCGCCGATACGGGATTCGTCCCTTGAATGTTCGAGTTATCGAACGCTTCTATACGGCGAATCGTGCCAATGCCAAGCCACTCACCGAGGTTCTCGACAGCCTTCGTTGTACGACGCTCGTCGCGTTCAACAAGTCGGAACTTCTCATCCAAAGCATTCACCGCGTTGTCTCTGGCCATATCCACCATTTGCTTCTTCAGTCCGCGCTGCGGCATATGCACCTTCACCTTGAGCCAACCTTCCAAGGCTTCACGAATCTCTTTCTCGTCACCCTCGGTGCGCCTTACCCCATCTCCCAGCGCCTCTTGCTGAGCTTCTGGCTCCGGCATCGTAGGCAGGAAAATCTCCTTCGGCAATGCTGGATTATCGCTGTACACCTGTGTGACATACGTCATGAAATCGTTATACTCATCGCCGTAGTAAGGGAAGAGCGAAACGTGCCGTTCGATGAGCTTGCCTTGGCGCATGTACTGGATATGCACCGCCATCCAGCCCTTGTCTACGGCGTAGCCGAAGACATCGCGATCCAGCGCGTCGGCTGTCGTGATCTTCTGCTTCTCCATGAGCGCATCGATGCTCATGATGTGATCGCGCAGCTCCTTCGCGCGCTCGAAGTTCAGTTCTTCCGCTGCCGCCAACATCTTGGTCGTCAGCTCTTCTTTAATGACGTCGTGTCCCCCGTTCAGGAAACGACTGATTTCTTGCACCATCCGCTCATTCGTTTCGGCGGATACCTCTAGTGCGCAGGGCGCAAGACATTGCCCCATATGATAGTATAGGCATACTTTATCGGGCATGGTCTTGCACTTGCGCAGCGGATACAACCGATCCAGCAGCTTCTTCGTCTGCTGGGCCGCGAAAGCATTCGGATAAGGGCCGAAATATTTCCCCTTATCCTTGTACACCCGCCGCGTGACTTCTAGACGCGGCTGCTCCTCATGTGTAATTTTGATATAAGGAAACGTCTTATCATCCTTAAGAAGTACGTTATACCGAGGATGATGCTGCTTAATCAGATTACACTCGAGGATAAGTGCCTCCATGTTAGAGGAAGTAATGATATATTCAAAGTCGCGAATTTCGCTGACTAACTTTTGCGTTTTGGCGCTGTGACTCCCCGTGAAATAGGAGCGCACACGATTTTTCAATACTTTGGCTTTGCCTACATAGATAATCGTGCCTTGATGGTTCTTCATAATATAACAGCCCGGCTTGTCCGGGAGTAAAGATAGCTTGTGCCTGATCGTTTCCAGGCTCTGTTCGCGGACGTCTGCGTCCTCTTGCTCAAAATCAGTCATCCTCTAAATCTCCTTCCAGAAAAAATCATCGCGAATGAAAAAAAAGCTCTTTCTCAGCATAGCAGAAAAAGAGCTTTTTCTCACGAACAATTGTTTCTAGTTTGTTGCACTTGTCAATTATTGATGACGGGATACAACGTTTTTCAACGCGTCTTTGGATTGGAAACCAACCACTTTATCAACTGGTTGACCATCTTTGAAAACGATTAGAGTTGGGATACTCATAACGCCAAAGCGAGCAGCGGATTCCGGGTTGTCATCCACGTTTACTTTTGCAATTTTCAAAGATTCAACTTCTTTATCTAGCTCTTCCAATACAGGAGCGATCATTTTACAAGGTCCGCACCAAGGTGCCCAGAAGTCTACAAGTACTGTACCTTCTCCTTCAACTTCTGCTTTAAAACTGTTGTCAGAAACATTCACGATTGCCATGATAGTTCCTCCTTCTAAGAATGAATTTGATTTATAAGGTGAAAAGTAAGATTAAGTTCGTCACTTAACTTGCTTCGCATCACGTCAACATGTAAAGTATACCACACTCATATGCCTTTTCAACCAAGCCATAAGTTAGCAAACGGGGTATCCTTTGGTCTATATCGAGGGTAATCCAACAGGCAGCCCTTGGCGTCGCTGTTCCTCAATATAGGAAATACGATCTTTGAGATTCGCTTGGAGCAGTTGCAGCATCTCCATTTGTTTCTCAATTTCTTGCAGCTTTTCTGTGTACAGGGGCAGCAAATCATCACACTGTGATTCTTGATTCTTCATCACACAGTTCAGAAAGCTTTCAATCTGCTCAGTCGTAAAGCCGAGGCTCAAGTAAAACTGAATGGTCTTCACGCGCTCAACAACCATTTGATTGTAGACCCGATAGCCATTCTCTTCACGTTGTGTTGCGATCAGCCCTTTGGCTTCGTAGTAGCGCAAGGACCGAATACTTGCTCCGGTAAGCTTGGATAACTCACTAATCCGCATGGACGTCACTTCTTTCTATTCCCACATATCTTGGAGGGATGTCTTTATTGTAAACCATAACACTAATGTCAGAGTCAAGAAGTATTTTACCCATTCCGCTCTTTATTGCGATTGTTTGCACAATTGTCACTTTGATTAGCTTTACAACTTTCGACGAATTTGGGTATACTAGGCTTACAAATACGAATGTCGGACGTTAGGGGGTAACCACATGAGCAATCAACACCCTGAGCATCACGTGTACGAAGAACCGCGTAATGATTTCATGGATGTAGGCATAGGTTTTGGCGTATTCTTTGGCGCATTGTTCGTCATTGCAGTCATTGCTACCGTCATCCAAGTGATGAGCTAAGCGAAATATCAAAAGTTAAAGCCGCTTTGCAGGCAAATGCGAAGCGGCTTTTTTCTAGTAATTTTAATTGGCTGCCTTAGTCATTAGCTGTAAAAACTACAGTTAATTTTCATGATTCAGGTGGTTTTACATAAATAACTGGAAAATGTGTCGTTAATTCGAGGGAATTCCGAAGAATTGACTAAACTGTTGAAAAATAAATGTAGGCAATCCAGTTAATCCGTCCACTGCTTGTATAAGGACTGAAATTACTTCTAGCAGGGTACCGCAAATATAACACAAAAACCTAGCCACCTCCGGCTAGGTTCTTCTTTACGCTTTATCTTCCACGCTTGTTCGTACCCGTAACCTCAACCACATCAACGAATGGTCGTATCCGGTCCATGATTCGTTGCCCCTTGTACTCCTCGTCGCCGTCTTTGTTCGTGAAGCTGAAATGCTTCTCCAAACCAGATAGCGCATAATTGGATGTGAAGAACGTTGGTTTCCGATTCATTCGATGATTCACAATAGCGCCAATGACGTGATCTCTCAGCCAAGGGTTCAAATTCTCTGCCCCAATATCGTCAAATACGAGCAGATCCGTTTCCTTGAGTAGGTCAATGGTCTCCTTGAGCTTATAAGGCTCTTGGAACATCCCCTTCAAGTCCTCCGCAAAGTCTGGCATATAGACGATGGCTCCCGTCATACCGACCTTCGCCAACTGATGCAGCATGTAACCCATCAAGAACGTTTTCCCTGTACCGAACGATCCAGATAAATATAACCCTCGCGTCTGAAGACCTTCTTCAATGGTTAAACTCACATAGTCGTTAATTTGCATGACCGCTTTCGCACGATCGAGATCGGTCTCCAAGATATCCCCAAAGGAGAAACTTCGCGAAATCATCCGTGGGTCCACGTGAAAAGTGCGAATTCGGCTGGAGATGGCGTCCTGCTGGCCTTTGGCAATAAACTTCTTGCAAGCGACCTTCTCCTCATGAATAAAAGGCGTTTGCCCTTCCACCGATTCGGCTGTAAGAATTGTATAATGTCCTGTCATATCATTCGGACAGTTCTCTAGACCAGGGCAATTGGAGCAAGTTTTAAATTCCGAAACATGCTGATATAACTTGTTCATATTTATTTTAATCGCATAATCATCCACAAAAGGATACTTCTGACGAAATTTAGCAATCAACGGGTCCGCAAGAACACCTTGAATTTTCAATTCAGCTTTTCTTTTCCATTCTGTATCCGGCAATGATTTGAGTAAATGCGATAAAGACTCCATCATGTTCGGCACCTCCTAACAGTTCCATCTGTCAATCCATAGATAAGCCACTTACTAATTCTTCCGGTTAAATCGCTCATCCAGCTTCTGCGCCATCCGTCTGGCTGCCTCTAGCTCCTCTGCAGACAGCCTAGTAGACGCTGTAGTGCCCGTATCAGGCAATACAATAGGGATATGAGGCTTCTGTGTCTTGCCTTGACGTCCACGCGTAGCAGAGCCTCCGCCCGCTTTCGCAGATTCCACCTTAGAAGCAGCTTTCTGCTTGTAATTGATTTTCTCACGTACATATTCAACGGCATGCTCATACGTATTAATTTGCTTGCCCAGCATATCGGAAGCTACAGCCTCAATTGAGGATTTGGCCCAAGAGCGACGATCAATATGCAAGAAGTGAATCAACACATTAATAACTTCTTCTTTTAATTTATAGTTTAAATCGATTTTCTCGAAAATATTAAGTACGCCATCAGGTATCGAACCCTGTGTGAAAAACATTTTCAACACAGCCGTGTATGGCTCATTTCGCATGATGTAATTGTACTGATGATCCGTGCATTCGCCGCGCAGTTGCTGAGGTACTTCTAAATAATAAGCCATCTCCACAGACTGCTCTTCCGAAGTTTCCACTTCATCCTCAGATTTCGTAGTCGTACGCTCCCGCTCTTCATCCCGCTTCTTGCTCTGTCTGTAGAACAAATTCGCATTATATTGCATGAGATCCATGACAAGCTCACCTTCCTCGGTGAACACGCCATCCTCATCAAGCAAGCGGCACGTTTCTTGAAGGGACAGATTGTACTTCTTCGCCACAATATTAATGGCTACCATATGCTCCGGCTTGTGCTTCAGCGCTTCAACGAACACGCGGTTACTCGCTCCACGCGGGAACCTCATGATGATATCCGCATACTTGAAGCCTTTGGTCGTCACGTCCATCCGTGCGTCCCCTTGCTTGCTTGCAGAAGCCTCATAGAGTGCTTGTTCCAGTTCATAATCCACAACCTGTGTGTTCAGGCGAAATAACTCATAAAAAGGAACCGACAAGTTCTCCTCGACCGCCTCACGACACTCCTCTGGTTCAGGTGAGAGCAGATCTTCACGCAGCGAAAGCAGCATGAACTTCCCAACCTTGTCGCGCAGCAGCAGCGTTAAATGCTGATTTCGGAAAAACTCATTCGGCCCTAAAGGCGCGAACAATGTATAAACGAAAACATAATCTTCTTCCTCGGGTACAAACTTGCGAGTCGTCTGAAGGAGACCAATCGCCTCTAGCTTGGAGGATTGTTCAATAATATACTTTCGACCACGCTCATTCTGTTCAAGCTCTAGCAGAAGAAACAACTTACGTTGCTGCTCCATCGGCGAAAAGCCAACTTTCTCTGCACTCATCTGCTGATAGAGCGCCTGATAGAAACTTATGGCCAAACCGCCTATCATCGGTTGATACATCATCGCTAGCATTTTATAGTCTAAACTGCTCAAAGAAAACTCACGGTTCACGCAAAACCTGTGATTCTCGGTGAAATGCAGCATATTCGTCATTCTCATCCCGTTACAGCACCATCCTGCCTCAGCTCGACTGAAAGATCGCTCATAATCTAGCTATCCCATGTCTCAGTCTCTCTCTATTAGTCTACCACAAAAATCGACAATCTTGGTATCTACAAGAGAAAAGATAATTTTACCTTTTGGGCAAGAAAAAGATTCCATCGCTTTTTCACTAGCAATGAAATCTTAATTTTGGCGTCATTGTTCTTGCGTATAAATGGAGGGCTCAGCATCACTCGAAGACTCGTGTACATTCCCATACAATTGAGGATTAAGCTTCTGAGCGATAGCTAGATCGAGCTTCCAACGTTCCTTTTGTTCCTTCTCCTTGAGGCTATCCGCCCATAGATGAATGATGTCATTCATGCGTGCAGCGTTTTGAATCGGTACCGGATGCTTCGCATCTTTGATGAAAAAAAGCGAACTATGCGGTAACCCCGTATGAAGAATTTGAGCATAGGGATGGAAGTCAACGTCTTTTTCACCATAGATCAATAAGACGGGCTGCTGAATCTTCGAGAGACTATTTGTGCAATTATAGCGCAGGGATTGCTCGAAATAGGATCTCACATTGTCCGCTTTATCCTGCAAGGCATGGTCTTTTAACTCCTGATAGGTTGTCTTTTTATCGGCATTGCCATACGTTATCGCTCTAATCAAAAAATTCATAATTCGACTAGGATTCGCCATTCGTATCGCTAGCCAAACTCTAATTCGATTGTACGTATCTGTCAATTCTGACATTCCGCTGACGACAATCCCCCCCACCAATCGATGGGGATGCGTAAGCAAAGCCTCCAAAGCAACCGTCCCTCCGGTTGAATAACCGCAAAGAAAGGCTTCCTCGATCCCTAAGAAATCAAGAAGCCCTATTAGGTCTTGCGAAATAAGTTTATAACTTAGCGACTGCTTCGAACTTGCACTTCCGCCATGTCCTCTAATGTCAAACGTAATGACTCGGAAATGGACCCCTAGTTGTTCTTTCTGATACCTAAACGCTTCTAGCGTTAGCAACGGGGGATGAATAAAAAGAATAGGCATGCCCCATTCTGGTCCCGTTATCTCATAATGCAGTGATGTTTCATTCACATTCGCCCAAGGCACTGATCGTGTCTCCCCCGTAAGTGAAGTTTAAGTAACTTCTCTTAGCCTCACCCAATTGACCCAGTAATATTAGAACATTTTAAAGCCGCGAATACGCAGTGCTTTGATCGCCGAACCACTCAAAATTGCACCGACTAAGCCGCCGATTGCCGGAATCACGTCAACAATGGTGAAACTCTCGTCACTTGACATAAATGAAGAATTCCCCATGTATCCATAGATGATTATCCCTATCACTAAGGCAATGAACACGTAAAGTGGAAACCACGTTGTTTTCATTAGCATATTCAGAATAAAGCCTATCCCAAAGAATAACACCATCATTAAGACAGTGGCGATAACCATTTGCAGCACGATAGTTCCCCCTTATATATGTAGAAGCACTTCCTAACTTTGGCCTCTATAGCTCTTATTATTGTAATCTACGAAAAGGTACAGGTAAAGTGTACACAAATTGAACAATTAATTAGACATTTCCTATACTTCACCCCTCCATGCATTTGCCCTTTCTCCATGAATTGGATACAATGTAGGGGATATTAGCCCTTGAATGGAGGAAAAACAATGAGTGAAGCCGTACAAACGCTGGAAGGCTGGTATGCGCTCCATGATTTCCGTCTAATGGATTGGAATGCATGGCATGCTGCAACCCCACAAGAACGTAAGCATGCAGCGGATGAGCTGCAATCCTTCTTGTCCCAGTGGCAGCAAGTTGAGAACGATAAACTAGGCAGTACTGCCGTTTATAGCATCGTAGGCCAAAAAGCTGATTTCGTTTTCATGCAATTGCGTGAAACATTGGAAGAGCTCAATGAGCTTGAAACTGCTTTTAACAAATCTAGCTTTGCTGCTTTTACTATACCCGTTTATTCTTATGTCTCCATCGTAGAATTGAGCGCATACCTAGCCAAGCCAGGTGTTGATCCTGCGCAAGATCCAGAAATTCAAGCACGCTTGAAGCCGATCCTGCCAAAATCCAAACACATTTGCTTCTACCCGATGAACAAGCGTCGTGAAGGCAATGACAACTGGTACATGGTTCCTGCGGAAGATCGTAAAACGATGATGCGCAGCCACGGTATGATCGGTCGTACATATGCTGGTAAAGTAAAACAAATCATTACAGGCTCCGTTGGATTGGATGATTGGGAATGGGGCGTTACACTATTCTCGGATGATCCTCTTCATTTCAAAAAGCTTGTATACGAAATGCGTTTTGATGAAGTCAGCGCACGTTTTGGCGAGTTCGGAGATTTCTACGTTGGGAACGTTATGCTTCCTGAGAAATTCGCGTCATTCATTCAAGTATAACGACTTAAGAGCAAAGGACTGCGATCCTCTGCTCTTTTTTGTTGATGTTACATAGAAAAAAGAAGCACTGCTCCATGAAGAGCAATGCTTCTTTGGTATCTATTCTTCATCCTCGTCGTCACGCAGAGCAGCTGCTAATTCAGCTTCCATCTGAGCTTTACGTGCTAGATACGCTTCCGTATCACGGTCACGTTGACGACTCTTTTCCTTCAGACGTTCAATCGCAGGAAGAATGAGGATATCAATTTCCTTTTGGACAACAGCGACATGATCGTAACGTTTCTCAGTCTCTAAGAAGTGACCGACTTCGATCAAGGCATTGTAACGATCCAGTTCATCCCGGGTAAGAAGTCCTCTTACTTGGACACTACAGTGTCGCATGGCAATCCCCCCGTTAGCATTCCTTGACTAGAAACGACCTTTACGTATAACTAGTGGAATTCCGCCAATAATGTAAAGGTATCTCATATCAACCACTTTTTTCATCATAGCAGCGACATTCCCTTTCAATTTACGGGAACCTACGATACCGATCGCTTGACCTTTACCAAGGGAAGCTACTGTCCCTTTGTTCGAGTATTTGAAAGTTTTCATCTGCGATCCACGAATCGAAGCGATCAAGTTGTGAGCTACAGCTTCACCTTGTTGCATCGCAATTTGCGCTGTTGGTGGATATGGTCTGCCTTCATCGTTCATCACGATGGAACAGTCACCCACAACATAAATATTATCAAAGCCTGGAGCATGAAGGTGCTCGTTAACTTTAATTCTACCGCGCATCGTTTCGAAGCCAGCTTCATCTAACATATGGTTACCGCGGATACCGCCTGTCCATACAACTGTTGCTGCTTTGATGAACTCATCGCCAGCAATCAGAACACCTTCTGGCGTACATTCTTTAATGGCTGTACCAATTTTGAAAGTTATACCTTTGTCCGTAAGAACTTTCATCGCATACTCAACAAGCTCAGGATCGAAACCTGGCAATGCCGTTGGCGCAGCTTCAATATTATAAATCTTCACAAGGGAAGGATCCACATCGAACTCTTTGCATAGAAGAGGGATACGATCAGCAAGTTCACCAATGAATTCAATACCAGTAAATCCAGCGCCACCGATAACGAAAGTTAAGTAATCTTTGCGATCTGGTTCACGCTTGAACTTCGCGAATTGATATTCAATGTGCTCACGAATAAAGCGAACACTGTTAATACTGCGAATATTCAGCGCATTTTCTTTCAGACCAGGAATTCCGAAAGTTTCCGCTTCGCCACCAAGCCCGATTACTAGGTAGTCGTAGGAAAGTGTTCCGTCTTCCAAAATAACCTTTTTCTCATGTGGACGAATTTGCGTAACAGTCGATTTCACGAAATCAACTTTAAATTCATCAATCAATTTCAAAATGTTCACGCGTGCATTTTCAGGATTATCTGTCCCTGCAGCAGGCATGTGGAGATGTGTTGTAATGTAGTGATAGTCATGCTTGTTAACAAGCGTAACATCAGCTTCGTTGTAGTTCAATTCCTTCTGCAACCGAATTGCAGCAAGGATTCCGCCGTAACCGGCTCCTAATATAACGATTCTTGGTATTCTACTCATGTCTCTCTCACTTCCATATCCGTATTTTGTCCCATGGTCTCTCTATCTTGTGAAAAATTACACAAACAGCTTCAAAAGTAGTATTCTGCTACTAGTTTGCACGCTTTCGAAGTGAATTATGATTAAACAGGTGGAAATTCATCACAACATGGTAAACCGATTCTCATGATATGATATAATTTTCATAAGTAAATATCAAGTGTCATTTTGCATAAAAAATCTTGTATTATAGGCGTTTTAGCCCATCTAATCCATGTAAGCATTTACTTATCCTATCTATAAGCAATATATATGTTAAATTTAAACTTTTCTGTTTCCTTCAATAGAAGTGACGTTTATAATGAGTATGATTATCACTGTGTTACACTATGGGTTTGATCGGAGGTTCTATCATGAACGAGAGAGAAACCAGTCAAGACATCGTTGATATTATTGTAATTGGCGGCGGCCCTGCTGGCATGTTCGCAGCATTTTATGCAGGGATGCGTCAAGCATCTGTGAAAATCATTGAAAGCATGCCACAACTTGGTGGTCAACTTGCAGCTCTTTATCCGGAAAAATATATTTATGATGTTGCAGGCTTCCCAAAAATTACAGCTCAAGAGCTTGTAGATAACTTATCTGCCCAAATGAAACACTTTCCTATTCATACTTGTTTGGAAGAAAAAGTACATAATGTCGTTAAGAAAGAAGAACGTCTTTTTGAAATTACAACAGACAAAGGTGTACATCTGAGCCATGCCGTTATTATTTCAGGTGGTGTTGGCGCCTTCGAGCCGCGTCGTCTTGAGTTACCGGAAGCAGCTCAATTCGAGAAGAAAAACTTACATTACTTCGTAAGTGACTTGAACGCATTTGCTGATCAAAAAGTAGTTATTAGCGGCGGCGGTGATTCCGCAGTTGACTGGGCTTTGATGCTTGAACCGATTGCTGAGCAAGTAACCTTGATCCACCGTCGAGATAAATTCCGTGCTCATGAGCACAGTGTAGAGAATTTAATGAATTCGAAGGTAAACATCGTTACACCAACCGAAATCACTAAGCTTCATGGAACAGATCGTATCGAGCAAATTACACTTAAAAATATTAAATCAGGCGAAGAAAGCATCCACGATGTCGATGCCGTTATTATCAACTTCGGCTTCGTATCCTCTCTCGGACCGATTTCTGAATGGGGGCTCGAAATCGAAAACGGCTCCATCGTTGTTGATTCCCGTATGGAAACGACGATCCCAGGTATCTTCGCTGCCGGCGATATTACGACATACCCTGGTAAATTAAAACTGATCGCTGTTGGCTTCGGTGAAGCACCTACGGCAATTAACAATGCCAAAGTTTACATTGATCCAAGTGCCAAGCTTTCACCAGGACACAGTTCGAACTTGAAATTATAATGAATAGCAATGAAAAGGGGTATTCTAACCTAATCTACGGATTAGGAGGAATACCCCTTTGTCATCTATATGTCCAGTTTGTAACGGCATGCAAGAATTGCAAACCAACTGTCCTGTGTGCTCGCAGCGTATGTGTGACCATGGTAAGCTGAGTGACTTGCTCGGTCCTTATTCGCCTTACGAGATGAACAACATTTCCTTGACAAACCAGGAAGGCGACGAGCAAGAGCCCTGCCTTCACCTCTTGAATTGCCCCGACTGTCATTCTAGCTATACCCTGCCAATACGTGCTGAGTTCAATTATTAATTAAGTGGTGCCTCGTCCTTAACGATCACGGATAGCTTTAATTTGCGTCTCTGTATTTCCGCGAGCAATAGTTCAAGAAAATCCGATTCTAATCTTAAATCTAGTGCCTTGTAATAAGAGTCGATCAATGTCTCATCGCTAATTTGTCTCACTGAAATCACCCATATTCTATAATTTAAACTAATAGTATCATGGGGTTTTTGATAGAACAAGCGTTCCGTTATCCACAGATAAGTGTGCATATCCTGTGGGTAAATTGTTAATATGTACCATGAAGGCTGACAAAGCATAGGGGGATATTGTGCATAAACTTATGCACATCCAAAACTTGTAAAATACTGATAAAAAAAAATGATCACTATTTTAGGCATTTTTAACGTTTATTTAACATAACCTTCATTTTATTCACAAAATTGAAAAGAAATTTTAATCGTCCCTTAATATTCATCGTCTACAATGAAATTAGAAAGACAAAACAAAGGAGCTGAACTAGAATGATCGTATACGATATCGTGTTGAATGGCGAAATTAAAGAAACAATCAAACCTAGAAAGAACCGCTTGAAAGAAATCTATGCTTTTATGCAAGAGCAAACGAAGTTGATGCAAGCCAAATATGGTGAAAATGTAAGAATTAAAGGCCGAATGATTTACTAACCTCATCATTGCCCCTTTCGGCCCCTATATTCTTCCGCATATTATATAATGCCCTTGCGATGTAACACAGTTAATAAACGATAGAAGTCATAGCTCCCTTTCTCAGGTGTGTCGATCAAGCCGGCCTTTATTGCTGCATCAACGCCTGACTTCGCCCATGTTGGCACGACCGTCAAAGCGGCCTGCTCTTCGAGTGAGTGTACTCTACTTGTTAATTCTGAAATCTGGGCCTGTAAGTTCTCTAACATCCGAATGACCTCCTCATCGAAGAAAGTTAACCCTTCCGTCGCTATCATCGTATTCAATTTACTTGTATAGGCAGGGTCAGTCGCATATCCACTCTTCTGTAGTGCAGCTGTTTGAGTTTGTGGAATGCTTGCTGACCGAACTGCCGAATAACGCGCAGCTTGAAATAACAAATCTTGATCTCTAAATCCATCCTCGATGGAGTTGTATGCCCGAAAATCCCCCGGTACATTAGACACGTATTCCTCATTTATGAATTCCCATGTGCTTACTGACACACGATCGCCTTGCCAATAAGGTGTTAGTACGCCATTTCCAACTTTATATCCAACCAAGTTATTCCAAGCGTTTATTTTACCCCCAGTTTCTAGTATTGCTTGTGCAATTCGAACAGATGGGAAAATTGGCGAGCCTTCTAAACGAAGCTTCAAAGCAATCGGTGCAACAAGATCGATGAAATCCTTTCTAGTTGCCATATGGCTCCCTCCTTTCAAACTACGACTAGTTCTATCTTTATAGTATATTCCACAATTTGGTAATGAGAGACGACTCCTATCTAGCTAGACAATGCTATTTGCAACTTTACTTTTCCCTTACGTTAAGGTTTATTTAAGGGGAGAGAAAGGGTGAAAGCATGCAAATTAAAGATGTTGCCAAGAAATTGAATATTTCTCCAAGAGCCATCCGCTTTTATGAAGATAAAGGACTCATTTCACCGTCCAAACAGGAAAACAATTCATATAGAACATTTACAGAAAAAGAAATATGGCGGCTGCAAACGATTATTTCGCTTCGTGAATCAGGTATGTCCGTTGCCGATATTCAAAAAGCATTACAAGAAGTTGATGCCGATGATAAAGAGCAGCTTCAATACTATTTAGAAATACAACGCTCAGTTGTTTTTGCACAATGGCTGGAGTTCAAGCAAATCATTGAAACGACGGATACCATGATCGACCTTTTGAAACAGAACAACTCACTTCCGATTGATGATATCTTCACACTCGCGGAAGGTTCTAAACGACTTCGGGAAATCCGCAAAAATTGGAAGGATACATGGAACTTTGATCAACAAGCCTTGACTCATGATGAACGGGTTTTACATAATGACAACGAGTATAAAGGATACGAGGAAGTTCTTGATCTAACACTCCAATGGGTAAAACCGAGGGTTGAGGAGAAAGGGCTTGATCTTGGGACAGGCACAGGTAATTTGGCAAGTCGATTTCTGCAAAAGGGCATTCACATGGCTGGCGTAGACCAATCCAAAGAAATGATGAAGCAATGCCAAAGTAAACATCCGCAAATGGACATGAAGCTAGGGAATTTCCTGGCCATTCCTTACATGGATAACCAATTCGATTTTGTCGTTACATCGTTTGCTTTTCACCATATTACTAACGAACAGCAACTGCTAGCGCTAGATGAAATGCGCCGCGTACTCAAGTCTCACGGTAGAATTTGCATAGCAGATTTAATGTTCGAAAATGAAACAGCAAAAGATTTATACATGGAAGAATGTACATCGAGCGGGCGAGCAGATCTTCTAACAACCCTGCAAGATCAGCATTATGCCATCTGCTCTTCCCTGCTAACCTGGTTTGACGAAAATGGTTATATTACCAAACATACGAAACTCAACGATTTGCTGTATATCGTTTATGCAGTTCCCATTCAACCCTAATCAACAATGTCTTGACCTTCTCCTTACGTTACACATTATGATGACAATGTTTAACATCATCCTAAGGAGGAAATCATCAAATGCCTAACCATGCAGACATTTATGCCAATCAAGCAGACATGTATGAACGACTCGTTTCCAAACAAGCAAGCTTATATGAAACCATTCAAACCATCATCCCCGTTGAAGGTCTAGACATCATTGACATGGGGGCTGGTGCTGGGAGATTAACCCGTGTTCTCTCTCCACAAGCAAAGTCCATCGTAGCTTTAGATGAATCCGAATCTATGCTGCGCATTACCGCAGATCATCTTAGGAAAGCTGATTTGCACAATTGGAGAATACAAGTTGCTGACCACAGGCATTTACCTGTCCCCAATCATAGTGCAGATTTAATCGTATCCGGATGGAGTATTTGCTACCTTGGAAATTCGGATGTCGATCAATGGGAAGCCAATATTCATCAAGTTATAAGCGAAATCAGAAGAGTTCTGCGACCAGGCGGTACGGTCATCATTATCGAGAACTTCGGAACAGGCTCCGAAACACCCCAGCCGCCTGATTTCTTGATGAGTTATTATAGGCTGCTTGAATCCCAGTATGGTTTTTCTCATACATGGATAAGGACCGATTATACGTTTGAGAGCGTAGATGAAGCCGAGATGCTTACGAGATTTTTCTTTGGAGACGCGATAGCCAATAAGGCTGTCAGTGAGCAGTTGATTGTGCTGCCTGAGTGTGCTGGTGTTTGGTGGTTAACGGTGTAGCTTTTAAACATGACAAAAAACCTTCTGAACGAGTGCTAGTACTACACACTAATTCAGAAGGTTCAATATTAATTATTTAAGCCTCAACCTTATCATCGCAAGGTTCAGGTGTTCCTTCATAATCCGCTGGCTTGAAAGATGAGCCACAACCACACGATGCTACTGCATTTGGGTTATTGATGGTGAAACCGCCGCCCATGCCTTTGTCTTCGAAGTCAATTTGGACGCCATATAAATACTTAGCGCTCTCTTCATCCACAACAACTTTCACGCCGTGAATGGTAAATTCTTTATCGTCAGACTTTTGATCATCGTCGAAGCCCATTCCATAAGAAAAGCCGCTGCAACCACCAGCCTTCACGCCTAGGCGTAAGAACAGATTAGGTGATTCTTCCGATGCCAAAAGCTCTTTAATTTTCTCACTAGCAGATTCACTTATATTAATCATAATGGAAATCCCTCCTTGGTTTTTCCCTGTAAATTAAGGAAAACTGGCATTGGTATACGAAGTGCTTGCTATAAGTATACTCCTAATCCATCCGATGCTCAAGGGCAGCTGTTCACTGTTTAGAACGTCTTGTGGCATAATACTGCAATAGTAACTGGTCTAGATCTCGACTGCATTTCTGCACGTCAGGATGAAGGAAGCCATGCGAGGTTCCCAAACTAACCATTTGGCCTCGAAGTTGTTCTATTTTGATATGAAGTCGTTCCTGCGGTTCGGTCACGAATAATGGTAGCACGATTATTATCACCTTTAGCCCTTACGTAATCACATTGCAATAGTATACAGGAATTTGTTAATATTGGGAATAACATTTCGCCAATTTCACCGAAAAAATATAGGACATGGATAAGATTGTCGATTTATCTTCAACGTTCTGATGTTGCCCCTCCCAAGTAGGAGGTTTATAATAAGATGGATGGATAGCTTGTATCGATATAAATCTGGTTGTGAATTCCTTAACCGAACTGGTTGACAGGTACGCGAGCAACTCACACCACCTAACGCACCTAGTTCTAACTGCTGGCTGCGTCGTTTCATTATGCGGTTTATTATATTTTCATAGGAGGCATGGAGCATGAGTATTACGACAGTAGACCCGATCAAACGGATGGCTGAGATTGCTGACAAGGTTGAGAACGGCGAACGGTTGAGCATGGAAGACGGACTGTTTTTATATGAATCTGACGATCTTTTAACCATTGGTCAATTAGCAAATAAAGTGAATACACGGTTGAATGGGAATAAGGTATATTTTGTACAAAATATGAGCTTATATTTCACGAATGTCTGTGAGGAGCATTGTTCATTTTGTCATTTCCGCCGCGACGAAGGTCAAGAAGGTGCTTACACCTTAACACCAGATCAGATGTTAGATTATATTGCCGAGAATTTTAACCCTGAAATTAAAGAATTCCATATTAGTCAGGGGCATAACCCTCATCTGCCTTTTGAGTATTACGTTGATTGCATTCGTCGCTTAAAGCAAGCTTACCCGGATGTCACGATTAAAGCTCATACTGCTGCAGAGATCGAATTCTTCTCGCGTATTAGCAGTCTCAGCTATCGAGATGTACTTAAGGCATTAATGGATGCTGGACTTTCCACGCTTCCTGGCGGAGGAGCCGAAATTCTTACGGAACGTTACCGCTCGAAAATGAAGGTCGAAAAAGCTTCCACCGAAGAATGGTTGGATGTTCATCGTCAAGCTCATCTTCTAGGGATGAAAACTCATGCGACCATGCTATATGGTTCAATTGAAACGAAAGAAGAACGGATTCGCCATATGATGTTGCTGCGCGAGCTGCAAGACGAAACAGGCGGTTTCCTCGTATTCATTCCTAATTCTGTTCAGCCAGCGAGCAAAAATGCAAGTCTTAAACGTTTCGTTCCCGCTTGGGACGAACTCAAAACAATGGCGATTAGCCGCCTAATGTTGGACAATTTCCCACATATTAAAGCTTACTTCATCAATATCGGAACGAAACTTACGCAACTTTCCTTCACATTCGGTGCTTCAGATGCTCACGGTACGATCGTGAAAGAGAAAATCTCACATGCTGCTGGCGCTCTTTCACCAGAAGGTTTAACACGCGATGAGATTGTATGGCTCATTCAGGGTGCGGGCCGCGTCGCGGTAGAGCGAGACACCTTTTATAATGAAATCAAAGTGTATTAGAGATAATAGGTAATAGAGAATAGATCATCGTTCAGAAGGGATATTGGTTGGCTATGAAAAAGTTTGTCATTCTCGGAGGAGGCTATGGCGGTCTGACCGTAGCTTTAAACTTGCTCGAAAAGGATTTACCAGACGACACTGAACTTATTATGATTGATCGCAGTCCATTCCAAGGCCTCAAAACGGAATATTATGCACTAGCTTCGGGTACCATTGCTGAAACGCATATTCGTGTATCTTATCCCGATGATTCGCGGCTTCAGCTTGTTTACGGAGAAGTATCTGATGTTAATCTCGAAACGAAACAAATTAACTTCCACGACAAAGAACCCATCTCCTACGACTGGCTAGTCATTGGACTTGGTTGTGTTGACAGTTATCATGGTATTACTGGCGCTCAGGAGTTTTCATCCAGTATCCAGACACTGGCTCAAACGCGTGCAACGTATCAGAAAATAAATAATATCAATCCATACGGACAAGTATCCATCATTGGTGGAGGACTTAGCGGTGTAGAAATGGCTTCAGAACTTCGCGAAAGCCGCCCTGACTTGAACATCCGATTAATTGATCGTGGTCCTAGTTTGCTTTCCGCTTTCCCTACGAATCTGCAGCAATATGTGCGTGAATGGATGATCGAACATCATATTGAGCTGCGTACACAAGTATCGCTTGTTCGATTAGATGGCGGTGATTTATACAATCAAGATGAAATTATCCGTACAGATGCGACAATTTGGACAGCAGGTATACAACCAACGCCTATTGTCGAAGCTTTGAATGTACCAAAAGATCGTCAAGGACGTATTCTATTAAATGAATACCACCAAATTCCGGACTTTGAGGAAGTATTCGTTGTAGGTGACTGCGCATCGCTGCCGTTCTCACCAAGTGCCCAAGCCGCACAAGCGCAAGGCAAGCAAATTGCCGAAGCGATTCAAGCGATTTGGAAAGGCGATACACCTAAGCTTGGCAAAATCAAGCTGCGTGGAACACTCGGTTCACTTGGCAAAAAGAGCGGCTTTGGCATCATGGGAAGACGTACGTTAATGACAGGAAAAATTGCTCGTATGTTGAAAAGCGGCGTGCTTTGGAAATCCAAACGCCACTTCGGTTAAGATAACTAGATCGGCTTATTCACTAAGCAAATCATACATGGCCTCAATCTCTTTGATCTTTTCTAAAATAAGAACATGGAGGCTCTCGGCGCTTTCTGCTGCAATGATTTCTCCGTTGACTAGTGCGTAAGGCTCCATGTAGCACTGGCCACAGTTGCCCAGACAGCCGTATTCCATGACATCAAACTCCGGATTTTGTTCAAGATCTTTCATTACTTTATCTGTTCCTGTGTGCATATTGCTGGCACAAAATTCTATAATTGGTCGCATTTAAAAATTCCACCCCATGCTGATAGTTTCAATCCCTAAACCATTTTCATTTAATGCGTATTGTACTATAATAGATAAAGAAAGGAGATGAATCAAATGACAGAAAAAACCAAAGAAGCGATTTACGATGAAGTTCTTGAGGTTTTAGATAAACTTCGTCCTTTCCTACAACGTGATGGCGGTGACGTCGATCTAGTTGATGTGGAAGACGGAATCGTAAAACTTAAACTTATGGGTGCCTGCGGCAGCTGCCCGAGCTCAACAATCACTTTGAAAGCTGGTATTGAGCGCGCATTGGTTGAAGAGGTAGAAGGCATAACAGAAGTCGTACAGGTATTCTAATTACGACTATATCATAAAGAAAGAGCTTACCTCTATGGTAAGCTCTTTTTGCCATATGGCGTCCTACTCTGATTTGCGTTGTTTGAGTACAGGTATTGGCTGAATAGGATCCAGCGCGCCAGAGATATCCATAATATTGCCTGTAATAAAATCCGAGTTAGGCGAGCAGAGGAAATCGATGACACGCGCTACATCCTCACCCGTTCCTGGTCTGCCAACAGGTGTTTCGCCATCCACTTCTAAGCGTGCCTCTTCCATGGTGCGTTCTTTGTTCTTCCCGCGAATATCGCCTGGACAAATCATATTCACCGTGATCCCATGTGCGGCTTCTTCTTCGGCTAATGTTTTGGTAAAGGAAACTAACCCTACTTTGGCAGCCGCATAAGCAGCTCTGTGCGTCCAACCCCTCGCTTCAGCCGCTTTCCCAAAGCCGAAATGGATGATACGCCCCCATCTGCGCTCTCTCATCATAGGCAGCACAAGATGATCCAACTCCATGACGCCAATCAGATTCCCTCGCATTAAATAGTCGATCTCGTCCATGCTGTAGTCTGCGAAAAAACGCCGTTCACGTACAAAAGGTCCTGCGTTATTGACAAGTATATCTATCGGCCCCAACTGCGAGACCGTTTCTTCAACCATGCGGAAGATGTCCTCGCGCTTGGCTACATCCCCCTGCACCGCGATGCTGCGAACGCCCATATCCGTCAATTGATGAACGAGTTCCGCAGCTTCCTTCTCACTTGTTACATAATTCACAGCGACCTGGCAGCCCTTCTTGGCTAACGTCAACGCCGTCATTTTTCCCAAACCCTTGGCACTGCCTGTAACAAGCACTGTTCGACCTCTTAATGGCATGGTCCCCTACCCCTTTGTCACATATGCCGTAATATAAGTAAATGCTATTGTTAAGGTTCGGCATACCATGTCAAATCCCTGCTGCAAATCGGATAAATTCAGCTTCACATCCTCAATATGAACCCGTTCACCGAGCATCGGCTCTTTCTGCATAAGATCGTCTAACATCTCAGCATTAATATAATGCATTTCCATATTACGCAGATTGCGTAGTCGTTCTAACGGCACTTTATAGGTCATTTTGAGCGTATAAAGTTGCAGTTCTAACGAGCCATGAAGATGCTTGTCATGCATATGGCGGAGTACCGTAAAATACGAAAAGCGTGATTTCACGGTTTCGGTCTTCAAAGCGAAGAGGTCATTCATAAAGGTTCCTAGTTTATCAAAAACAGAAAACAGACGGATGAACGCATTTTTATAGAAATAGACAAAGCGTTGATAATCATCTGTTTCTTGCGGGGTCATTTCTTCCAAAAAACCTTTAACAATCCGCTCGCCATATCGCTCACAGCAGTATTTACTCTGTTCGAGCTCATCCAAGGCATCAATAAAACCTTTACTCCATATCGCTTGCCGATGAAAGATCGAATGCGCCGTGGAGAGGTGACTCTGTTCAGTTTCGATCTGTTTCATATAGGCTCTCACTGCATCAAAAGCTTCCAGCAGGAGTCCGCTGTCGATACGTTCCGGCTCATTAAATAACACACGAAGCATAAGATCACCTCCCTATTTATCAAAATACTAAGCGATCTAGCATAGCCCTGTTACTTCGTTAACGTCGTGGCTGTTGGTGCAGGTACTGGTGCTCGTCTGACGCTGGATGTTCGATCACGCTGCACGAAAAACATCGCGGCTAACACACCTACGCCTCCAAGATATTGACTTAACGAGATCGATTCTCCTAGAAAAATGAAACCTCCAAGTGCAGCTGTAACCGGAAGTAAATACCCATAGGCCGATGCTTTGAAAGGCCCCAGTTTGGCTAGACTCCAATTGTGTAAGGAGAAACCTACTGCTGTTGCCAGCAATGAGGTATAGATTAAGCTGATCCAACCCGTCTGTGAGATCGCGGCGAAGTAAGCACCATCTGCACGCAATAGCACGAACGGTAATAAAGACAGGGCTCCAGCGGTCATTTCAAGTGAAATTAATATCGGAAGCGGATATTTCACAACTAATCGGTTCATTCCAATGAGATAAATGGCTCCCATGAAACTGCGCATAAGCAGCAGAATATCACCGCGAAATGTCTCACTACCCAGGTGAAAGCCTTCGGCTCCCCCCGAGACAATGAGTATTACACTGCCGAGCGCTAAGGGGATTCCGATTAGGATTCGCCATGTAATCTTTACTTGCCTAGCCATGACAGCAATAAGCACTGTAATCACTGGCATAAAACCTCGCCCCAGCACGGCACCATTCGCAGCGTTGGAAAACTGTAAAGCATATTGCAGCAGAGCTTCCATCCCTACGGCATTCAGTATCCCTAACCCACAAATGAGCAGAAGATCGCGACCCGCAATTTGGAAACGAAGTGACCGCGAACGATAATAGAAGTAAGTATAGACCCACAGGATCGGTATCATACTCGCAAAGCGCAGTCCATTAAAGACGAGACTGTCCCATTCTCTTCCACCGATTTTGAGAGAAGCCAAATTGCCCCCCCAAAGTAAATAGACCAATACAAATCCCAAATGCGGATAGATCGCTCGTAATCGTCCCGAGCTCATCACGCGAAGTATTCCTTCCATCTGCGATCAACGAGTTCTACAATATCTTCCCGCGGGAACAACTCATCTGGATAGCCAGGCTTCATTCGCGCGTCAATGACAATAGGAACTTCATACGCAATATGATGTCGGTTCACACTGGATTGCGCGTACATATCACTTGCAGGGTTAAACCGTGTGAACACGGTCCATAAGAATTTCGTTTGGTCATTCGCGATGTCACTGGCATCATCGACAAGGATGACCATAGGCCATTGCTTCAATCGATCAGCTGCATTCGCAAGCAGACGTTGTGGCAGCTCTGGTTCAGCTGCATACGAGGCGCCAGAGACGAGCAGACAGCCGCCGCAATAAACAGCGATATGATGGATCTCAGGCAGTTCGCCCTCTGTGTATGCCCTTGGCAGCTCGCGTACTGGGTCACCTGTGCCAAGCAGTACGGCTTTCGAACCGTGGTTGAGCTGTCCACCGGTATAATCCAATGTATCATGTGATGTTTTATTAAATATAAACAAATCCCGAGCCGGATCGAAACGTTCTAATACGGTTTCTAACAACTGTGAGAAGTTCGCTAAGGTCGTCGGACGATCCGTCACGATCAAGAACTTCGTGAGGGATAACTGACCCTCACCGAGGATCCGGAACGCCGTGCCGAGCGCCTCACGGCTGTAGCTTTCGCGGACGACAGCGGCTGCGAGCGGGTGGAACCCGGTCTCGGCATACGTCCACAGGTCTTTCACCCCTGGCATCGCCATCGGGAACGCGGGCTCCAGCAATCTTTGCAAGAATTCGCCAAGGAAGTAATCCTCTTGGCGGGGCTTGCCGACGATCGTCGCCGGATAGATCGCGTCTTTGCGGTGCCACACATGATTCACGTTGAACACGGGGAAATCATGGGTGAGTGAGTAATATCCGAAGTGGTCGCCGAACGGCCCTTCGGGGCGTCTGAGATGCGGCGGAACGGAGCCGCATATCGCGAACTCCGCCTCGGCTACGAGGCGGTGCCCCCCATGGGGATTCTCCACCATGGGCAGCTTCTGCCCGAGGATGAGCGAAGCGAGCATCAGCTCGGGCAGGTGCTCGGGCACCGGCGCAATCGCCGAGGCGATGAGCGCTGGCGGGCCGCCCAGGAACACGGTGACGGGCAGCGCTTGGCCCAGCTTCTCGGCTTCGTGATAATGGAAGCCGCCGCCTTTGTGTATTTGCCAGTGCATCCCGGTTGTGAAGTCATCATACACCTGCATGCGATACATGCCCAGGTTATGATGACCGCCGTCGGGATGCTCGGTGTACACGAGCGGCAGCGTGACGAACGGGCCGCCGTCTTCTTGCCAGCTCGTCAGGACAGGCAGTCCTGCGAGCGGGTTGTCCTTCTTCAAGCCGCCGAGAATCGGCGCTTGATTCGGCTGGATCTTCTTTGTCCCGACTTTCATGAGGTCGAGGATAAGGCCTCTTTCACCCCACAGTGCTTTCGGCGTAGGGGGCATCAACGAGTTCGTCGCATTGATAACCGCTTTCATGAATTGCTCCGGCTTCGGACCGAAAGCCAGATCCACTCTTCTTGTTGTGCCGAAGAGGTTCGTCACGACAGGGAATGCGCTGCCTTTTACATTCGTGAACAATAAAGCTGGCCCTTGCTCGTCGATAACGCGACGATGGATTTCAGCAAGCTCGAGATTCGGATCCACGGGAGCCGAGATTTCGATCAATTCATTTTCGCGTCGTAACATCTCTATAAACGCTCGAAGATTAGTTGGTACCATGGGAACTTCCACCTTTGTCTATGTAATAGTTACTCATTCTTTCGGGATGAAAAAGGAAATGGCCTTCCGTTAGAAGGCCTTGTTATGCCTGTGCCGCATGATGCTGCTAGGCTTTGCGATCATATAGCGTTAGTACGCACAAATAACATAAGAATCCAAACATACAAGCCACAATAATGGCATGAATCATACCTGTGAATAAATATGCCACTTCATTCCCTAAGGACCAGGTTACGACTGCGCCGCTAATCACTTGAAGCGAAACGAGAATAAGAGCCCATTTGCTCCCGAACCACAGCTTGTCCGTAGGCTGATAATAACGCCGCGCTTGCAGATACAGAAATAATATACAAACGAAGAGCAGCAAAGCGGCAATTCGATGTGTAAATACGATTCCTGTTGCACCGCTCAGTTCTGGAATGACTTCGCCATTACATAATGGCCAGCCCGAGCAGCCGCCAGAAGAAACGGTATGACGCACGAATGCTCCCAAATAAACAACAATGTAGCTATAAATAGCGGTAAACCAGACGATTACTTTAAAGCTAGTATGAATCTGCGTTGTCCGTACAAATTGTCCCCACGGGGTAAACACGAGTGCAAGCAGCAGGGAGAAAGCAAAGGCGAGCAAGGATAATCCGAAATGAAGTGCCAGGACAAGGGAGGATTGCGGCCAAACTACGGCCAACGCACCCATTGCTGCTTGAATCAAGGTCATAACCACTGTTGCTGTGATGAAGAATTTAGCATCTCTACGCTTCACATAGCGAAATACTAAGTAAAACGTTGCAACAAGTATCATGGTCACAATACCTACAACTAAGCGATGGCTATACTCGATAAATGAAGAAATGGTATGTGCTGGGATGAATTTACCATGGCACAACGGCCATTCATCTCCACAGCCCCGACCTGCGTCAGCCTTGGTTACTAAGGCCCCCATAGCAAGAATAAGAAACATGCCGATGGCTGATAAATTAGCTAATCTTTGGATCCATTTTTGCATGATTGCACCTACTTTATGTCATATCTACTGAAGATCATGTCGAATACTGTAGTTCCGCTTTCAATTATAGCTGTAATATGAAGGCATTTCCATTCGCAATTGTTACAAAGCTCCGAAACCACAGGGAATCGATTTGTGGGCTAATCGCCGATGTGCGCCCAACACTTGGAAAAAACATTATAGTGTGTGTAGTATGGAAGCATTTATTCGGAAGTGAGATTTAGAAATGAAAAAAGGCTCGATTCCGAGCCTGACTATCCTTTTGATGATGCGTCGCACATTTTAAGTCGATTATATCGACTAATTCCACTCGTTGCGCACTGTTTCACCCGCGTTAATAGACCTTTAGTCCGATTCCACCGAACTATTTCCCCTTTTTCCTAGAGAACAGGTTGTTTGGGGCGATTTAGTTTGGCTATTTCGGTCTAATTAAGCTTTAAAGATGCGAACAGTAGGATTAATTCGGTCATATCGGATTAAATAGGTTCTGGTCAGTGAGTATTGTGACTCTAGATAAACTAGATGAAAACACTATTTCAGTGCGACATGGGCTTTGATAGGTGCGTTAGCGAAATCAAAAAAACACCGCCATCGGATTGATCCGACGACGGTGTCACGTATGCTTACTCCATCTGGTGTTAATTATGCCTTACTCCTCTTTAAGGAGCTAGCGCGTTCGAAACTTCGATTGCACGGTCAAGGAATTGTTCGATTTCCTCACGGGTTTTACGAAGCTTGCTTACGAAACGAACAACTTCTTGGCCGTTACGGAAAGCAATGAAACTCGGGATGCCTAAGATGTTCAATTGTTCACACAAATCTGGAAACTCATCGCGATCCAGTTCAATGAACGTAAGACGGCCTTCATAAGCTTGCTCTACTGCTGGCATAAACGGGTCAATATAGTGGCAATCCTTACACCATGTCGTTTTGAAAATGGCTATGGTCACACCGGATTGCGAAATTTGTTCTTGAAATTGTTGCTCAGTCGATACTTTACGCATGGGACACCTCTTCACTTCTGGCATTTACTCTCTTATAGCATGCGAAAAAATCAGTGTCAAGCGACGCACCACCGCCGGCCGCACCTATTCCTCATATGGAGGTATAATTATATTTTACAATTTAAGTAAAAAGTGATATCATTTAAATATCACAATAATATACATTATGGGGGTCTTCAACGTATGAAAGAAACGAAAGCATGGGCACTCAATGGTTTTATCGGCTTACTCTTATTTTTCGCCGCGCTCGGGTTAGGTATTTACAGTTTCACACAAGAGAGATTTTTGATTGGGGCTATTTTGATCGTAGTAAGCATCATCTCCCTGACAACAGTTAATGTCGTTCAGCCGAATCAAGCTTCAGTCATTACTTTTTTCGGGAGCTATCTAGGGACGATTCGCAAAAGTGGCATGTGGCTCGTAATTCCCTTCTCTTCACATAAGAAAATATCGCTGCGGGTTCGCAATTTTAACAGTGTCAAATTAAAAGTGAATGATATCGATGGGAATCCGATTGAAATTGCTGCTGTAATCGTGTTTAAAGTCGTAGATACGTACAAAGCTTTGTTCGATGTAGATAGTTATGAGAAATTCGTTGAAATTCAAAGTGAGACTGCACTACGTCATGTAGCTAGCAAGTATCCTTATGATCGTTACGAAACAGAAGGTTACTCGTTAAGAGGGAACGCCGATGAGGTTGCTGCTGAGCTGAGCACGGAGCTTCAACATCGTCTTTCCGTTGCAGGTGTTGAGGTGATTGAGTCTCGTCTCACTCACCTGGCCTACTCCACCGAAATTGCCAGCGCCATGCTGCAGCGCCAGCAAGCTTCTGCGATTTTATCAGCACGCTCCATTATTGTCGAAGGCGCCGTGGGCATGGTTCAACTGGCTGTCGAACAATTGGAAGCGAAGGGCTTGCAGCTTGACGAGGAGCGTAAAGCTGCCATGATCAACAATCTCCTAGTTGCGATTGTGTCTGATCGTTCTGCGACTCCGGTCATTAATACCGGAACGTTGTACTAACGGAGCCATGTCATGGCCCCCAAGAAGAATTTCCCGCTTCGACTAGATCCGAAGCTGCACCAAGCTCTTGAGCAGTGGGCTGAGGACGAGTTCCGAAGTGTTAACGGACACATTGAATATTTACTCCGAGAAGCGCTCCTCCGTTCGGGAAGGCTCTCCAAATCTGTAGCCGCGCAGCAAGCGAATGAAGAATTGGACAACTAACAAAAAAACATCTTACATGCTGCAGCCTGTAAGATGTTTTTGTTTTTCTTACGTTGTAACATCAATCGCTGGTGCAGAAATGGTCTGTGGTGTAGTAATTACAGAGCTTGTATTTGAGAAATCTGCAACTTCGAGAACGACAGGTGTACCAACTGATGCTCCAATCGTATCAAGTACCAATGAAGCCGTTGTTAAAGTCGAAAGACCCTCCTGTTGTAACACACCATTGACATACACGTTAAAGTATCCGTCAGTAGGCACGGCTGGTAGTGAGTTCACGGGTACGGGATTTCCATCATCATCAAGGAACTCTTCTGCAAGAATAGTTGTTTCCGTAGGCGAAATCATAGTTACAGTAAGCAGTGCGTTGTATCTCGTCACTTCAGGATTCACGGTTGTTGTTACTGTACCGTTCGAAGCAACGGGAGCATTAGCCAACGCAGCTGTAATAAAAAGCTTAATAAGTGAGGCTGCCATCTAATTCACCCCCTTCCCAATCTTCGCTTATAAATTCGAATGCTTTGCACGATGATGGGAACACCTTTTTCAGGCACATCCTTCGAGGTTAACGTTAAAGAGCCTTTATCTATTTGATAGAGCGTGCTAGGCTGGAGTACACCGTTAACGAAAACTTGGGCGAAAGTAACAGCTTTGGGGTCAGGTATTGATTGAGCGCCATAACCTTTGGTTCGATCCTCATCCGTATAGCAACGCTTGTCTCCATCTGAAATGGCGTAAAAGAAATACGTTTTGGATCCATACTTGGCCTTAAGAACCCGTTCTTTGCTCTTTTTCGGCCTTCGGACAGTAGTTTCAAGACATTTTCGCTTCCGGATAGGAATCACCTCACTGACCACTCATAGATTAGGATATTCTATGCGAGAAACTTTTCCTTTAATTGGATATTCACCTTAGTACGTATCCCCATTTATGACATACAAAACCCCCTGATCCTTGTGATTAGGGGGTTTTCTACCTTTTATTTCTGCACTTTGATTCCGTTCGCATTGATATAACCAATACTATTCTGATCCTTACGCTCAACTTCTCCCTGATAGAGGATGTTCCCCGTTTGCAGATCAACGATTGCAGCGGCTGGTTTGGTACGACCGGACATGAGTATGTACAATCGATCCTTCTCTACTACGCTATAATTGACTCTACCCCACTCTTTCTGAATAGCTTGAAGAGGTAATTGAACATCAAGAATCACTTTATTCTCCCCTACATTTACTACCATGACGTGAGTGTCTTTATTTTCCGATATAGCAGCCAATGATAGCTCCTGATTGACATACTGGATAGACATCCCCATCGAGTTATCCTCCATCAAAAAGCTATGCAGAGGCTCACTCTGCAGTGTCCGCCATTGTCCGTTCCAAATATCGTATACACGAATCTCCCGGTTTACTAACCCTTCATTTCTCTTTACGGTCTGACTTTCTACCTTATCTACGATTTTATTTTCACTGCGATCAAATATCGCATATCCACTTGGGCCAATCTGAGCATTGCCCGATATATACCAGGTAGTTGTTCTTTTTTCATTCTCTTGTGTCTCAGCAGAGAGGATCTGCTCGCTTTTCAGCAAACTTTGGCTTGTAAGATCAATCGTATACATATCGTATCCAACATGATAGAACTGCGGATATTTGTCGGTTCGCATACGATTAACAAGTACCTTCATAATCTGATCTTTGACCTGAACATCATGGATACTTATATATTCATCGTTTTTCTTGTCTGTAAGAACCTGAAATGAAGATGTTTCTTGGTCCAATTTCCCCATTATTGAGATGGTTAACTGGTTAGATTGCTTCTTCGATACATCATTGTGAGCTTCAGTGCCCACAAACGCAAGTACCTGATCATCCTCATAAAAGGCATTCACATCATTCTTCCCTCGCATGAAAGAACGATGCTCTTTGACAAGCCTTCTCAAATCGTCCTCATAGTAAGCTTCAGCATCAAGCCTTTCCAAATAGGAGAGTTGCTCAACTTCCGACTCGCTCCCCTTCGTAGAAACTGTAGTCGTTATGCCATCCATATTTACCTTTATTTGCAGCCCAGCAGCATCGCTTTCTAAGCCTTTCATCGTCTTCAACACATATTCTTGCCTCTGATCACCAGTACCTGACACATAATACGTTCCCATAGCTAATACACAAAAAGGTATCAGTGTAGCAAGCAGCCAGTATCGTTTCATGCGTGCACCTCCTTAGCATTGTCTTTGAAAGCTTTTCATGAGAATTTCGAGAATTCGAGAATTTACACCGTCACCTTTTTTCGCAGCAAATAGGAACTAAATCCTATTGAAACGGCGATCATACACAGCCCGATGAATACCTGCAACAGCACGATTTCGCTTGGAAATAAAGGAAGTGTAATTCCTAATTGACTTATTTCTTGTGGCAAAACAATCACGATCAGAACCGCTGCACCGTACAGAACACCTGCAACAATACCTTTCCATCGATAACTTCGTTCCAGAAGAATTGCAGTAAAGAGTACAAAGACACCTAGTATTCCGGCACCATAATATAAAATAAACTGCATCACATAGGTAGGCATAAACAAATTCAACAAAGGATCTCTGCGGATCAGTTCTCCGATCGAAACCGCTTCTCGAAGCTCCACTGGAATGATCGCAAGGAAGGAGGCCAATTGAAGCGGAATCACCACAAATTGTAGGGAAACAAAGCCAAATACAAACAGCACAATCGCACTTAATTTAGCGAAGTATACGTTCATCCGTGATGTTGGCAGCATAAGCAGTCGATAAGCAAACGTATTCCGGCCGAACCATTCCTTGTACCAAATCATGAAAATATATAAGACCAGAACGATTGCACATAAACTGATGGCTCCTTCGTACCAGACAGAATGAAAAATAAAGATAAGATTCAATCTTTGAAATTTTTCCGCGTATTGCGCTTCTGTTCCACCATTTCTGTCCACCCAAGTATGTGCATCACTGAGATAGGATTGGGCTGTAAGCCAAATCCCCACAAACTGAGATACCACTAACAGGAGTGCCAAGGCACCATACAGTTTGCTAAACCGCACAATTTCCCAGTTCAACAGCTTGATAAAGTATTTCAAGTCATATACACCTCTCTCATGACATCCACCACGGACTTACCTTCGTTCGACCGCATTTCCTCTGGATAAAACTGTTTCCTAACCCGACCTTGATCCAGCAAAACCACTTTATCAATTAAATGCTCGATATCATGGATTTCGTGGGTCGTGATCAGAACACCGCGGTCTTCCATCAAATGGCTGGTAAATACGGCTGTAATTTGCTCACGACTGAACATGTCGATCCCCGAGAATGGCTCGTCCATGAGTAAATAGTCGGCATCCAATGAAAGTCCCAGCAGCAGATTCGCCTTTGCAGAGTTTCCTTTGGACAAGCTCGAAAGTCGATCCTCAGGATTTAATTTGAAAAAGACGATCAGCTCTTCCGCCCTGTCTTCATTCCAGTTCACATAGAAATCCTTCATAAACAGCATGGCTTCCTTTATTTTCATGTGTGAGGGCATCGTTAAGGTATCAGGAATGAAGACAACCTTCTCATACGTTTTCGTAGTTGGAACCTGACCATCCACACGTATGGCTCCGCCTTGCATCGAGGTCAGCCCCATGATCGCCTTCATGATCGTAGATTTGCCCACGCCATTTATCCCAATCAAACAGGTGATTTGGCCTTTCTCCGCGGTAAAGGAAACGAGATCCAACACATTTTTTCGGCCATATCGCTTCACAAGTCCATCCACTTCAATCATTCCGAAACCTCCCTTCCGCGTTCAGCCTCATAATTTTCTTTAACTACACGCAGTAATTCATCCGTTGGGAGACCAATCTTACTTATGGATTGAACGAACACGCCTACGGCCTCTTGAATCAGTTCTTCACGAATAGTATTCAAAATGTGCTTATCCGTCGTTATCCGACTCGGGGAATTACCTGCAGTTGTGATCAACTTCTGCTCCTCCATTTCTTTATAAGCCTTCTGTGCGGTATTGGGATTGATTTGAAGCAGCCCTGCTAACTCACGCCGCGACGGGATTTCTTGTCCGCCTTTCAGCCTGCCAGTGGCCATTTCCTCTTTGAAATACCTGACAACCTGCAGATAAACGGGATCGCGATTATTAAACGTAATGTTCATCTAACCATCTCCTATGTTCCTTTCTAGGTAAAACTGGAATTATTTAGTGTGTGTACTAATTGGTTCATACACTTTAAGTGTACTATACTACCCATACACTTATTCTGTCAACATTTGGATATTCTAAGGAAGTATTTACTCTGATTTTACTCCCTTTGACATACCTAACTAGTTACATGCAAATAATAGAAAGAAGGATTTTGTTTCTAGAAAGGAGGCCATAATGAGAGTCAATCTTCCACCAAAAAACAAGGATAATCAGGGGTTTTACGAGAAAATGCGAGGACTGCCAGGTGCAGTTGTACAGCTTGTTAAACAGCAGGCCGCTAAGTTCATGACTTCCTCAGAGCTTGCTGAACATGGATCATCGACTCCCAACATTGAAATCCCTCTTGCCGCACAAGACAGATTAGAAAAAGCGTTGCATCAACAAATTGCTCTACAACACGGAGGCGTCATAGCTCCCCCCACTACTGTTCAAGAACAACAGATTGTGGAACAAATCATCGCCCAAACTCAGATCAATAATCGCAATAACGTGACACGTACACAAGCCTACTGGGCTTGTTATCGTGATTATCCCGAGCTGCATTGGGCCTTGTTAGCCCACATGGTTTCCCGCAACGGAGGCTGGTGTATGACGGATTTACGTGGTGAACTTATGCCTCACCTGCTGAACAACGATGCCACGGAGTATATATTTTCCTTTCTTGAGCGCGCGAATGCCCTTATTTTCCAAGATGCTTACCCGCAATTACTGCTCTATGCTGAAAGCAAAAGAAGGCGGCTTAACCTATTTCATCTTCTTCCTCATTTACATATATCCGCTTGGATGCTCCCCATCTGGCAGGAATTCTGGATTTATCAAGATTCGGCACTGCTCACCATAGGTCTAATTGTCAATGAGCAGCATTATGTTGAGGAACGTGTTGTTCAGAATCCACTCTACAAACAAACGGTCTTAGATACCGCTCTGTTCAAAACACAAGGCTGGCTGCAGCTTAATCATGTCGGATTCCCTTTTCGTTCCACATCCATGGATCCACCTCAACCCCATCTTGCTGGCCTAATTCTTGAAAATTTCTCAAAGCTCTCCGAACGCATCGAATTCGGCAAAAGCCTATACGCGATTCTGTTTGGAGCTCCAGGTGTGCTTCAAGGCGCTTTAGCTTTCGCCTCCGCTACTCCACACACCGGTTCTCGTTCCGACTACTGGCCTCATCTGTTCGCTCCCATACGAAAAACCCCTCCTGATCGCAAATATCAGGAGAGGCTCGATGGCCACAGCCTCAAGAAAGGAGCTGCGCCGTTCTATAGTCCCCCGCTTCACTCAGCATGGCCTGACAGGCCAATGGCTCCAGTTGAGCGAGGTGATTGGTTTAAGCTTGAACATGAACCTTTACAGCATATCAGCTCGATGAAGGTTCCACGTGCTTTCGATTTGACGCAAGATCTGTGCCTAGGATTGAGCAAAATTGAACTCGCTGTTCTAAGTGCACAAGCGATTAAGAAGATCATTCGCTAACAAGTGTGATGCGGTTACGAACGTTTTAACAAACGACTCGCTTTCGCAATGAGCTTCTGTACGGGTGATGGAAAACTCTTCACATCATCCTTCGTAACCACTCGCGTCATCATGAGCATAAGGGGATACAAAGCCACTGTTAATCCACAGATCAGCACCGCTTGGATACCCTGATTCAAGCGGAACCAAGGCGATGGTACCACATAATTATGCGTCAGCCATTCCGCTGCAAAGCCAAGCACGCCGATGACAATGATCGTAAGGATAAGTCCACCGAACCGACGTCCCAGAATGGTGAACGATACTTCCTTGCGGAGTGAACGTATATTCAGCCATGACATCGCGATAAAGCATAGCCCTGTTGAGATGATGATACCGTAGATACCAAACCAATGCCCGAGCACGAGGCTGCCAAGCAGCTTGATGGCAATGCCGACACCCACATGAGCCATCAATGGCTTCATCCTTCCCATACCCATCAGAACGGCTCCTGAGGTCTGCATAACGATCTGGAACATCGCACCTGCCGTCAGCAAGGAAATCATCGCAGGTCCATGGGCGATGCCATAGGCGGAATCCTCATGCCCAAAGAGGAAGAAATCGAGCGGTCTAGCCGCAATACTGATCATCAGTACGGCAGGAAGACCAGATAAAATCGCAAGCTGTAACACGCGCGTCGTCTGCTGGCCGACCTGTTTCAAATCTTTGCGTGAATACGCAGCCGAAATGATAGGTACAACGGATTGACTCAAGGCGATCGCCAAAATAATCGGAATCCCCGCGAGCGATTGTGCGCGTCCACCAATAATTCCGACTAAGCCTAAAGCCTCCGCGGCACCGATCTTATCTTCAAGCAACGGAATAATCATCGACGTATCGATCGCATACACCAGCGTTACGGTGACGGAGAAGACGACGATTGGGATTGAGAGCTTTAACAAGCTTCGATATATATCCCGATACCTGAACATTTCACCTGGTTGATCACCTGCACGTGTTGCTCCAATTTGTTCTGCCGCGGCTTGTGATGTTGCCCCGACGGATTGGCGTGTTTGCGCATCATTTCGTTTCAGCTTCATAGCGTAGTACAACATGACGGCAAGTGCGGCAATACCCCCGACAACACCTCCGAAGGAAGCCCCTGCCACACCCCAACCCAGTGAAATATTGAGCAAGAAATAAGCAAGTAAAATGGACGTAATCAATCGGAATATTTGTTCCACCACTTGCGAAATACCATTAGGCATCATATGTTGTCTGCCTTGGAAGTAGCCGCGCATAATGGCAATCAGCGGGAAGAACAACATCGCTGGTGCAATGGCTCTAGTCGCTAGCGTAGCATCCGGTCCACCGTGCGAGATATTCTCAGCATAAATAGGTGCGAAGACGTATAACAGAACAGTCATCCCAGCTCCAGCTACGACAGCAAACCAAATTGCTGCCCGATAAATCCTTTGCGCTTCTTGCGGTCGACCGATGGCTCTCTTCTCGGCAACCATTTTACTTAATGCACTCGGAATACCCGCTGTTGCGATAACGAGCAAGATTGAATATAAATTAAAAGCAATGGAATAGCTGCCCATCCCTTTTTCCTCAAGCAGATGCACCAGCGGTATTCGCTGGAAAACGCCGAGAAACCGCGCTACAAGCGCGGCTACGGTGAGAATGAGCGTCCCTTTTACAAGGGAATCTTTGGTTACCTTCGTCAAGTCCGTTCCTTCTCTCTCTTACAGTTTTCTTACGTCCTTCTAAGCCTCAAAAGATCCACAGAAAGAAAATAATAATCATAGCCAGCTGCAAAACAATTTTCACCACAGAGCTGGCAAAAAAACCAAGCACAGACCCAATTCCTGCGCGTACGGCGTTCTGCCAGGAGGTTCCAGCAATTAATTCACCGACTACAGCGCCAATGAAGGGTCCTAGGATAATCCCGAACGCCGGAATCACGAAAGGACCAATGATCAAACCAATCGTGCTTCCGACGATTGCCGGTTTAGAGCCGCCGAATTTTTTGACCCCTAATGCACTAACCGCGTAATCCGCCACGATAATAATAATGACAACCAAGGTCTGGATCAACCAGAACCAGAAGCCGAAGTGCTCCCAAGTAATCAGCCAGCCATAAATGAAAAAGGCAGCATAAATAGCCAGTACACCAGGCAGAATCGGATAAACGGCCCCCACCATTCCGATGACAAATAAAAGAATAACGACAATCCAACCCAAGGTAATCATGCTCAGTTCATTCCTCCATTATAGCGTCAATGTGGTGGATCTTGATCCTGGGCTAGGTGAGCAGGTAAGTGCGAATGACTTGTGCGACAGCATGCTCATTGTTCGTCACTGTCGTAATATCAGCGATCCGCTTCACTTCTTCCTGGGCATTTCCCATAGCCACACCTAGTCCTGCTTCACGAATCATCGCAATATCATTTTCGCTGTCACCCATAGCAATCACCTCGGACATCGCAATGCCCAGAAGTTGACACACCGTTTCTACACCCGTTGCTTTGCTGATGCCGAGCGGGTTCAATTCCAAGTTCGACGGATGTGAATTGGTGATTTCAAGCGTCCCCCAACTCGACACCACATCGCGAATGCGTTGCAATTTCTCTGCATTATCTGTGAAGTAACCAAATTTAAGCCATTCATGCTGATCCATATCCAGCCCTTCGCTCTCGCGATTGAACACACCTGCTACGGAATACGCCCACCACCAGCAGTCATTTTCAACTGCCAGTTGGTGTAAATTACGTATCGTTTCAATCGGTACTAGCGTCCGTTTCAGCAACGTATCTGGCGATGCCCACACTTCACTGCCATTTACCACAACAAGGGGCGTTGAGAGCCCCAGCTCCTTAACGAAAGGCATAGCGCTGATGGCTCCGCGTCCCGTGGACATGATCACCACTTTACCTTGTGCAGAGGCTTCGCGAATCGCTGCTTGATTCTCCGCAGATATTTTCTTGTCCTCGTTCAGTAAGGTGCCATCCATATCAAGTGCGATTAATTTATAGGTTCCCATTCGCGCCAACTCCTGTCTCATGCTGCCTTACATTTGTCATTGTCGTTCTAGTAAGCAGTGAGCACTTTCTTAGGCAGCTCTTCCATGAATGTTTTGTGCCAAAGTGCAAAAATATAGAGAGTCCACAAGCGTCGTGCATAGTCTCCTTGACCGATGCGATGCTTATGAAGCATTTTCTCCACAGCCTCAATGTCGATGTAATCCTCAATCCCGCTGGTTTTGATTTGATCCATGACCATATCGCCCATCGCGCCTTTCATCCAATCCCGCAGGGGTACTGGGAAGCCTAACTTCGGACGATTCAGAATCGGATCTGGGATAATCCCTTCCATCGCTTTTCGGAAAATGTACTTCGTGGTCCCATTCGCTATGCGATACTTCGCTGGAATGCGGCGTGCAATTTCGAACAGTTCCTTGTCCAGAAAAGGAACGCGCAGCTCCAAGGAATGTGCCATCGTCATTTTGTCGGCTTTCATGAGAATATCGCCTGGCATCCACAAATTCATGTCGATGTACTGCATCCGGCTTACTGGATCCAAATGTTTCGTTTTGTTATAGTAATCGCCGGCGATTTGCACGGGATTCTTGTAGGCGCGCAGCATCTCACTATCGAGACGGAGCACTTCCGCTTTCATATCCTCGGAGAAAATTTTGGCATTCCCGAGGAAGCGTTCTTCTAGCGGAGTCGTCCCCCGCAACACATAGTTGCGGCCTTTCACTCCGCTCGGCAGTATGCGTGCGAAGCGGTTCAGCATGCGCTTCACCGATGATGGCAGCTGATCCAGCGGCTTGAGCGACTGCGGCTCGCGATAGATGCGATAGCCGCCGAAGAGCTCGTCCGCGCCTTCGCCGGACAGCACGACCGTTACGTGCTCGCGCGCAAGCTGAGCGACGTGGTAGAGAGCAATGGCCGAAGGATCGGCGACAGGCTCGTCCTGGTGCCAGATCGCTTTCGGCATCGTCGCAAAGAAATCATCCTGCGTGATGATTTTGTCGTAGTGCTCCGTCCCGAGCGTCGCTGCGGTCTGAGCAGCGATCGGCGTCTCGTTGTTGGCGCCATCGAAGCCAACGGAGAACGTGCGGATCGGTTCGATATTCCGCATGTGGGTAGCAATCGCCGTCGAGTCGATTCCGCTAGACAGGAAGCATCCGCGTTCCACGTCGCTGACCATGTGGAGCTTGACGGATTCTTTCAAGCCTTCGCGAATTTGTTCCACATAGTAGTCAAATGGCTTCTCTTCTGGCTCAAACATAGGATCCCAATATTTATGTAGGGTCATTTTGCCGTCAAAAGTAATTGTAACCGAGTGAGCAGGCGGCAGCTTATAGATACCTTGGAACATCGTATGCGGCTCTGGCACATATTGAAAGGTCAAGTAATTCAGCAAGCTGTCCGTATGGATCAACCGATTCATGCCTTCCGCCGCAAGCAAGCTCTTGATCTCCGAGCCGAACAGGAATTGACGGTCACTCACATGATAATAAAACGGCTTAATGCCGAAGTGGTCTCTCGCACCAAACAGCTGCTTTTTCTTGCGGTCCCAGATAACAAAACCGAACATACCACGCATATGCTTCACGCAATCCTCGCCAAACTCCTCATAAAGATGGACGATAACTTCGGTGTCACTCTGCGTGCGGAAAATATGGCCGCGCTCCTTCAACATCGTGCGCAGCTCTTTGTAATTATAAATTTCACCGTTGAAAATAATCCAGACGGTTTCATCTTCATTCGCTAATGGCTGATGGCCTTCTTTGATATCGATAACTGATAATCGTCTAAATCCTAAGCCAATGCGATTCTCTGTCCAGAAGCCGACATCATTTGGCCCCCGATGCACGATCACATCTGTCATTTGCTGAAGCATAGCCTCAGTTGGTTCTCTATCTTCAAAATACATAACACCTGTAATACCACACATGGTGAGACTCACTCCTCCGTACTCTCATCATTCTTTCTCTTGGACAACCGATATATTAGTATACCATATCAGCCCGTCATTCAGGAAATACCGTGAGCGTACGAGAATGGCTGTATCCTATAGAAAAATGATGGAAATGAGAAGTCGTTTTAAAGAAGCAGATAACCGGCTTTTTTTCATGAGATTCGACCACCTTTCCTCTGTGCACAAAAGTTGACCTCGGGCAACATTTAGGGTGAAGCTAATTCTTATTCTTACCCTTGGAATAGGATATGCCGTTGGGGAGCAACTGGTGCGTGTTGCTAAAAAAGCAGCGTATCGTTACTCGATTACGTGTCCCAGACTACAGGAAATCCATCTATTCGCAAAAATTCACGAAAAAAAGAGCTTGCCGCAGCAAGCTCCCTATCCCATTCATATCTCTTTCACTTTCTTACTTCCTATTCCTTACCAAGGCCGCTTCCCGCCGCCAAGCTTCGTCAGAACGCCACCGTATGCCGCGTCATATGCTTCGAAGATTTTCGCCGCAATCGGGGATGCCCCGTAACGTCCGAAACCACCTTCCGGCACTACGACCGCTACGGCCAGTTTTGGATTCTCCACCGGTGCAAAGGCGATCAGTACGGCATTCTCTACCCTTCCTCCAGCCACATCCTGTGTGGATGTTCCTGTCTTACGAGCGACATTGAAGGGTAATTCGTCAATGCCTTGAGCACCGCTTTTCATCCCATGAATAATCGTATTCCAGTCCGCTTGTGTGAACTCCTTGGATGAATCATCTAAGACCTCAGGCTCAATCGTCTTCACCAGATTGCCTTGATAATCACGTATTTCTTCTACGAACTGAGGCTTCATTCGTTTTCCACGACTAGCAAGCGTTGCCGTATATTGCGCAAGTTGCAGCGTTGTCGTTTTCTCATTCTGTCCCCAGGATGCGTAAACCATCGCGGACTGATAACTGTCTTTCTCCGCATTTTTAATAAAGTCATTGGATCCTGCGTACTCACCAGGCAATCCACTGCCCGTTTGCACACCCATGCCGAACTTAGCCAGATACTCCGCCCACTTGGCTGTCACCTTTGCGTTTTCTCGCCCAAATTTATTCCAGAAAGGGATACCTACCATCGCTGACATATACGTATTCGAGGAAACCTCAATAGCGGACGAAGCGTTTAAACTGCCATATGCGTGCTTATCGGAGTTTGAAATGGCACTATTGCCATCCCGACCAAATGTGAATGTACCTGTATCATAATAGGTCTGCCCTGCTGTAAACAACTTTTCTTTCAACCCGATTAATACGGATAACGGTTTAATCGTTGAACCCATGAAAACAATGGAAGATGGATGCTTTGCATTCTCTTTAGCGTCTGGATATTTGGCTTTGGCTGTAGTGATCGTACCATTCTGTATGTAAGTCTCGATCTCTTTATAGGTAGCTGTTGCCATCCCGCCTGTCCAAGCATTCGCATCATAATCAGGGTAATTCGCCATGGTGATGACACGTCCTGTATCCACTTCCATCGCTACTGCGAAGCCCGAGGACGCTTTCACCCCATATTTCAGATATGCATCATTCGCATTAGAAGGAGAACGGAGATACTGGATATGATCATGCAGCATTTTCTCCGTCGCCTTCTGAACGTCCTTGTTGATCGACAGATACAGATTATTGCCCTTAATTGGAGCTGTCACTTCAGCTCTTCCAATGATTTTCATCGCGGCATTCACCGGATATTTTTTACTGCCGTTCTTACCGCGCAGCTCATCCTGATACATCCGCTCGATCCCATCGAAACCGACATTCTCGTTGCTTAAATATTCTTCACTATTCGGATTATCCTTATAGATTTTTTTCGCTGTTTCGGTTGAAAATGCATTCGTATATCCGACTAACTGCGTAGCAATTGTCGTCTTATCGTCCTCCACCTCATAGGTGCGGATACTTTCTTCCGTTACTTCCAGCCCTTTGTATTCATCCCGGTGTTCCAGCAAATACGCAATTTCAGCATTGGATAAATCCGCTTTAATACGGCGTGGTACGGAATAGTAGCTCGGATCTTTCACTGGCTTTTTATTAATGTCATAGCCCAAATCCATCGCAAGGACAATTTCTTCAGCTGTTGGGCTAACTGTGTTCGGTTTCGCAAACTTGTCAAATACTTCGCTCTTAATGCGTTTGGCTAAATCAATATTAGCATCCTTATCCTGGCCTGGTTCAATACGGAAAAATAAAGACTGTACGGGAATGGTATACGCCAGTGGGGATTTCGTAGAATCATAAATATTGCCGCGAATCGGGGCGATTTTGTTGGTTTGATTCGTGTTGGTATTCTCTGCAGCCTTCAGATCCTTGGCTTGAACGAATTGAAGAATCGCTAACCGCACAATGAGTACGGAAAAAAGTAAAAAAGTAACGAAGAAAAATATATTGATCCGAAACGAAAAGTGCCGTTTTTTAGTGATTTCTTTTTTCTTCGGATCATCCATAATGGATGACTTCATGCGGGTTCATATCCTTTCTTACTAACACTTAGGTCGTACTTCACCGACCACCAACAGGCGCTGGAATCAGTTCAAGCAAGGAGCGTATGCCATCTCCCGTGTGATAAGGGTACCGAATAATACGAACAGCATCTATGCCAACTTGATTAGGGGCCCAAATATCATTCGTCTCATGATCCCCGACATACAGTACATCGCTAGCCTCAACGTCCGCCATCTGTAAAGCAAGCCGAAAAATAGCAGGGTCAGGCTTCTCCAGACCAACTTCAGTTGATACCAGTACGGGGTCAAAATAGTGTAATACCCCTTTGTCAGCTAGAATGGCTTTCAGCGTAGGAGCAAAATTAGAGATAATTCCAATGCGGAAGCCTCGTGTTTTCAGCTCTTCCAGAAATGGCTTCACATCATCAAATAGATCATAATACTCCGGCGCTGTGAAAATTTCGTATAACTCATGACAGCAGTTGAAGATCTCTTCCTCCGTCCAATCCTCATGAACGCCTAACTTATGCAGGACATAGTGGTATAGGTTAACCCAGAATTCACGATCTGACTCTGGACTGCACACCACGAAGTTATCTTTTTTCTCAACATAATAAAATAGACGAAATGCTTCTGTAAAAAGTTCATTAATATGATTTTCATCCCGGTCAACTGCGCGCAACTGCAAGTACTGCTTCAAAATCGTTTGTGCCGCAGGAATCGTTACTAACGTATCGCCTGCATCCAAAAAAATCATTTTATAAGCATTTAACTCTCTCCGCATATTCTCTCCTCTAAACGTCCCTCACATGTGTTTGATCGAAATTCGGCGGATTGAACCAATTTGCTCCGCTTGCCACCCAAGTGGAATCCAGAGGTACCCACTTATTCGTTTCCTTGAGATACACTTCATTCCAAGCGTGCGGGCCATATCCTCCCTGACCATCATATCCTAGACCTGTGACAACCTTCACATCAAGTCCAATGGATCTGGCCATTTGTGCGTATAATCTTGAATAATCAATACAAACGCCTTCTTTGGTATTGAACGTATCTTCAGGTGTTTGCTCCTTCCAAATTCGCTGTTCTTCATATAGCTTCACTTTATTCCAATCATACTGAACTCGGGTTCCTACCCAACTGTACAGCAATTTAGCCTTCTCTTCATCCGTTGTCGCATTAGCTGTAATTTCTTTGGCCGCATCCGCAATGTTACCCGGGATTTTCGCGTCAAGAACTTCATATTTTCGTTGCAAAATATTCGTGAATTCTTGCTCTACAGCACGTGTGAAAACAGGCGCCTTCTCCGCTATAAAATCACCTGTGAACGGTGAGATCACTTCTTGAGCTCCTTTTTGATACATATGTGAGGACTCAATATACGGGGTTAGCATCGAGTGAGGGAATAAGGAGACATATATGAATAAAATAGCAATTAACATAAGCGCTCTAGCAAATCCAGCTATGGATCCAATAGCCCCGCCTGAAACCGAGCTCAAAATAGAATGGCTCCGTTTGGGCATGGCAAACCGTTCAGCCAACCAACGCCCTAACACTAAATCAACCACGTGATTCAAGATTTGTTTGATGATCACATAGCCGAGGATAAATAAAACCCCAAAACGAAGTAATGGAAAATCGCGTAAACTTGTAATCACGGTATAGTAAGCTTGTTTTAGGGCACTTATGTCCGTTGTCGGAATCTGCAAATTCTGATCCTTCAACCACATTTGAATCCAAGGTGAAATCAGTTGCACACCTTTCCAAGCCAGAAACATGGCGAGGATGGCGAGCACCGCTTCCACCAACATTGCTACGAAATGCCTGGCTGAGCCAGAGCCACCACGGAAAAATCCCTGCAGCACAGAAGCTGCAATCGTGAGAACGATCAAGATGGATATAAAATTGATTGAGATGGTTTGAAACCACGCGTTATCCGTCATGCGTACTCACCTTCCTTTGATAGGCTAGCCCAACCAATGACTAGGCATTTTTCTTTGCTTGCTCGATGAACGCATTCACGGCAGCATTTGCATTCATTTTGAATGTTTTTCCGAGAAAAGTGACCTGAACCTCGTCGGATCCTGGTTTCCCTTCTACTTGCAAACTTTTCGTCGTAATTAAAAAGGAACCGTCCGGGTTAGCCTTGAATTTCGCCTCTTTGGCTTCGGAAGTCAAAGCACTAACCGCCTTATCCTTGATATCATCGCTGACTTGAGAAATAACCGTTGCCCCAATATCTTTTATTTTATCCTTATAACTCGCTCCATAAACGATAAGCGCCCCAACGATGACAAGGACTACGACCCATTTCACCACGGTTTTAACAATACCAATCACAATAAATAAAACAATAATAGCCCCTACTATTAAATACCAACGATCCTGTGCAAACGAAATCCACTGATCCATCTTTAACCCCTCCTCATAATCCAAAAGTCCCTTCCTATCATACTACATGGACTCCTTAATCTTCATCTCTTTTTTTCCTTAACTGTGCTAGCTTTTGCTCAATTTCTTTGGTTTTATCTATGCTTTTTCCAGTTCTACGATAAGATTGCCTTAAACGAAAAACAAGAAAAATGCCGACAGCAGCCAAAAGTATAATAACGATAGGGTCCATGTGTCCTCCCTGTTTCGAATTTGTGTCATTTGTCCCGAACGGTCATATCCTTGGGACGAGCGGCGTAAAACTTAAGAAGAGATGAAACTAAAGGATCGAGGTGGTAAAACCGTGCGAACAGCCATATGGTTGTACCTATTTATGTTTGTTGCATTTTTTGATTTACACGCGCAATACCCGATTTTATCCCCTTTCGCCTTATCGCTAGGAGCTGCTCCTTCATTTATAGGGCTCATTATGGGCGTATATTCACTCACACATCTTCCTGGCAATCTCATTGCAGGCTATGGTGTAGACAAATACGGCAGTAAATTTTTCATTGTCTGTAGTTTAATTGTAGCAGGGATCATATTACTATTTCAATCCAACGTGAAAGATCCGTGGCATCTGCTTTACATTCGTTCCATCAGTGGATTTGTACTTGCTTTCCTATCACCTGCTTGTTTATCTCTACTAGCTCGCATAGCGCGTGATCGCATTCATCAAAGCAAGCTCATGGCAGGCAACGGCCTGGTCCACACCCTAGCATCTGTAGTCTCACCAGCGGCAGGTGCTGTATTAGTAGCCAAAATCGGTTTTACAACCTCTTTTTCCGTATTAGGCTGGATCCTTATTATTACAGGTATTCTTGCTATTTTCGGTGTAAAAGAGAAAGAAATGCTGTCTCACAAAGCGGACAAGTTGAGCTCTAAGGCCCACATAGATCCGCACGGACATCATGCATCTCAGGATATCAAAGAAGGTGATGACAGTGATGGTGTCGCAATCCCCTGGCTTTTCTTCCTCATTCCCATGGCACTCTCTTGCTCACAGGGCATTTTGTTCTTCGAGCTGCCTCTAATGAAATCGGCACGAGAGTCAATTCTTACTTCTGGCGTATTTTTCACATTGGTCAGTTTAGGCGCATTGCTTAGTATTTCTTTCTGGTTTTTGAATAAAATATCACCTTTTCTACGAACAATCAGCGGAAGCATCGGGCTTGCCGCCGTTTTCTTCGGATTAGCCATCCAGTGGCCAATTCCATTAACCGTATCCCTTTTCTTAATCGGCATGGCCAAAGGTGTCATTTATCCCGCACTTGCAGCTTTACTTGCCAGTATTACCAGCAGCTCTAGATATGGCCGTGTGTTTTCTTTGCTATCGATTTCTTATTCGGTTGGTGCCTTTATCGGACCCATGATGGCCGGTCAGCTTCGCGATCATATTTCCTCCTACTTCATTGCATTCTTCATCCTCATGCTAGCCCTTTCACTGTTGCCGCTTCGCACGTTCAAATCGCCTATGTTAACTTCATAGTTTCTCTTCACTACAAAGGCTTGATGTCGTCAGGCCTTTTTCCATATGTCACACGCTGTAAATCCTTGTCATTTCCCAGGAAATATCGCAGCTTCGCATTACTTGGATCGCCGCTCCAAACGGGGTATACTACTTTAAAAAGGAGTGAAGGTGAATCCATGTCCATTACCATTATCGTTGAGGGGAAAAATGATAAAAGTCGCTTGAAGCGCGTCGTTGATGATACCGTCATCATCCATTGTACCTTCGGCACTCCCAGTTCCATTACGCTTGACTCGTTGCGAAAAAAGGTAGGGGATCTGCCCGTTTATATTTTCACCGACAACGACGCATCCGGCAAAAAAATCCGTTATTTGCTGCGCGATACCTTTCCAGATGCCGAACACATCTATACCCGTAAGGGCTATGCAGGTGTCGAAGGCACACCAGAAGAATATCTCATTCAGCAATTAGAAAAAGCAGGACTGGACGCGTATATTATCTACCCTGCGCCCAACCCTGCTTATGAATAATCACTTTGCGTTATTTCCCTTTTGAAAGGGTTACAACATCCTTCACAATATGCGCCGCATCCAGTTCTGGATTGCTTGCATCATAATAATTTCGGAGTTGCCCCTTCGGATCTACTAGCAAGATCGCATTTGAATGTGAGAAATTGCCGTCCTTCTCTTTGATGACCATGATACCGAAGTCCTCAGCAAGCTTATGAACCTTCGCTTCCTCACCTCGGAGGAACGTCCATCCGCCTGGAATCGGCTTCGATTCGAAACGATTTCCGAATGCTTTTAACACCTCAGCCGTATCCCTTACTGGATCCACAGTTATCGATAAAATTTCCGCTTTGGATCCCAGTAAATCCTTTTTCTTCAATTCATCCTGTACCTGTGAAATCAAGAAACTTGTCGGTAAGCATACATCCGGACAAAAAGAATAAAAGAAATAAACGAGTCGTACTTTACCGTTCATGCTTTCCGAGGTAACCGTTTTACCATCTAAATCTTGCAGTGTAAAAGAAGGCGCCGCCTTCATTGCTGTTAATCTTTCATCCGGCTTACTGCCGTTCGTCACTAACTTATAAGCAAAGGATGCAATCATTGCAATTAAAATCGCACCCAGCGCTAGCTTAAACCAATTTTTTTCCAAAAACGTCCCCATCGTTTTCGTCCCCCAGACTAAATTTTCGCTGTCGTATCAATAACCATCAAGATCGATAACAGCGTTAAATATATAAGGGAGAACAAAAACATGCGCTTTGCCCATACGATTTCCGCTTCCCCATTTGCTTTGAACCCTTTGACACTCATGAAAACCCACGTTAATCCAAGAATGGTCGATACGATTAAGAAGATCGTCCCTACATAACCATATGCCGTTAACATGACTGTAACAGGCACTAATAGAACGACATAACGAACCATACTAATTTTCGTTACAAAAGTTCCTCTGACTACCGGCAATAACGGGAAGCCCGCTGCACGATACTCTTCCATACGGCGAATACCAAGCGCCCAGAAATGCGGTGGCTGCCATAGGAATAAGAACAAGAAAACCAAGATCGCTCCCAAATCAATATTCCCGCTAACCGCGCAATAACCGATCAGAGGGGGTACTGCTCCTGAGATTGCGCCTACGAATGTGCTCCATACCGATGTTCTTTTGAACCACGCTGTATAGATCCAAACATAAAAGAACAATCCAAGTAAACCCATTAATGTAGCTAAAGGTGAATGAGCCCCTAAATAGAGAACCCCTAATCCAATCGTACCAAGAATAATTCCGAACCAAAGAACAAAATTGGCGCTTAACCGTCCACTTGGCAGTGCTCTATTCTGTGTGCGTTCCATCTTCGCGTCCATCTCACGGTCCAGATAATTATTCAGTACCGTACCTCCAGCCATAACAAGTGCTGTGCCTAGCATCGTCATAATTAAATGGAGCCAGTCAACATCCCACTTAGCCGCTACCCAGTATCCAGCGAATGCTGTCATTAAATTGGAATAAATAATACCCGGTTTCACCAGTCGGTAATATTCCTTCAAGGTCACAGGCCCATTTGCACCTTTCGTCGAGCTAGCATCTATGGCATCAGTTCCAGCTTGCCCTTGGGACGAGCCGGTTGAAACATTTTCGTAAGTGACTTGATTATCCATGTGCGTTTACCTCCTCTATATCGAATTTCCGATCCTACATCTTAATGAACATTCTCATCATACCAACCCCTACATCATTTGACAATGAAGCACGGGCAGTTGTCATCATATTGTCGATTCTCCCTTCCAGTATGCGTGGAAAATGTACTTACCATTCGATTCCAATTTGGATTATGTGAAAAAGTTGTGGAAATTAACGCGTAGGGCACCTGAACACCCCTATCTATGCGCTCATAAAGCTAACTATCGCCACTATCCCCTTCACTCAGGTTAGCAAGCGTCGATGATCCTGAGCCAATGGGATAATGCCCATAAGCTTTAGCGTTAAACAGATTCCCCCAACCGCAGGCGGTGTAAATAGGAAAAGGAGGCAGGTTTTTACCTGCCTCCTTTCCTATTTATTCACTAGCAGCGGCGTTAAATCGAATAAGCTGCGGCGGATTTGGTGCCAAGCCTTCGTCAAGACATCTTGCAGCTCCCAGGCATGCCTTCCCATGACGTTCACAACAAGTCCATATTTGTAAGTTAGACTTGCTCCTACTCGAATCGTTTGGCCTTCCAGCTGACTTAATTCGTCCACAATGACTTCAAGGTGGCGTGGACCAAGTCGGTCTGAGAAGATAAACAGATTGCCCATATGCGTCTCGCCTTCCCAGCAACCTGGTGAAGACAGCTCCATCGTACCTGGTTCAACACGCTGATTCTGATAGAAGATCAGCTCGCCTTCATACCAGACCTTCATCCTGTTCACATACCTTGTATAGTGAAATATTTCCCCTCGCTGTGTGCGACCGGGACAGAGGACATCGGAGAAAATCAATGTCGATCCTCTCGATAGATGTGCCTCGGTTTCTGCGAATAAGTTAGCATCCTTATAGAGCATTAAAGGCTCCGGCATATACTCAAGCAACGCATCAGATTCAAGTCGAAGTATCTGATGCTGCGTACTTCCTTGATTTTCAGCCGCGGGATGCACCTTCGTGAATGACTGGTTCGTTAGAAAAACACGTGCGCCCTCTTCAAGGCGCACGTTAATTTCGTAATGATCACCAGCCATTAGCCCAGGTGAGCAATCCATCATATAAACGCCCAACTGATCCATAGGAGCGGCACCATCTAAGCACGTTTCATTTTCATAACGAAACGTTTTGGCGATTTTGAGCGGGGAGGCATGATATTTGTGTATGAGCCGCGTGAAGCCGCTGCGCACCGCAAATTGTGCGGATATCTCCCCAGACAGCTTAGGCATGGCTGAACTCCGTCTCCACCCAAGACACGATATCATCCAACCCTGTGCCACCCATTAGGTTTGAGAAGATATACGGACGCTCGCCGCGCATTTTCTTCGTATCGGAATCCATAACTTCTAAGCTGGCGCCGACATAAGGAGCAAGATCGATTTTGTTAATGATCAGCATATCCGAACGCATGATGCCAGGGCCGCCTTTACGAGGGATTTTCTCCCCTTGGGCCACGTCAATAATATAGATGAAGCGATCCACGAGCTCCGGACTGAATGCAGCTGCCAAATTATCGCCACCACTCTCAATGAAAATAATATCGAGATTCTCAAATCTTTTCTCCAGTTCTTCAATCGCTTCGAAATTCATCGACGCATCCTCACGGATCGCTGTATGCGGACATCCACCTGTTTCTACTCCAATGATACGCTCTTCTGGCAATGCCTCAGAACTAATCAGAATACGTGCATCTTCCTTCGTATAAATGTCATTCGTAATAACTGCGATACTATAGCGGTCATTCAGCTTTCTTGCCAAGCGTTCTACTAATGCTGTTTTGCCAGAACCTACAGGACCTCCGATCCCAATTCGCATCGGGCGACTGCGATCTGCTGCTGGCTTCTCCCATTCGTGATGATGATGATGACCGTTTCCTTGACACATAGTAATTCCTCCTCAGATATATACTTAGATTTCCTTCTATGACATAAATAAACGTGAATATAACGTTTCATGCTGCATCATAGCTAAATCAGCCGCTGGTGAATTCGTGTAAGCCTCCATTGGATCCAGATGTGAAACTCGCTGCCATTCACTTCCTGTCAAAGGAACGAGCTTCGCGAGCAGCATCTGACCTTGCGTTTGTCCAATGGACATTAGCCTGAGCGCACTATTGATACAAGTCATGATACACATATATAGATAACCTTCAGCAGCCTGATGGAGAGGAACGCCTAAATGATAGCTCACCCATCCATGCACAACGGGATGATTCGAGCTGCATTTCCCAGCACTTACCGCATCATCGAGCGGCTGCCAATTCAGCTCCGGATACAGCGAACGTGATAATTGGAGCAATCTACGCCCCATTTTCTGAACGCCGCTCCGCGTCTCGCTCCCTACCCTCTGCACATGAAGCATGTGGTCGAGATCCCAAAGCTGCCCTAACTCCCCTCGAGGGATGTGCAGATAAGCCGCTTTAATGACCATGGCATCCGAAGAGGCCCAGCTTCCCGCAAGCATCGACCGAATATAGGCTTCCAGTTCGGAGATTGTCGTCAATCTCCCTTGTTGGACGAGCGTTTCCAAACCAAAGGAGTGAGAAAACCCGCCAATCGGAAGCGCCGAATCCAACAGTTGCTGATAGGCTAACCAATGGAACGGTGGATGTTCTAATGCAGTCATTGTTGTCACCTCAGTCGGGACTTTCTTCCATTCTATTTAAAATAAGAAATATAACTGTGCCATCGGCAGCTCTGTCGCAGGCTCACAGGTCACGGCTTCGCCATCAACCTTCACCTCGTAGGTTTCCGGATTCACTTCTATAGAAGGAGTTCCGTCGTTATGAATCATATCTTTCTTCGAAATGCTGCGACAGCCTTTCACCGGCTCAATCCGCTTCTGCAATCCGAATCGCTCCCTGATTCCGCTGTCATACGCTGCCTGAGAAACGAAGGTAATCGAGCTTTGCGTCAACGCTTTCCCAAATGCAGCGAACATCGGCCTACCGAATACTGGCTGCGGTGTTGGGATAGATGCGTTCGGATCTCCCATTTGGGCATAAGCAATGCTGCCGCCTTTAAGGACGAGATCTGGCTTCACACCGAAAAACATCGGACTCCAAACGACCAAATCTGCGAATTTACCTGGTTCAATCGACCCTACCAGATGCGAGATGCCGTGGGTAATCGCTGGATTTATTGTATATTTCGCCATGTAGCGTTTGATTCGAAAATTATCATTGTCTTCGGTATCCGGAGCTAGCGGTCCGCGCTGCTTTTTCATTTTATCCGCCGTTTGCCACGTTCGAATAATGACCTCACCCACTCGCCCCATCGCCTGTGAATCGGAGCTCAGCATACTGAACACGCCTAAGTCATGCAGAATATCCTCCGCTGCAATCGTCTCAGGGCGAATCCGAGAATCGGCGAAAGCGACATCTTCCGGAATTCGACTATCCAAGTGATGGCACACCATCAACATATCCAAATGTTCTTCTATTGTATTGATCGTGTACGGGCGTGTCGGATTTGTCGAGGAGGGCAGAACATTCAGCTCAGCGGCCGCTCGGATAATATCTGGTGCATGACCGCCACCCGCTCCCTCGGTATGATACGTATGAATGGTACGTCCTTTGATCGCTGCAAGCGTATCCTCAAGAAATCCCGCTTCATTTAATGTATCCGTATGAATCGCTACTTGCACATCATAACGATCTGCCGCTTCCAAGCACATGTCGATTGCTGCAGGCGTTGTTCCCCAATCCTCATGAAGCTTCAAACCAATGGCGCCAGCTTCAATTTGTTCCGTCAGAGGCTCCAAGAAAGAAGAGTTCCCTTTACCGGTAAAGCCCAGATTCATCGGAAATGCTTCGGCTGCCTCCAACATCCGCTGCATGTGCCAAGCGCCTGGCGTGCAGGTTGTTGCATTCGTTCCCGTAGCTGGCCCTGTACCACCGCCGATCATGGTCGTCACACCTGAGGAAAGTGCAGTTTCAATTTGCTGCGGACAAATAAAATGGATATGCGCGTCGATGCCGCCAGCCGTTACGATTTTACCCTCACCTGCAATAACCTCGGTGCTTGCACCTACGATCATATTCGAATGCACGCCATCCATAATATCCGGGTTGCCTGCTTTGCCAATAGCCACAATATGACCATCCCGAATACCGATATCACCTTTGACAATGCCCCAATGATCAATAATGACAGCATTCGTTATCAAAGTATCTAAAACACCCTGTGCCCGAGTTGCACCGCTGGATTGTCCCATACCGTCACGGATAACTTTCCCACCGCCAAATTTACATTCATCCCCGTATACGGTGTAATCATGTTCGATTTGCGCCCAGAGCTCTGTGTCTGCCAATCGAATGGCATCGCCTGTTGTAGGGCCAAACATCAGTGCATAGTTCTTACGATCTATTCGACTCACCGAGCATCCCCTCCCAAGTCTGCCATCTGGCTTTTGTTTCGGCCGGCATTTTGTCTTTTACCGCTAATCCTTGACTCAAATTGTTAAGTCCGTAGCTCAACTTGGCTCCGCCTAATTCGACAAGTTGAACCGGTTTCTGCTCGCCAGGCTCGAAACGGACTGCCGTTCCTGCCGGAATGTCTAGGCGCATGCCAAAGGCTAGCTCTCTTGAGAAATCCAACCCTCGATTGACTTCAAAAAAATGAAAATGCGACCCCACTTGAACTGGGCGATCCCCTATATTTGTAACTATGATTTCTATCGTCTGTCTGAGTGCATTCATTTCTATATAGCCTTTGGCTGTTCGATATTCACCGGGAACCATGTGCTCGCCCCTTTCATGATTATTTAAGTAATAGGTTCATGTACGGTAACTAATTTGGTTCCATCGGGGAACGTGGCTTCCACTTGCACTTCGTGAATCATTTGAGGCACACCTTCCATAACTTGATCTGCCTTCAATATAGTCGTACCGAATGCCATGAGCTGTGCGACCGTCAAGCCATCCCTTGCTCCTTCCATAATCTCGGAAGTCAACAGAGCAATACTTTCTGGATAATTCAGCTTTAAGCCCCTGGCAAGCCTTCGTCTAGCTAAGTCAGCAGCTACGGTAATGAGTAACTTCTCTTTCTCTCTTTCCGTTAAATGCACGTTTCTCACCTCTTCTAAATCCGAATAATGGCAATCCTTTACACTCATTATATTCGTGTATTTCACGATTGTAAATCTTTAATGTTATGTATATTGACATAAATACCGTATTCCTTGAACAAATATTTCGTTTTCATGTGATTTTTACAAGTATTTCACGTAGATTTGTGCATTTTCACCAAATAATATTTAATTAGTGTCATGTATGTTGACATTAACTTGTATCGCCATTTATCATAAGCCATGTAATCCAAATCTTGTAAGGCAAGGGAGTGGGACGTGAATGAGAGAGATAAGAAACAAAGGTAAGCTTACAGTTGCACTAAGTATGGCTTTGATGTTAGTAGCGGCCGGCTGTGCGAAGACAGAATCTACCACCTCTACGACGACTGCACCTGTGGCTTCAACATCTGGCGATACCGTACCAGTGGGAATTCTTCACTCACTAACAGGTACAATGTCCATCAGTGAGGTATCTGTTCGAGATGCTGAGCTCATGGCGATTGATGAAATTAATGCAGCTGGGGGACTATTGGGCAAAAAGATTAAACCCGTGATCGAAGATGGGGCATCGGATTGGCCAACTTTTGCAGAGAAGACAAAGAAGCTCCTGCAAAAAGACAGCGTAGTAACAATTTTCGGTTGTTGGACATCGGCTAGCCGTAAAGCAGTACTACCGGTTGTCGAGCAAAACAAAGGATTGCTGTGGTACCCGGTACAGTATGAAGGTGTAGAATCCTCACCTAACATCTTCTACATCGGCGCAACAACGAACCAACAAATCATCCCTGCAGTAACATGGCTTCTGCAAAATAAAGGCAAGAAATTCTTCCTCCTTGGTTCCGACTACGTCTTCCCTAGAACAGCCAATAAAATTATTAAAGAGCAGTTGAAAGCCGATGGCGGAACACTGGTTGCTGAAGAATACACACCGCTTGGACACACGGACTACAATACAATCATTAGTAAGATTAAAAAGGAAAAACCAGACGTTGTCTTCAACACATTGAACGGCGATAGTAACGTTGCTTTCTTTAAGCAGCTGAAAGATGCTGGAATTTCGGCTAAGGATTTAACTACTATGTCCGTGAGTATTGCCGAAGAAGAAGTCCGTGGTATCGGTGCTTCCGTACTCGATGGTCACTACACAGCATGGAACTACTATCAAACAACAGATACACCTGAAAACAAAAAGTTCGTTGAGGCTTACAAAGCCAAATACGGTAAGGACCGCGTAACGGATGATCCCATTGAAGCAGGGTACACGGCTGTGTATCTGTGGGCTGAAGCTGTGAAAAAAGCAGGTTCCTTTGATGTAGAGAAAGTAAAAGCAGCAGCCAAAGGAATCGAGTGGAATTCACCTGAAGGTAAAGTCACCATTGATGGTGAGAATCAACATATTTACAAAACAGCACGTATCGGCCAAATTACAGCAGATGGCCAAATCAAAGAAATTTGGAATTCTGGTAAAGCACTCAAACCGGATCCATTCCTCAAAACATACCCTTGGGGCGCAGAAGTAACGAAATAATCCTTACAAGTTAGTACTCAGAAACCAGGACTGCCTAACTGCAGTCCTGGATTTCATCATTTTACTCCGGTTTCAGAGAGGAGAAGTCGCTATGAGTTTGCTACTGCTTCAAATATTTAACGGACTCAGCTTAAGCTCCATTCTGCTTTTGATCGCAATCGGTCTCGCCATTACCTTCGGTCTCATGAACGTTATGAATATGGCGCACGGCGAATTTATTATGATTGGTGCTTATATGGCCTACCTCGTACAGAAATGGTTTCAATCGTATATGCCCGCTTCTGCATTCGGCTGGTATTTCGTCGTTTCACTCGGCGTTGCCTTTGTCGTTGCCTTCGCCATAGGCTGGCTGCTCGAAGTTGTGCTCATTCGCTTCATGTACGGAAGACCGTTGGATAGCCTACTCGCTACCTGGGGCGTCTCCCTTGCCTTACAGCAAATTGCGCGATCCATCTTCGGGGCTCCCAACGTCGCAGTGAAAGCACCGCAATGGCTAGAAGGCGGATGGCATGTAACGGCAGACTTAATTCTTCCTTATAAGAGACTGTTTATCATTGGGCTTGTGGCATTATGCATCTTGATTATCTATCTGTATCTCTATCACTCTGCTGGCGGAAGACGCATGAGAGCGGTTATGCAAAATCGCCAAATGGCTTCATGTTTAGGAATATCTACCCGTAGAGTTGATGCCCAATCCTTCGCTTTTGGCTCCGCTATGGCAGGTATCGCCGGTTGTGCCCTATCTTTACTTGGACCGATCGGGCCCACAATTGGGACCTATTATATTGTAGATGCCTTCATGGTCGTCGTACTTGGCGGAATCGGCAAGCTAATCGGCACCGTAGCTGGAGCACTCGGAATCGGCGTTTTCAATACGGCTTTGGAGTATACAACCAGCGCTACACTCGGTAAAGTACTTGTGTTTACACTGATCATCGCCTTCCTACAATGGAAACCAATGGGACTTGTAACGATGCGTTCGAGATCCTTAGATTGAAGAAAGGATGTGACTACCATCTATGCTTTTTGCCAAACAATCTAAGCTCAAACTAACCATCTATGGGATCTGCCTACTACTCATCGCGCTTGCCCCCCTATTCTTGTCTGACTTTCGTTTATCCTTACTCGGCAAATTCCTGGCTTATGCCATTATCGCGATCGGAATTGATTTAATCTGGGGATATACCGGCATTTTGAGCCTTGGTCATGGCGTATATTTCGGTCTCGGCGCTTATTGTATGGCTATGCATCTGAAGCTGGCTTCCACGCCAAATCAATTGCCTGATTTCATGTCCTGGAGTGGTGTCAAAAGCTTGCCGTGGTTCTGGGTTCCGTTCCACAGTGCCGCGGCTGCGTTCCTACTGGCGCTCATTGTACCGATGATCGTCGCCTTCATCCTTGGATATTTCACGTTCCGCAATCGGATCAAAGGCGCATTCTTCTCCATTTTATCCCAAGCCTTAGTCATCATTACGGTGACGCTCTTCGTTGGGCAGCAAGGTTACACAGGCGGGACGAATGGTTTGACGAATTTCACGACCTTTCTCGGTCTGAATCTACAGTCACAATCAACAAAGCTGTTGTTTTTCTATCTCACCTTAGCTGTCGTACTCGTCGTGTTGATCCTTAGCACGATGCTAGTGACTAGCAGACTTGGCAACATTCTCACAGCCATACGTGATGGTGAGAACCGGGTGCGTTTCATTGGCTATAATCCCGTTACGTATAAGGTATTCATCTACTGCCTCTCCGCGGGGTTAGCTGGGCTTGCCGGCGTGCTCTTCGTACTTCAAGAAGGGATTATCTCCCCAGCGCAAATGGGTATCGTGCCATCTATTGAAATGGTGCTATGGGTAGCCATTGGCGGTCGTTCAACAATTGGCGGCGCTGTCCTTGGAGCATTAGTTACGAATGCAGCTAAAACAACCTTTAGCGAAGCTTATCCGGCTTGGTGGCCCATCATGCTTGGTGCCATGTTCATCGTCGTTGTTCTATTACTGCCCAAAGGAATCGTTGGCACATTGACCCACTATTTCTCCAATTGGAAAAGAAACAGAAACCAGCATCCGAAGCAAATCTCTACATCGCAAGAAGTCATAGAAACATAACCACTTATGCAAACCGGAAAGGGGAACATTTCAATGCTAGGACAATTAGCGAAACAACAACCGACAACTGACGAGACAATCCTGAGCGTCAAGGGACTTGAGGTGAACTTCGACGGTTTCAAAGCCTTGCGAAATCTAGATTTCTCGTTAAAACAAGGAGAACTCCGCTTCCTTATCGGTCCTAATGGTGCAGGCAAAACTACGCTGCTTGATGTCATTTGCGGCAAAGTAAAGCCATCCCAAGGCCACGTCTTATTCAAGGATTCGATTGATCTCACCAAGCACCAAGAGCACCAAATTGCCCAGCTTGGGATTGGACGCAAATTCCAGGCGCCTACCGTTTTCTCAACTTTGACAGTGTTTGAAAATTTGGCGCTATCCATGAAACAGCAGCGCGGCCTTCTCAGCGCGCTTTGGGCCAAAACCACAAGTGAACAAAGAGAACGACTTCACCTCAGACTTGATATGATCGGTCTACAAACTAAAGCCAAAGAACGTGCAGGCTCCCTCTCCCATGGGGAGAAGCAGTGGCTTGAAATCGGCATGCTGCTCATGCAAGAGCCTGATCTCTTGCTGCTTGATGAGCCCGCTGCTGGCATGACGGATAGTGAAACAGAGAAGACAGGGGAGCTGCTCCATGAAATTGCAGCGAATCAAACTATTATCGTCGTTGAGCACGACATGGCTTTCGTACGCCAATTCGCTAGAATGGTAACGGTTCTCCATGAAGGAACTGTTCTGCGCGAAGGCACCATGCAAGAGATTCAGAATGACGATAAAGTGGCGGAAGTCTATCTCGGAAGGAGAGTTGAACGCGGTGCTTAAACTACAAGGTATAGAGTCCGGCTATGGCGAAAGTATGGTCATCCGTAACGTCAACCTCGAAGTAAGACCTGGTCAGATCGTTTGTCTAATGGGGCGCAATGGGGTTGGAAAATCAACATTAATGAAAAGCATTATGGGACTCATTAAGCCCCGATCAGGTTCCATTCAGTACTCAGATACAGACATCACTTCATCTTCACCAGATCGCCGTGCCAAGTCAGGCATTGGCTATGTACCACAGGGCAGGGAAATATTTCCCCAGCTATCTGTCGAAGAGAATCTTTTATTAGGCTTAGAAGCCTCATCGGATCGTCGCAAGAAATTACCCGATTCAATCTTTGATACGTTTCCTGTACTTCGACAAATGCTCCATCGCAAAGGAGGGGATCTCAGCGGCGGTCAGCAGCAGCAATTAGCTATCGCACGGGCATTGGCTCCTGGACCTAAACTGTTACTCCTAGATGAACCTATGGAGGGGATACAGCCATCTATCGTCATGGAGATTGAGGCGATTATTGAAACGATTAAGCGCAATCGCGAGATTGCCGTTCTATTGGTAGAACAAAGCTTAGAATTCGCTACAAGCATCGCTGATTACTACTATGTACTTGACCGCGGCACCATTGCTGCCGAAGGGAAAGCAGAGCATCTGAGCGAAGATCTTGTCCGGAAGCATTTGACGGTATGATCGTTCTCATCCTTACTCCCCCTAACCGAATGAAGCTGACTAACTTGACCTAAAGATTGATGGTTCAAGTAAAGATCAGCTTCTTTTCTCTGTTTAAAAATAAGTTAAAACTGGACGTCACAAAATGGATAGGATAACATGTCATATAGATAGGATCGATTATTGCGGGAAGGCATATCGAGCACCTAGCCTTTTAAAGGAAAAGGAGGGGAACCTGTATGTCCAAAATTTTAATCATCGAAGACGATTTAAGTATCGGTGAAATGATGTCCATTTACTTATACGAAGATGGCTATGAAGTGAAACGAGCAGAGAACGGCCGACAAGGCGAGGTCTTATTCCGGGATTTTCAACCTGATATGATTATTCTTGATCTTATGCTGCCTGATATGGATGGGATTCAGCTGTGTACAACAATTCGTCAGACTTCATCCATACCGATCTTGATGGTATCCGCCAAGAACGAAGTTTCGGATCGTGTGAAGGGCCTTCAAACAGGTGCTGATGACTATTTATGCAAACCTTTTTCGATGAGAGAGCTATCAGCCAGAATACAAGCCTTATTTCGACGTTCCAACGCCTACCCTTCACTAGCCCAATCGCCATCTGACGTGCTTGATCCCCTAGGGATCCACTTGGATTTGGAAAAGCGCTGCCTATATGTTAACGGCAGGAATATCGAGACAACCTTCTCCGAATACGAAATTATGAAGCTTTTCTGGCAAAATCAAGGCAGGGTTTACAGTCGAGAAGAATTGTTAAATCGTGTTCGCGGCTTTGATTCCCAGGTAACTGAGCGTGCAATCGATGTACATATCGCCAACCTTCGCAAAAAAATCGAGGATGATCCTAAAGAACCCAAGCACGTCAAGACGGTGTGGGGTGTCGGTTATAAATTTCTACTTTGACAAAGCTCCTTCGGGAGCTTTTTTGTTTTATAAAATGCCCACAAATTCGTCACCAATTAGGCAGAAGCACAATATGATGATTATGGAAAATGACCTTTTCGATCGTTCAAACACATTTATGAAGAAAGCTTTCGTATGGAAAGCTCAAGGAGGAAATTATCATCATGTTGAATAACCCCTACAAAATAGGTAATCAAGCAATGCCGCAAATGCAATATGGTAATCCGTATCCAGCTTACCCCGTTCCAACTTCAATTACCAATAAAGTTGTTCCCCAAACACCAGCCGGATCTGTCCTCACTCCACCAGGAAGTGGTTTACAAACAGGCGTGAACGTACCGGGACTTCCACCAATTGAAGAATCGTATATCGAAAATATTCTTCGTTTGAACCTTGGTAAAATGGCAACCATCTATATGACATATGAAAACAACTCCGAGTGGAACGCCAAAATTTTCAAAGGAAGATTAGAAGCCGCAGGAAGAGATCATATCATTATCAGTGATCCTGTTACTGGCATGCGTTTCCTATTGCTTATGGTGAATTTGGATTACATTACATTTGATGAAGAACTCAATTACACCTACCCCTTCCGGGGCGGAGTACTCTCTAGATAATAACTGAATCGCATACGAAAGCCGTTGCTCGAATAGAGAGCAGCGGTTTTTTTGTTTTAAGAATACGTAGCTGGCGAGAAATGCCACATGTGCAGTTTTGGGATGCCGCCTTTGATCCATTGCTCCCAATCGCCATGCTGCCCATCACGCAATCGTTCAACGTTCAATCGTTCCTCCTTCATGCTCAGGTAGTCTTCATACGTTACATCATGCCAAATTTCTACATAAAGTCCTTCTTGATCGGTCCCCTCCAATAGCTCCAAACGCCCTTCCCGCAGCTGTTGTCCTTGCATATAGATGAGAAAAGAAGCTCGAAATTCCGGTTTTATGGCATACTCTACAAAAACTTTAGACATTTTTAGATCTCCTTCTGATTTATTTTTTGCTCTAAAATGGTAAACTAAGAGCAAGATGTAAATTTGACCCCTCAGCTTAGATACAGAACAAACCATGTGTACAGAACACTTAGGAGGATAACCAGTTGGATACAGGCACTCATCTCGTCATTGGCTTAGGATTAGCAGGGCTCTCACAAATCGATCCTAGTATTTCCGCAAATACGGCAGCAACAACTGCTGTTTTCATTGGAACTGTCGTTGGCTCTCAGATTCCCGATATTGATGGACTGCTACGATTCAAGGGCAATGCCCTCTATATTCGCAATCATCGTGGTCGCTCACATTCATTGCCCGCCCTTCCCTTGTGGACGTTGTTGATTACTGGTGCTCTTGCGCCATTTTTCCACGGCATATCCTTCCTGCATCTCGCTATGTGGATCGGTATCGCGGTTTGCGTTCATGTGTTCACCGACTGTTTCAATACTTATGGTACGCAAGCTATTCGACCTTTTTCGGAAAAATGGGTGTCATGGAACATCATTCACATCTTTGATCCTTTCATATTCACAAGTCACATTGCCGCGATCTTCATGTGGTCCTTCCATCTAGCGAAGCCGCAGCTGATTTTCCCAACCTTATACGGCTTACTTGCGCTATATTACATTTGGCGAACTCTGGACCATGCTATTATTGAAAAAGGGCTCTATCGCAAAGATGCGACTTATCAGCCCGGTGATAAATATACCCTTATTGTAACATTCAACCTCTATGTCTGGAATGTTGTGAAAGAGTGCATAGACGGAACCTACCAATTAGGCGAACTCAAAAATGGCAAGCTAAAATGGCTGGACACCATCACCTGCTCTGACCACCCCGCCGTCGAGGTTTCCAAGCAGCACGAGGACATCCAAGCGCTGCTCTATTTCTCCTCTTTCACCTGTGCTGAGGTCAAAGAACATCGGTGGGGCTATGAAGTCCGATGGGCGGACGTCCGCTACCGCCATCGCAAGCAATTCCCGTTCGTCGGCGTCATTCGGATGGACCGCAATTTCCAAACGCTTGATTCTTATGTAGGTTGGGTGAACGATACGAAGCTTGAGAAGAAGCTAAAAGTTGATCTCTATTGAAAAGAAGCCCTTGCATAGGTTGCAGGGGCCTTCTTTTCATTGCTAGGCCTTATCCGGGCGCACCAAAAGCCCAGGAGCTATTTAGGCTCCTGGGCTTTATTATTACATAATTCGGGAAAGCTAGTACGGAGACAGGTATCTAATTAACGGAAATTAGAACCAGATTGCCCCGCGAGCGTTTGCTCAGCGATTTGTACCAAGCGGCGAGTAATCGCACCACCAATGGAACCTGTATCACGAGTTGCCATGTTGCCATAGTAACCGTCTTGAGGGATTTGAATGCCCAGCTCTTGAGCTACCTCATATTTCAATTGATCTAAAGCTTGATTTGCTTGTGGAACTACCAGTTGATTGCTGCTACGATTTTGTGCCATCAGGATCGAACTCCTTTCAGTCAGCTATAATCTTTGATGTATTTGCAAGCTTGCAAAGATAGTATGTGGAGGAAATGAATTTATATGCACAGCGCTCAAAAAAGTTTAATATAAGAAGATGTCATGAACTTCAAGAAAGTAGGTCGCCTAGATGAGTAAACCACTTGCTCTCCTATTCGCAGTTGTTGGTACGCTGCTGCTCGCTTGTATTTCCCTATTCATTGCTCTACGCGAGCCGTGGATGGTGCTTCTCTTCTCCCTCATTTCGTTAGGATTTATCGGATACGGCTTCGTTACGAAAGCCAAAATGCGTCGTCGTAAAAACACACCTTCCGAATGAACAAAAAGCTCAGATCCCCAATGACTGGGATTTGAGCTTTTTGTATGTGTAGAAATGGGCTTAACGAACAATAAAGCCCATCCGTTTCTTTACTTCAAGCAGCGTTTGATTCGCCACTTCAGCAGCCTCGTCCGCACCTTTTTTCAAAATGTCAAAAATAGCTCCCGAACTGCGAATCTCACGATAGCGCTGTTGGATCGGCTCCAGAACAGAAACGATGTGTTCGGCCAATTCCTTTTTGAAAGGACCATAACCCTGCCCCTCATATCGAGCCTCAATTTCCGCTAAACTCATATCCGCAAAGTGAGAATAAATCGACATCAAGTTACTAACCTCAGGCTTATTCTGAGGATCATACGTTACTTCACGCCCAGAATCCGTAACAGCACGACTAAGCTTCTTACGAATAACATCTGGCTCGTCGAGCATCGCGATGTAACTGCCCGTATTTGGACTGCTCTTGCTCATCTTCTTAGAAGCATCATCTAGTGACATAATACGAGCGCCTACCTCAGGCATATAGGGCTGTGGCATTGTAAACATATCGCCGAAACGGTTATTAAATCGGTTAGCCAAATCACGCGTCAGTTCCAAATGCTGTTTCTGATCGTCTCCAACTGGAATAAGATCCGCGTTATATAATAAGATGTCAGCCGCCATCAGAGATGGATACGTGAATAGTCCTGCACCGACAGATTCTTTCCCTTCGGACTTATCTTTAAATTGTGTCATGCGCTCAAGTTCGCCCATGTGCGTCAGCGTCGTCATAATCCAGCCTAACTCTGCATGTGCGTGAACATGGGACTGTAGGAAAACAGAAGCCTTATTCGGATCTAGTCCCGAAGCAATGTATAACGAAGCGATGGACTCCGTTTGTTCCCGCAGCGCGGCTGGCTCTTGCGGTACTGTGATCGCATGCATATCGACCACCATGAAATAACAGCGATGTAGTTCTTGCAGCTTCACAAAATTGCGAAGTGCCCCAATATAATTGCCAATCGTCAGCTGACCGCTGGATTGCATGCCAGATAATACACGTTTCATTCTAAATACCTCCAATTATTTTCACTATTTCTCATTCGTATGGCTAAAAAAGACAACAAAAAAGCCTCCCTCCGCAAGGGACGAGAGACCGTGGTACCACCCTAATTTGTCTACCTACATAACCAAAGTTATGCGCGTGTAAACCTTCAGGCTCTGATAACGGAGAGCTACCGTTTAGCATAATTAACTGTGGTTTTAATCCGGCCTAGGTTCCGGTGATTCTACACAGTGTTCAGCTTCAAGCTCAAGGATCCATTCGGTTTGCTTGTTTCACCGGTTCGCACCTACCACCGGCTCTCTGAGAAACGGGAGACAAACGTACTTGTTCCTATCATCGCAATTGATTTCCTATTATTATACACGCTTAAGTATCAATGTCAATCAAGGACATTGTCCTAGATAGCCCAGCATGTACATAGGATAGTTACATACCAATTCCTTCGGCAAAGGGGTGTCACTGTATTGTCCTCTACTCTATACCGCTGGAGCCTTCCCGTCTCCTCGGTTATTTGCGTGTTTCTCTTGTTTCTGATTGTAACAACAAGACAACTCCCCCCAATGGGGATGGTCATGGAACCGATCAGCCATGTCTTTATGGCTTTTATGGACATCTTCTTAGATGCCCTTCCGTTCATGATTCTCGGCGTTCTTCTCTCAACCATCGTAGAAAACTTCATTCCCGAAGGTGTAATTCAGCGAATGACCCCCAAACACCCCCTCGGTGGTGTGTTATTCGCCTGCGTGCTGGGAATTATGTTCCCCCTCTGTGAGTGCGGCATGATCCCTTTCGTGCGCAGGTTGATGCGCAAAGGGATGCCGGTCTATATCGCTGTTATTTTCATTCTAGTGGGACCTATCCTTAACCCCATCGTCTTCGCCTCCACTTGGATGGCTTTCCGCGATAACCCTGCTATGGCCTATTCACGTATGGGGCTCACTTTTGGCGTCGCGTTGGTCATTGGCTTCCTGCTCACGCGATTCCTAAAGAGCAACCCTTTACGGCATCCAATTGAGCCTGCAGCAGCAAGTCTGACACATCATCACAACCACGATCACGATCACAAACACGACCATAGTCATGCCCATGATCATAGTCACAATCACAAGCATCATGATCATGGACATGACCATCATGGCCACAACCACGCCCATGGTGGCAGCCAGCTCATGACCATGGTCAGCCACGGCTCCTCTGAGCTGTTCGAGATGAGCAAATACTTAATGCTAGGCGCGCTTCTGACAGCGTTGATTCAGACCTTTGTGGCACAGGACAGCCTGAGTGCCATCGGCCAAGGCGCCTTCATCTCTCATGTGTTCATGATGGGCTTCGCTTACATGCTCTCCTTATGTTCAACCACAGACGCCTTCGTCGCAGTCTCCTTTGCCAAGTCATTCTCACCTGGGTCCCTGCTTGCTTTCTTAGTATTCGGGCCCATGATTGACGTGAAGAGCACCTTAATGATGCTATCGATTTTCAAAGCACGATTTGTATTAACACTTTCGATTGTCGTGGCGATTACGGTTCTGACAGGTTCTCTGTTGTTTATGCACTTTTTTCTTACTTAGCAACTGGCAATTCGTTTTTGAAGAACATGAAAAACCCCCCTCCCACCAACGTTTCCGTTGCATGAGAGGAGGGCTTTCTTATTTCAAATTAGATTTTCAAAATTGCGCCAGCACTTGCGTTCGTTACCATTTTCGTATAACGAGCTAGGTAACCAGAAGTAATCTTCTGTTGGAATCCTGCCCATGACTCACGACGTTTAGCAAACTCTTCATCGCTGATTTGCAATTCGATTTTGCGACCATCCATATCTACGTCAATGATGTCGCCATCATGTACGAAAGCAAGTGGTCCACCTTCAGCAGCTTCAGGTGACATATGACCAAGTGAGATACCGCGGGATGCGCCGGAGAAACGTCCGTCTGTAATCAAGGCTACTTTCGCGCCAAGACCCATACCTACGATTTGGGATGTTGGTGCCAACATTTCTGGCATACCAGGTCCACCCTTCGGTCCTTCGTAACGAATGACAACAACGTGTCCTTCTTTTACTTTCCCATTTGCGATACCGTACAAAGCTTCGTCTTGGGAGTCGAAGCAGATCGCTGGACCTACGTGACGTCCACCAACGGACTTGTCAACAGCACCAACTTTTACGATACTGCCTTCCGGAGCCAAATTACCGAATAGAACAGCCAAACCGCCGCGCTCACTGTGCGGGTTCGTCAGTGGACGGATAACGTCAAAGTTTTGAATTTCACGTCCAGCCACGTTCTCGCGAAGTGTTTGTGCCGTAACGGATAGACAGTCACCGTTGAAAGCACCTGGTTTTTTGAGCAACTCGTTGATTACCGCACTTACACCGCCTGCCAAATGCACATCTTCAATGTGGTAATCGGAAGCTGGAGCGATTTTCGCAAGGTGAGGAACGCGCTCAGCCACTTCGTTAATACGAGCGATCGGGTAATCAATTCCTGCTTCTGCCGCGATTGCCAATGTGTGAAGAACAGTGTTTGTAGATCCACCCATCGCCATATCCAAAGCAAATGCATTATCAATCGCATCAATCGTTACGATATCACGCGGCTTGATGTCTTTCTCGATCAAAACCATCAACTGTTTCGCGCAATCTTTAACGAATTGTTTACGCTCTTCAGCAACTGCAAGAATTGTACCGTTACCTGGCATTGCAAGTCCAAGACCTTCAGCCAAACAGTTCATGGAGTTCGCTGTGAACATACCCGAACATGATCCACAAGTTGGACAACCATATTGTTCAAGTTCTTCCAGACCCGCTTCATCCAATTTACCAGCTTGGAATGCACCAACACCTTCGAATACGGAAGATAGGGAGATGGATTTACCGTTTTTATCTTTACCAGCTTTCATTGGTCCACCGCTGACTAACATTGTTGGGATGTTAACGCGAAGGGCACCCATGATCATACCCGGTGTAATTTTGTCACAGTTAGGAATACAAACCATGCCATCAAACCAGTGAGCATTAACAACAGTCTCCAAGGAATCCGCAATAATCTCACGGCTTGGCAAGGAATAACGCATACCGATATGACCCATAGCAATACCATCGTCAACGCCGATTGTATTGAACTCAAATGGAACGCCGCCTGCTTCACGGATAGCTTCTTTTACGATTTTACCAAACTCTTGCAAGTGAACATGTCCAGGAATAATGTCTATATAGGAGTTACAAACCGCGATGAACGGCTTGCCGAAATCTTCTTCTTTAACGCCGGCTGCACGCAGCAAGCTGCGATGTGGAGCGCGGTCGAAACCTTTTTTGATCATGTCGCTGCGCTGTTTTTGTTGTGCCATTCTATAATTCCTCCTAAATTTCATTTCAGAAATAAAAATAATGAATCTATCATACCACACTTCTCGCAATATTTCTCCCTTTAGTGTGATGACGCATCAACGTACGAGAAACAACGTGCGCAACATCTTAAGCTTTTCGACGATTCAAATGAACGAATGTAATTGCTAGCGCCAAAACAAGCACGCCGCCCTTAACAATATCGAACCCGAAATATGGAACGTTGAGCATCGTGAGTCCATTCAAAAGCACCCCAATTAGTACAGCTCCAAAGAACGTACCAATTACATTAGGTTTCCCTGCTCCTAGAACAGAATACCCTACGAATACAGCGGCTACTGCTTCCATCAACAACGGTGAACCGGCATCAATTTGCCCAGAACCTACACGAGATGCGTACAGAATACCTCCAATTGCTGCAAAAATACCAGAAAGCACATAAGCCGCAAATCGGATTTTGTTAACAGAAATACCGGATAAACGAGCCGCTTCGCGGTTCCCTCCTGTAATATACAGCTGGCGACCCCAACGTGTGTAAGTAAGGAACACATGCACTGCAATAACCGCAACAAGCATGATAACAACCGGAACAGGAACACCTACTAGCTTGCCTTGTCCAATCCATAGAAATTCGGAAGTAAATTTCCCTGGTGCCACTGTGCCATCTTGGAATCTCATATTGTTATAAATCGAGAAACCCTTGGTATACGTTTTTTGGATTCCACCAATGATATACATCATGGCTAGTGTGGCTAGTAGATCGGGAATACGCACTTTCACGATCAACACAGCGTTTAAGAATCCGATGATCGCACCGATAAGTAACGGCACTAGAATAACAAGATAGAACGGTTGGTCGTACCAAACCATCATGGCTGCCGCTGATACGGTAGCTAATGACACAGTTGACCCAGCGGATAAATCGAAACCATCGACAATCTGAGATAATGTAACACCGATCGCGACAAACATCACAATCGAGATCGAGCGTAAAATATCCGCGATATTGTCATACGTCATAAAGTTTTCATTGATAATGGAAAAAACAATAAGAACAAGTGCAATAATAAACAATGCACCGTATTTAAATGAAAAATCCAAACTTTTTTCCTTCAAACTATTCAGCCTCCCCCGCGCTCGCATACGTTAAAATGAGATCCTGCGTCGCTTCCGCGCGGGACAGCTCCTTCACCACAGACCCATAACTCATCACGATGATGCGATCGGCAATTCCTATAATTTCATTCAGTTCACATGATAAATAAATAATGCCTTTACCTTCCGAAGCCAACTGACCAATTAGGCGGTAGATATCGCTTTTGGCCCCGACATCGACCCCTTTGGTCGGCTCATCAAACATGTACACTTCAGCGTTTGTCGGCAGCCATTTGCCTACCGCCACCTTCTGCTGATTCCCGCCGCTCAGGTGCTTCACCGTGCGATTGGGATCGCCTGGCTGTACACCTAGCTGACTGACCATTTTCGCGGCGTGCGCATTTTCCTCGCTGCGCTTCACGAAGCCAAGCGTGCTCAGCTTGCGCAAAATCGGCAGAGACAGATTGCGCTTCACTGTCTCTTCCACGAGGACGCCCTGTTTGCGGCGCTCCTCAGGCACGAGCGCAATGCCGGCGCGTACGGCATCCTCCGGCTGGCGCAACGTGAGCTTGCGCCCGTTCAGCCACACCTCGCCGCCGTCCGCGGCGTCGGCCCCAAAGATCAGCCGGCTTAACTCCGTTTTGCCGGCGCCGACTAGACCGACGATGCCGAGGATTTCCCCTCGGCGGAGGTCAAAGGAGACGCCGCGCACCTTGGTGCCGCGGCGCAAGCCCTTCACCTCGAGGAGGGTACTGCCAATGGGCACACCCACTTTGGGGAACTCCTCGGTGAAGGTTTTACCCAACATCGCCTCGATGACGGAGGCGATGTCCATGCTTGTGGCCGGCTGCGTGAGCACATGACGGCCGTCGCGCATAATCGTGATCCGGTCAGCAACACGGAACACTTCTTGCAAGCGGTGGGAGATGAAGATTATTCCCACGCCCTCTTGCTTCAAGCTGTCCATAATGCGGAACAGCCGCTCAGACTCTTCTAAGCTCAGCGGTGCCGTTGGCTCATCGAAAATAATAATCTTCGCTTTATGCGCCATAGCTCTTGCAATCAATACGAGTTGCTTCTGCGAAATGCTCAACTCATCAATTTTGCTCCGCACGGAGAACATCGCGCCAATTTTCGCCAGAATAGCCTCAGCTTCTCTATGCAGCTTACGCCAGCTAACCCAAGCTTCTCCTTGGACGAGTTTATCGATCATGACATTTTCCGTAACCGTTAATTCCGATATTAAAGCTGTATCCACCTCTTGATAGACACAATAGACACCGTGATCCATAGCATCCTTTGGCGTACGAATGACCAACGGTTGATTATGAATAGAAAGATACCCCGTATCGTGCTTATAAGCACCGGATAATATTTTCATCAAGGTACTCTTACCTGCACCATTAGCCCCGAGCAAGGCATGAATTTCTCCCGCATGCAGGTCGAAATCCACCTCCTGCAGTGCCTTCACACCTGGGAAGGATTTTGTAATCTCCTTCATTTGCAATAATGAAGTTAAGTCTTCCTGATCCTTCAGCATCTAATTTCACCTCGCTTCTTAATCTGAAAGTCCCACCGCAAAGTAGCGATGGGACTGCATAGAAAACCTTATTTTTTTTCTGCTGCTTTCATCCAGTCCGTATAGCCTTGTTGGCTTCCGCCCCATCCTTTTACGTACTCGCTAAGTTGTGTAGTATTGATTTGTTTGTCTTTAGGCAGTTGGTCTCTGGATACATATACAGGCTCCAAAACCACTTTCTCAGGCGTTTGATCGCCATGCAGCTTTTGATACAAATAACGAACTTGTACACGACCGATATCTTTTGGATCTACGGCTGAAGAAGCTACCCAAGGGCTTTTCGGATCTTGCAAAAGCTGTAGATCTTCGTCACTTAAGTCGATACCGTAAACTTTAATTTCGGTACGTCCTGCTTGTTGAATGGCTCGGGAAGCGCCTTTTGCGAACTCATCCCATGCCGCCCAAACCGCTGTAATATCACCTTTGTTCGGGTACTTTTTCAAAATCGCTTCCATTTGTGTTTGTGTATCTAATGCCGGATCTTTCGCTGTTCCGAAAGCGGCTACTTCTTTGATATCCGGATATTTCTTTTGGAAAGCTTGGTAAGCCAGTTGTCTGCGCTCCATTGGTGCGAAGCCAGCTACCCATACTTTAACGATATTCCCTTTGCCACCAGCATCTTTAGCAAGTTGCTCCAGCGTGGCATCCGCCATTTTTTGATCGCCTTGCTCCAGGGATGTTACATTAGGAACTGTTAGGATCGAGTCAAAGCTTACAACAGGAATTTTCTTCTCTACCGCTTTCTTCACACCAGCTTCAAGTGCTTCTGCTGTACCATGATCGATAAGAATTCCATCGAATTTTTGGTTAATCGCAGCATCTAAATTAGAAGCCATTTTCGCCAAATCTGTATCTGCTACGAAAACCGTAACCTTGCCGCCAAGTTTTTCAACTTGCTCTTTCACACCTTCAACATATTGTGAAGAAAACGTTCCTGTATTGAATTGCATAACAAGGGCAATTTTCTTACCTGATAAGTTCGATGCACTTGCACTTGCAGCAGGAGTTGCTGTTTCACTTGCACTATTTTTTTGTCCGCAAGCTGAAAGCACACTTCCTACTAATGCTAAACTAATGAAAACGTTAAGTAATTTGGTTCTTTTCATGAATTTCCCTCCCGATCATACTCTCTATTTCCCACTGAATCTATCGGATTATTATGCCGAGTCATCTACTAGGAATTTAGATTATAGTAGCATTAGAGGGAACTTCCGTCAATATAATTCTGTACCGTTTCGACAATATTCTACAAGAGGATTGCGTTTACTTACTTCCTCCCAAAATCCGCCTTGATCTCGCCCCATTTTTTCGTGTCCCACTTGACGATCTTATTGGTATACGTATTCGTATGCAGCCATTTCAACGCGCGATCCACCAAGGTCCATATTTCCGCGGTTGATGCATCTCGTACCAAATTAGTCGATACTTCTTTCTTCCGAATCCAACTTAGTGCAGTAACCGAATCGGTATATATGGTTTGTTTGCTTCCTTTTTTCTGCAGGTAAGCCAATCCATGGACAATGGCTAGAAACTCCCCTAGATTATTCGTCCCCTTCGAAATCGGTCCTTGATAGAATATAATTTCACCAGTCCGCGTATCCACACCTTTGTACTCCACGATTCCTGGATTTCCGGAACAGCCAACGTCCACAGAAATACTATCATAATCTACCTCAGGCGCTGACTCAGGTGTTGCCGACTTTTTAGCAGCTCCTTGAGCTCCTCCAGTCCCTTTAGCCGCAAAATTAAGTGACTTCTGCCATCCCTTCTCAAGTGCTTGACGCGCTTCACCTTCGGTTTCATAAGACTTGAACTTCGCTTGTGGATAGCCATTCGTTTGCGCTTGGCATTCAGCCCATGAACGATACACACCTGGCTTGTGCCCAACCCAAACCACATAAAATTTCGATGCAGCCATATTATTCACTCCGTAATGTTAGTTGTAATTGCTCTACCAGCTCTTTGACGACCTTCACCGTATTCTGAAAATAAGGACGGTAATCCAAATCGGCGATAAATTGCAGATATGTTTCGGCTATGTCTACAATCTGTTCGCGATATTCGCGAATCGGGATGACATGCGTCTCCAGCTCGCGATATGTACCGTTTGTTCGCTCTTCCACAGAAGAGAGTTCGAGCTGCTCCCCGGGCAAATGCCGAACAACGAATGAGAAACCTCTGCACTCTGGGTCACCGCATCCGCATACGAAAAACGGCATCTGCTCCCACTGATCGGCAGGGGCGAAGCGGTTCGGTGCTGTATCATGCAGCGCACTATATAACAAAGCAGGAAGACCAACATCAATGCACAGAGGTTCTTCAATAATTAGACTATCATCCACAGACATATGAACATCCGCTTGAATAATTTGTAAATCTTTATCTAAGGACCAACCCTTAATCACAAGTTCAAACATGTTTTCTCCCCGCTTTCCCGATGTCCCATTTTCTATTATAACAAAGTCGAAACATTCCTGCTTTTACGCTTTTATAAAAAGGATTAAATTCCCAAAAAAAGTATGAGTAATATTTACAAAACTGTTCATACTACCTATTACTGGAGGTGATATCAGATGGCTACAGGACAATCTCGCAGCAGTAACAACAATAGCAACAGTAACTCCCTACTAGTACCACAAGCATCATCAGCCCTAGACCAATTGAAGTATGAAGTTGCTCAAGAATTGGGCATTCAAATTCCTCAAGATGGCTACTATGGTTACATGACGTCTTATGACACAGGATCTATCGGGGGCAGCATCACTCGTCGTCTCGTTCAAATTGCTGAGCAACAACTTGCGGGTACAAGCAACAATTTCAGCAGATAATTTCGTGAACCAAAATACTTAAGCAACAAAAGGGCCTTCTTCCGGGTAGATACTCGGAGAAAGCCCTTTTTTTCAACCTATTTAATGTCGTAGATTTTGTACAAATCATCCAACATGATGTTTGCTGATCGAACGCCGCCGCCAGTATTCCAAGTAGCATCGTTAACTTTGATGACTTTGTTATCTTTCACCACTTTAAGGTTTTTCCAAAGCGGATCATTCATCCACTCTTGCTCTTGTTTATTCCCTTTGCCATCACCGATTTCATACGTAAAGTAGAAAACACGATCCGCAGCGTCCAGCTCAGTCAAACGTTCTTTGGTAATGTCTTCGAACGACTTCTCATCACTCTTAGCATCCGAACGAGCGAAGCCAAGTTGTTTGAAAACAACCCCAGAGAACATGTCACCGTAGTAATATCTCGATTTACCACCCATAAACCGGACAACAGCCACTTTTTCTTTTAACTTGTCGCCTGCTTTTGATTTGAAATCTTCAATACGTTTATCGTAATCCCCGATTACTTTGGCGCCTTCGGCTTTCTTATTCAAGGCATCTGCATACAGGTTGAAGTTATTTTTCCATTCGCCACGCAGTGTTTCTGCGAAAACGGTTGGCGCAATAGCTTTCAATTGCTCGTATACTTTCTCTTGGCGAAGCTTATTACCAATAATTAAATCAGGTTTCAGTGATGCTATGACTTCCAAGTTCGGCTGTCCTTCTACACCTACTGTTGTAACACCTTGCATATCCGCTTTGAAATGTTCAAACCATGGATTACCATAGAAGGATTCAACAGCTCCAACCGGCTTAATTCCTAGAGCAAGTAAAGCTTCCGTTCCTTCATTCGTTAAAATGACAACACGTTTAGGGTTAGCAGGTACTGCTGTTTCTCCCATAGCGTGTTTAATTGTGCGAGGAGCATCTGATTTCGCTGATTCTTGCGGAGCTGCAGTGGCAGACGACTTCGTTTCTGCTTTCTCTCCACATGCGGTTACGATCATACTAAAAACAAAGAGACATGCAACAAGAGCCCACGCTCTTCCTAACGTGCGGCGTTTTTGATTAAACATAATAATTGTGTTCCCCCTAGTTGTGCTTTTTTTATGATAACGATTCTCACTACCTTGCACATAATACTAGATTTTGACCTAATCTGTCAACATTTTTGATAATGATTCTCATATTCATTGACTTCAATTACCGTTGACTTTAAAATATATGAAGCAAGAAGGGTAGGAAGGAAGAGGGTAACCACCGTGCATACACCAACAACAGAACGTCTCTCTCATATTTATAAAAGTATAGGGTTACTAGCAGCCGTTTGTATTCTACTTGTACTCATACTTAGCAGTGTCCGATTTGGCCTCAAAACGTATTCTTGGGATCAAATCATGACTTCTTTTAATCCTTCTGACAAACCAACGAATGAATCGATTATTATTCAAACTGTGCGAATTCCTAGAGCTTTAATTGCCGCGCTCGTTGGTGGCAGTTTGGCCGTTGCTGGTGCACTTATGCAAGCAATGACTCGAAATCCACTCGCTTCGCCGAGTATATTCGGAATTAATTCTGGGGCTGCATTTGCTATTGTTGTAGCTGTTAGCTTTTTCAACATATCCAGCCTAACGCAATTTACATGGGTTGCTTTTTTGGGTGCTGCCGTGAGTGCTACATTGGTCTATGGGCTTGGATCGCTAGGACGCGACGGCTTGACACCCATGAAAATTACACTTGCAGGCGCTGCGATGACGGCTTTTTTCGCTTCACTCACACAAGGAATATTGCTAGGTAATGGCAAAGCCTTCGAACAAGTACTTTACTGGCTTGTAGGTTCTGTAGAAGGGCGTACAATGGCTATGCTGCAATCCGTGTTTCCATATATGTTGCTCGCTTGGATCGGAGCTATTCTGCTATCCCCCCACATCAATGTCTTATCCATGGGTGATGATATTGCCAAAGGATTAGGGCAACAAACGGTGTACATAAAACTAATTACTGCACTCCTTATTATTATTCTTGCTGGCGGATCTGTGGCTGTTGCAGGCCCAATTGTGTTCGTCGGCCTCATGATACCTCATATCGTCCGCTTTCTTATCGGAATTGACTACCGATGGGTCATTCCTTATTGCGCTGTTCTTGGAGGTATTCTGTTGGTAAGCGCGGATATCGGAGCTCGCTTTATCATTATGCCGAAGGAAGTCCATGTCGGTGTGATGACCGCTATCCTTGGCGTTCCTTTCTTTATCTACATCGCGCGTAAAGGAGGACTCCTAAAATGAGTACTTCTAAGCGAGATATTACGATTCGAAGCAAAAGTTACTCTTTTTTAATAAGCAAAAAAGCCGTTATCGTCACACTATCTCTATTCCTAGCGGTCATCCTCATGATGATTATAAGCACAGGCGTCGGCAGTATTACGATTAAACCATTGAATGTCGTAAAGGCCGTTTTCGGCTATGGAACAGACTCAAGTACGATGATCGTTCGCTCATTGCGTTTGCCTCGTGTTATTGTAGCCGTTCTTATCGGCGCATCTTTAGGTGTGGCTGGGGCTATTCTACAAGGGATCGTTCGCAACCCGCTCACTTCACCAGATACGATTGGAACAACAGGCGGTGCAACGCTAGGCGCTGTTTCTTTCTTCTTCTTTTTCTCAGATAAACTCAGCATTCATTGGCTGCCGGTCGCAGCGATCCTAGGTGCATTCCTTGCAACTTTGCTGGTATATTTGTTTTCTTGGAAAAATGGCATTACACCGCTGCGACTTGTCCTTATTGGGACAGGGCTCACAGCTGCAATGAGCGCAGTATCCTATCTTATGATGCTAACGGGTCCTATCGTACTCGCCCAACAATCACTAACTTTTATGACTGGCAGTATCTATGGTGTATCTTGGGCCAAAGCCGTTTACCCCTTGCTTCCCTGGGTGGCTGTGCTGATACCCGTCATCTTCTTCTACGCGCGGCACATTACCATCCAGTCCCTAGGAGAAGATATTGCACAGAGTGTTGGAAGCCATGTACAGCGTCAACGTTTTCTGTTAATTATGCTTAGTGTTGCCTTGGCTGGAGCTGCTGTCGCCTTTGGCGGTGCGATAAGCTTCATTGGGCTCATGGCTCCACACATTTCACGTAAACTTGTTGGTCCTAGCTTCGGCTCCTTGATTCCTGTTTCTGCTCTCACAGGCTCGCTACTGTTGCTGATGGCAGACCTATGTGGTCGTTTCCTGTTCAAGCCACTCGATATCCCAGCAGGTGTATTCACAGCAGCCATTGGCGCACCTATTTTCATCTACGTCCTATATCGCAGTAGGAATCGGGGATAAACCCCATGTCTACGAAAAAGGAGAACGAGCTTATGACAACCTCAGACCAAGCACTCGAAGCACAATCGCTTCAATTGACATATGGTGATACAACGATTTTCCAAAGTTTAAATGTGCAAATCCCTAAGGGTAAAATCACTGTATTTATCGGCAGTAACGGTTGTGGAAAATCCACACTGCTACGCTCACTTGCTCGACTTATGAAACCAACCTCAGGCAGTATTCTATTGGACGGACATGAGATTGCGAAGCTCTCAACCAAAGAGATCGCACGTCGAATGGCGATCTTGCCCCAAGGGCCAACGGCTCCAGAAGGCCTCACCGTCAGACAACTTGTTAAACAAGGGCGCTACCCATATCAAAGTTGGCTGCAGCAATGGAGTCAAGAGGATGAAAACAAGGTCATGAAGGCACTCGATCTTACCGATATGCTAGAGGTTGCCGATCGAACTGTGGATTCACTCTCTGGCGGACAACGCCAGCGCGCATGGATCGCGATGACTTTAGCGCAAGACACACCTACATTACTCCTTGATGAACCGACCACGTATCTCGATCTTACCCATCAGATTGAAGTGTTGGACTTATTATTCGAACTGAATGAGAGAGAACAGCGCACAATTGTCATGGTTCTGCATGACATTAATCTTGCTTGTCGCTACGCGGACCACATTGTCAGCATCAAGAAAGGCTCCATTTATGCGGAAGGCAAGCCAGAGGACATCGTCAATGCACCTTTGTTGCGTGAAGTGTTTGGGATGGATTGTCAGGTAACAACTGACCCTATCTTCGGGACACCAATGTGCATTCCATATGGCAAAGGTCGTATATTGTTAACGAAAGAACCCCAATCACAATTGTGATCGGGGTTCTTTCGTTAGGATTAGGAATAAGTGCTAAATCGTACGTGCGTATGTAGCCATATTATAATTACTTTCGAACATGATGCTAATTGAAATAACATTCTTTCTTACCGTAAAGTCAAACATAATTTCCCCATGCGTCCAGCTCTTCTTACGCTTAAGTGACTCGATTGCCATTTGACGAAACGTTTGGAATTGTATTTCTGTTAACCCTGCGCTAACAGCTGCAGGCAATACACCCTCTGAGCTTTCAAACGGCAAATGTTTTATACCAAATTTGCCAATCTCATTGTTGCGAATTTGCACAAACACTGTGCCTGAGTTCACATGAGAAAGCTCATCTTTAATCTTACGAAATACCATATCGATTTGTCTCGCGAGTGTAAACTGTTCCAATTTTATAATACTCCTCCTTAAATTACGTATATTTACTAATTATGTTAATTCTGTGACTGTAGACCTATTATACCCAGACAATTTACATAATTCAACAGTTTATTTCCAATATTTGAATAATTCACTATATTCTTTATATTCACTTAATGTAATTTCCAAATTTCTTGTAAATACCGAACGATTGGTGTCGAAAAACTGTAGAATGTTTCCATGTTCGGTGATATAATTTTCAAATACACCTATTATTTTTCTCCATAAGTAAACAAATTTTGCAGAGGAGTCGATCGGATTGGAACAAATCTCATCCTTATCGTTTAGAAAGAAACTACAACTTGGTTGTTTTGCACTAATTGGTTTAAACTCGCTTTTCATGTTAATTGTAACTTTCGCCTCAGACTGGAACCGCTTACTTGGCATTATTTTCCTGATTATTATCCTAGCTGGAAGCTTTCCTTTCATCCGTTGGTTTGAAGGTCAGCTTACGGAACCAATCGATGGCATCTCCCGGATTGCCCTTAACATTTCCAAAGGGGACTTCTCTCAAAAAGTTGCCATCACGTCTGATGATTCACTCGGTCAACTAGGCCAATCCTTTAATAAAATGATTGACAAGCTCCGCGATATTTTACGCGATACAGGATCTATTTCGAAGCAGGTTTTCCAGACAAGCCGTGATATCTATGTGAAGAATGAAAGCTTTCGTACTGTTCTTGAGCAAGTGAGTATTTCGGCCCATGAACTGGCTGCAGGTGCGGGACAAATCTCCGAGGAGATTTCTGGCGTATCCATCACTTCCAAAGATATTGAAGTGAAAATCGTCAATTATGCTGGATCTGCCCAAGAAATGAAGCACCGTTCGGATCTTATGATGACCCTCGTAGAAAAAGGACGCACATCGGTTGAAAGCCAAGGCGTCGGCATGAAACGAAATGTAGAAGTAACTAGACAGGTTTCAGATACGATTGATATGCTTGCTCGCCAAGCCGCTGGTATTACGAGCGTTACGCGCTCCATTTCCGAGATTGCTGAGCAAACGAACCTATTGTCCCTCAACGCATCCATTGAAGCTGCTAGAGCTGGTGAACATGGCCGAGGCTTCGCTGTCGTAGCGCAAGAAGTACGTAAGCTTGCTGAAGAATCCACTTCCCTCACACGTGAAGTATTCGGCTTCGTTAAGAGCATTGAGCAAGGCATTCAAGATGCGATTCGCAGCATTCAAGTCAATGAAGATGTCGTTAAGAAACAAACAGTCTTAATCGATCAAACCGAAATTGTATTCGCTGAGATTGTTGGCAGTGTCGGCTTCATTTCAGAGGAAATTACACGCTTCGCAGAAGAAAGTGAAAGCATGCTTCAAAGCTCTGGACAAATCGCAGCAGCGATGGAAAATATTTCTGCCATCACCGAAGAGTCCGCGGCGGGTACGCAAGAAGTGTCTGCTTCCATGAATGAGCAAATTTCAACTGTACAGGGCATCGTAACGCAAGCGGAAGAAATGACGCGGGTTGTGACCCAGTTGCAGCAAACTATTCAAATCTTTAAGCTTTAATACATAAAAGAACAGCCCCTCAGAGACCTTCTCTGAGGGGCTGTTTAATTGTTCTAACCTACACACGTACCTTCGATTCCGTTAGCTCCATGAACTGCTTCACATCTTGTGCTGCCATATCGACAGCACTTTGCCAGAAATCCGGCTCCGTGAGATCCACGCCTAAGTGCTTCTGCGCTAGTTCCTCTACGTTCATGCTTCCAGTATCTCGAAGCAAAGAAATGTACTTGTCTTCGAAAGTTGCGCCTTCCTGCACAGCTCTTGCGTAAATACCAGCACTGAACATGTACCCGAACGTATAGGGGAAATTGTAGAATGGAACGTCTGTCGCATAGAAGTGCAGTTTAGCTGCCCAGAAATGCGGATGGTAGCTGCTCAAGGCATCCTTGTAAGCAAGCTTTTGCGCATCGACCATCAGCTCATTAAGGCGTTCTACACTTACTAAGCCTTGACTGCGTTCAGCATAGAAGTTCGTTTCAAAAATAAACCGTGCATGAATGTTCATGAAGAACGCGATAGCCCGCTGGATTTTATCCTCGAGCAACACGATACGCTCCTCATCGGTCGATGCACTCTTCACGACCGCATCTGCTACGATCATTTCAGCGAAAGTAGAAGCTGTTTCAGCTACATTCATCGCATATTCCTGCGCGAGCGCCGGCATATCCGTCATCACATGCTGGTGGTAACCATGCCCTAGCTCATGAGCGAGCGTAGAGACGTTATTTAGCGTTCCTCCGTACGTCATGAAGATACGTGTCTCACCTGCTAGCGGGAATGAGGTACAGAAGCCGCCAGGACGTTTGCCAGGGCGATCCTCCGCTTCGATCCAGCGCTTCTCGAAAGCTTCCTCAGAGAAGGCAGCCAGCTTCGGACTAAAGCGTTTGAATTGATCAATAATCAGACTCGCACCCTCGTCGTAGGAAATCTTCTTGGATGAATCGCCAAGCGGCGCATCCACATCAACCCACGCCAGCTTGTCAACGCCTAGAAGCTTCGCTTTTCGATTCAGATACTCCACGAAAAGTCCCTTATTGCGGTCAATTACGTCCCACATCACGTTCAAGGTCTTTTCTTCCATGCGGTTGATTGCTAGCGGTTCTTTATGTATGCTTTTCCAGCCTCTTGCCTTATAAACCTGAAGACGGAAGCCAGCCAAGTGATTTAATGCTTCTGCACAGTATTCTTCTTTATCCGTCCATGCTTGTTCCCATTTATCAAATAAGTCTAGACGTTCTTCCCGATTCTCGGTATGCAGCTTATTAAAAGCTTGACCTGCGGATAGTTCTACCTGCTTCCCGTCAACTTCAACAGCCATGCTGAATTGACCTACGGTCGAATTATACAAATCGCTCCACCCATGATAGCCGTCAACAGCCAAATCATTAATTAAAGCTTCTTGCTCAGGCGGGAGCTTCTCCTTCGCCAGTGCGCGACGTTCATCGAGAGAAAAGGCGATGGCTTGAAAAGGCTCTTGTTGCAACACGGCTGCCCAAACCTGATCTGGCACCCCTGTCAGAATCTGATCAAAATGAGTAAGGGAAGATAAATGCTCCGCATATAAGCTTTTGACTTGTCCGCTTAACACGGGTGCTTTCTTATCCTTCTGATTGTCGGCTTGCAAACAGCCTACGAATGAATCTGCCTCGTGAATATGCATCACATTATGCTGAAGCAATTCAATCAATTGTGCCAGTGACGAGGTATCCTCTACGCTTTGCGGAGAAGCTTTACGACGTACTTGCTCTTGAAAAGATGCAATGGACTCCTGAAGCTTCTTCAGGTGTGCAGCGAATGCAGGAGAATCACTTCCTCCAGGGAAAAATGTTTCAAGATTCCATGTTTGATTAAGAGGTAATGTTAACAATGCGATCACCTTTCCTTTCCACTTTTAATTAAATCATATCCACCAGACATTCGCCAACTATCCGCATCTTCCTCATTGCTTCTCTTCAAAAAGTATGATTCAATTATGTATAGTTCCTTCGAACTAAATCGGAACAGGATGGGTGATTTCTATAATATGAAACCGTTACAAATTTCTCCTGAAACAGCTGTTAAGTTAGCGGAGCAGCTTAAAGTACCTTTAGAACATCTCATGCATATGCCACAACATATTCTTCTTCAGAAATTAGCAGAGCTCGCGAAAAGCACATCGTCAGACACGAGCGAATCGGAATCGAAGTAGCCCTTGATACCTTTTGCTAACACCTGGCCTTACGACATCATCATGAAGGACATTTATGTGGCCCAATGTCCGTTCTGTCTAAGCTCAAATGTCTTGCTGCCGCTCAAAATTCATGAGCTCGAGTCCATACACGAGGGTAAAAAGAAACTGCTTGTCTTCCCTTGTTGTCATAACAAGTTGACGCTTGTGGATACAGATCGCGATTATTTACTAGCGGACACCGCGGTACGAAATAAACATAATTCGTAGTTCATTGCAAGGAGCAAACGAACCTTTATGAATGAGTACCTCATTCCTTTGACAAGCGCATGTACATTAGTGACTTTAAATTATTTAGCCTTGAAAGTTCATAGCAAGATGTTAATTGATTCGCACGAACATCTATTCGCCTCCTTGCTAACAGGGTTAGCCAGCATCATCATGATGCTGGTTCCACTTCCTGAGACATTCGGCTTAATCGATCTACGCTCGTTACCCATCTTCATGGCCGGATTGCGATACGGATTACCTGTTGCCCTCTTCTCGACCCTATTGCCTGCTGGTACTAGTATAATCTCACAAGAAAATCAAGCCTGGTTCATCATCGCACAAGACCTCATTGCCCCAGCCTTCATTAGCTCCTTTTTCCATAACAAAGAATACCGTAATGGCTTCTTGGACATACCTATTCGACTCGCTCTACAAATATGTGGTTTCGTTTTCATTATGCGTATACTTACCCACAGCTTACTGGAACGCAGCTTATCTTGGTCATATACCCTTGATCAATTGTTCATGTTTGCCATTACGTCCGCCACCCTCTTCATGATCATCATTATGGTGAATGACGAGAACAACAATTGGCGACTGCAACGCAAACTTGAAATGCAAGCGAATCAAGATGGTTTAACCAAGCTGCCCAACTTAAGAAGTTTTATGCCTATCGCTCAGAGTACCTTACATAAGCGTAAAGTATCTATCATGATGATTGATCTCGATAATTTCAAGCTGTATAACGATCGATTCGGACATTTAGAAGGCGATCAGTTACTCCAAGAAGTAAGTTCTGTTCTTCGTCATTTGATTCATGAGCAAGATTACCTGGCGAGGTATGGGGGAGAGGAATTTATTCTGCTCTGTACGGAAACAGATCCTGCTCGAGTCCTTAGCTACGGCCAAACCTTATGTACCTCCATAGCGGAATTATTTCTCTACAAAAAAAACGGCTTGGAAGCGGCTCCCATCTCTATTTCTATCGGGATCTCAACAGCTGAATCCCCACACATGGATCTTAAGACACTGATCTCGGAAGCCGATCACGCCCTCTATCAATCCAAGCATACTGGCAAAAACCGTCCCACACTATTCAAGCAGCCACAGGGAATCGCACAAAAAATGAACGCTTAACCATCCGGTTAGATACCGTGTCATGGCTAAGCGTTCAATTTATTTTTTCTTGCAGATTTATAGTGCATTTACGTAGCTTGTTTCATCTCATCCGGCAGTTCTAAACGCATAGCAAGCATATCTTCTCGCGTTGTCACCCATTGTTCGCGACTAGCCCTAATCATCCCGGCATCCATAATCTTACGATCATTAATAATCCGTGAAAACCATTTCACCGCATCGGTAAAACGTTTTAATCTCCGGTTCAACTCGCCCATTAGATACATGAGCTTCGCGTTATTTATATCCATACCTTCAGTTTCGAAGACATTCACATACGCATCTAGTGCAAATGAGAGGAAACGTTCTTCTTGCTCCCAGTCCCCTTTAACCCGGTAAAGCCAAGCCAAATGATGCAATAATCCAGCAATCACGCGTGACTTCTCGTTTTTGATTTGCGCACTTAGAAGTGCTAGCTTAAAGCACTGAAGGGAATCTTCCCACGTTCTCTCCCTGCAATAATCGCGCATCGACCAGTTCTGAGCTACTTTTTCATGGAATACAGCTCGTTCTCCCGCAGTCCATTTATCCGAGAAGTTCTCCGTATGTGCGTACCCGCAGAAAGGACAGATACGTACAACGTAGTAATTGGGATTAACATCCTTATAGTGAAGGCAGAAATCTGAATCAGATTTACTTGCTTTCTTGAAGCTAGGTCGAACCTTCTTCGACTTAAACGTATTGGTACAGTAGGTGCATGTCACTGATATCTCATATAAGGGTTCGACCACTTGAAATCCCGCCTTTTTCCCTAATTAATATGGTTTAGGAAGAATGGACTAGTCTTCCTCAGGTGTGTTGATGAAATGATAGGCAGAACCTCTAAGCCGCTCTATGAGAAAATCCTGTAAATCATCCGGCATGCCTATGTCAGCCATCGCTTCTGTCATACAAGCTAACCATGCATCCGCACGCTCTCTTGTAATCGGAAAAGGCATATGCCTAGCTCGCATCATCGGATGACCGTGGTGATCGGAGTACAAGGTTGGGCCACCGAAAAATTGGGTTAGAAACAACGTCTGTTTCTCTATAACTGGGTCTATGTTAGCAGGAAAAAGCGGCGAAAGTAACGGGTGCTGCTGTACTTTCGGATAGAAGGCCTCTACCAAACGACTTACCGTCTCCGCCCCCCCCATTAACTCAAATATGGTTCTGTTTTTGCTCTCTGACATACCAAGAAACCTCGCAATTCGTATTCAATAGTTCTCTAAATCCTCGTCCCCTGCGCGCATGAGCGTTTCTCGAATGACAAACACGAACATGCAGACTACCAATCCGGCAATGACACCTGTCATTTGAATCACTCCCGCTGTATAGGATTTAAGTTTTACTAGTTCTATTTTACCATAAAAATAAGGACTGAACAGTCCCAAGAACCAAAATAAACGACCATACAGTCCTACTTGGACATAGGTGCTCATCTACCTACTATTTCATGAAATTCGGGACGGCATGTATGTCCAAGCTTATTCATATAGTTGAATAAGAGGAGGTATCTACCGACTATGCCGAAACAAAACTTCACCCCAGCCTTGCTTATGTCATTCGTTATTATAGGCATCATTGTATGCTTGGTTCTATTCCCGCATGACGGTTTTCAAGCCGCTTTACGCGGCGTTTCCATTTGGTGGGATGTGCTCTTCCCAGCCCTGTTCCCCTTCTTCGTTATCTCCGAAATTATGCTCGGCTTCGGGATCGTTCATTTCTTCGGTACACTGCTTGATCCGATGATGCGCCCCGTCTTCCGTATCCCTGGGATTGGCGGATTCGTAATGGCAATGGGTTTTGCCGCTGGATATCCCGTAGCGGCTAAGTTAACTGCTCAGCTCTGGGAACAGAAGCTGGTTAACCGGGAAGAAGGCGAACGACTTGTTGCCTTCACAACGAGCTCGGATCCAATATTTCTAATCGGTGCTGTGTCGATTGGCTTTTTCCATGACGCCACATTAGCATTTATTTTGGCCATTGCCCACTATGGAGGCTCGTTCATGATTGGCCTCATCATGCGTTTTCACGGCCGGAAAGCCTTACCAACTCCTGGACAGCCTAGGGAGAGTGGCCCTATATGGAAACAAGCCTTCGAGACCATGCATAACGCGAGAATACGAGATGGAAGATCTTTAGGTATTTTATTAAGCGAATCCATTCTCCACTCCCTCCGTTTAATGTTCGTTGTAGGTGGACTTGTGGTCTTCTTCTCAGTCGTTCTAGAGGTGCTTACCTCTGCCCAGGTTATGAATGTGTTCTATTTGTTGATTACATCCGTCTTATCCATCACAGGGTTACCTCACGAGCTCTCACAAGCCGTCATGAATGGGTTATTCGAAGTCACACTCGGCGCAAAAGCTGCAGGAAGTGCCCCCGCTTCGATGGCCCTTTCCAGTAAAGTCGCGATAGGCGCCTTCATCCTCTCCTGGGCCGGCATGTCCGTGCATGCTCAAATTGTCAGCTTATTAAGTCATACCAACATGCGATATCTTCCGTTCCTTTTCGCTCGCCTCCTTCATGGCATTCTCTCTGCTGCTATTGTTCTCCTGATTTGGGAGCCTATGCAGCGATTTCGAAGTCCCCAGGCTGTATTCTTGCCGCACTATGAGGCGAATTCACCCGTTTTGAGCTATCTAAAGCTTATTTTCCCGATAAGTGCGATGGTCTTTGTTGGTGCTTTTGCTGTCATCATGAGTCTCTTCCTCGCATATTCCTTACTTAGACTGGTGTATGAAAAGGTTGGTGGAACAAGATAATATGGGTAACTACGATGATGTTTATAAAGGGAGAGAATATTCAGATATGATAGCAGCCGACCCCCAAGAGGCGAAAGGTTTACCGCAGGCGATTGAGCGACTTCGCGAGCTAGCTTTTAATTTATGGTTCAGTTGGAATCATGATGCGCTGCAGCTTTTTGAAAGCATGGACCCTGGCCGTTGGAAAGCCCTCGGTCACAATCCCGTTCGATTACTTCACGAGCTAGAAGATCCCCAGCTTGAAGCATTAAGCCAGAACACTGATTTTGTCGAGCGTTATCGCCAAGTCATGCTAAGATTTGATACGTATATGAACGAACCTGGTTGGTATTCAACTAACTATGCCGCCGAAGCTAGTGTGCAAATTGCTTATTTCTCTGCTGAGTTTGGTTTTCATGAATCGCTTCCGATTTATTCAGGCGGGCTCGGCATTCTTGCCGGTGATCATATCAAATCTTCCAGTGACCTTGGATTACCGCTTGCAGGCGTGGGCCTACTCTATAAAAAAGGATATTTCACTCAGAAGATTGATGCTAGCGGCAGTCAACAGAGTGAATTATTCCCCTATGATTTTGAGCAATTACCGATTCGTCCGGTACTTCAGAATGACCAGCAGCTCACGGTCTCGCTTGATATCTCTGGTCGCACGATCACCGTCTTGGTTTGGGCTGCTAAGGTAGGACGCAATCTCGTCTTTTTGCTGGATACTGACCACGAAGCCAATAATGACACAGATAAAGCATTGACCGCGCAGCTGTATGGCGGCAATCAAGATATGCGGATCGCCCAGGAAATGGTGCTGGGAATCGGTGGTGTCAAAGTACTCCGTGCACTCGGTATTTACCCGAATGTGTACCACATTAATGAAGGTCATGCGGCTTTCCTGACGTTAGAACGGTTGAAGGAACTGCTTCACTTGGGCCTCCCTTTTCATGTTGCTGTAGAGACCGTGCGCTCCGCTACCGTGTTCACGACACATACACCTGTTCCAGCAGGTCATGATACGTTCTCCGTCGGGATGGTGGAACACTATCTCGGTCACCTTTTCAGTGAGCTGCCTAAGCATAAACAAAGCATTATTTCATTAGGGCTTGACCATAAGTCCGGTCAATTCAATATGACACACCTGGCGATGAATACAGCGGGACTGCGCAATGGCGTCAGCAAGCTGCATGGGCAGGTTTCACGCGAAATGTTCAAGGAATTCCATGGTCATATCGATGCCAGTGAGGTGCCGATCAGTTCTATCACGAACGGTGTTCACTTAGATACGTGGACCGCCCCTGCTTGGAAGGAACTCTTCGATCGATTCCTCCCTGGCACATGGCGAGCAGAGCAGTCTAACGAGCATCAATGGGCACAAATCGAGGTTATTCCCGATGAATCCATTTGGAAGGTCCATCAGCATTTGAAAGAAGATTTAGTACGTTATGCTCGCAATAGTCTGATGGAGCAACGTAAACGTAACGGGGAATCCGAAGAACGGATTGAAGAGGTTCGACACTATTTAAATCCTAAAGCCCTTACAATTGGGTTCGCCAGACGCTTCGCTACCTACAAACGGGCCAATCTAATTTTCAATGATTTGTATCGCCTCAAGAAATTAATCAACAACCCTGAGAGACCCGTGCAGTTTATATTTGCGGGTAAAGCCCACCCTGCTGATTACCCTGGCCAAGATCTCATCCGAGAAATTTACCGAATCTCTCAGTTAAAAGAATTTCTCGGTAAAGTCGTTATTCTCGAGAATTATGATATCAACATGGCTCGCTATCTCGTTCAAGGTGTCGACGTATGGCTAAACAACCCTCGTAGACCCCTTGAGGCTAGCGGAACCAGCGGCCAGAAAGCTGCCATGAACGGCGTTCTTAATTTCAGTGTGCTGGATGGTTGGTGGGAGGAAGGCTACAACGGTATGAATGGTTGGGCTATCGGATCTGCGGGAGCCGCGGACTGGGCTGCACAGGAGAAAGAAAATACGAAAGCAATTTATCACCTTTTGGAGAATGAGATTATCCCTCTTTACTACAATCAGGGTGAGATTCCTCATCAATGGATTGGACGTATGAAGCGGTCCGTTCAATCGCTCAGTCCCGTCTATAACACGCACCGAATGGTGCAGGACTACACGAATCTTTCGTATGTACCAACAGCCAAACGCGCTCGTCTTTTTGTCGCGGACAATTATGATGTGGCTACCAAAGTTGCCGATTACAAGCAGTTCATCCGCAGCAATTGGCATCAAGTAAGAATCATGAATATTGATGATCATGCCGACAAATCGACTTCGGACGTCCCTTTAGACGAGATTCCCCCATCAACAAAAGAGATCACGGCGCAAATCCATTTCGGCCCTATTTGGCCGCAGGATACAGCAGTAGAAGTCATTTATTATGCAGAAAATGGCGAAACGTGGGAACAGAAAATTATCCTCATGGCTCCTATTGGGGAACTTATTGAGCAATCGCAGCGCTTCCAAGCTACCATTCCTTCCCATCTTGTTCATGGGCCTCACTTCTCGATTCGTGTGCGTCCGATTTCAACCAACTTTGCGCATTCGTTTGAACTCTCCCTCGTTACGAGCACCTTGTCTTAATAATGAGAAAACTTCTATCGAAGCCATTCAATGATGAGCGACCGCTATTCTCCCCCTCAAAGTGACGCTAACCTTCGAAGCAAATTCCGGTTACTTTGTGGGGACCCCAGGAGAGGTAAGTTTTATCGCCAATAGGAAAGCGGTTTTCGGTATCGAAAACTTAATTTCCTATGTGGTAAAATCGGTTAACCTCAGCTAAAGCCCCGTTTGGGGCTTTTCTTATTGACTTAGATAAATTATGATGAGAAGAGAATTTACAGGATGTAAAGGCAGATGTGAATGTAAATCTAACGACTTGGTGATGCTATGGATTGGAATAAGGTACTAGAATTGGCTTCCTTTTCGCCAAATCAGGATTGTCATATTATCATTGTTGGTGAAAGTAAAGATGGACAACCTTTCTGTTTTGAAGATAACTTTACTATCGACAAAATAAGTGAAGATTCGATAACCGTATGTCTTGAACAATTGGGTGTTTACCCCTTCGACAAGCTCGACCATGTTTCTTTCGTTGAATTTTCCTTCAAAGATGGTGCCATTTTATATTACGCTTATGTCGATTTGATGGGGCTTGAACTCAAAAAAACGATCTGTTCCCTGACCTTATCTCTTCCTGAGGAAGTCTTTCAACATCAAAACCGCAGACATCCTCGTGCTAAGCTTACATTGCGCACACCGATTACACTGCGTGTCGCTGGCATACGAAGCTTATCTGCTCAGAAGGGTGTCGCTTTTACCGGACAACTCCTCGATATCAGTGTTGGCGGGTTATCCTTTGTCACATCCAACCGACTTTTCTTTCCATTGATTCTGGAGTTCAGCTTCATTCTCCCGAATGTCTCTCAGCCTATGACTGTCTATGGTGAAATTATAAGAGTTACGTATTTCAGCAACGACAGCTATCGGGTTGCCGCAGAATTTCGGCATACGCCTGACTCCATTCTCCAAGAGATTGATGCCTTCTGCTCCAATTATTAAGTCAATAATTCTACGATACGAAAACTCTTAGGAGGAACAAGATTGAAATATAACGTCATTGAACGAGGCGATGACATCTCCAAGGGGCTGACTGAACGCTTCCACGCTCTCGCCGCTAAGCAAGGCATGCCAAGGGATGAAGATCATCCCGATATCGTCCTGTCCATTGGCGGAGATGGTACAATGCTCCAAGCCTTTCATAAATATGTGGACAAGTTAGATCATATCGCATTCGTTGGGATCCATACGGGGCATCTTGGCTTTTTTGCAGATTGGAAGCCTGACGAATTAGATCATCTAGCTTCTTTAATGTTTAGTGTCACAACACCAGCGGAGTTGCAAGTCGTTCGCTACCCCGTTGTCGAAATCGAAATTACGACGGACAAAGGTGTTGAAACACATCTCGCACTTAACGAGTTTACGATTCGTGGGATCGAAGTTTCACTTGTCGCAAGACTTCACGTGAACGATGAAATGTTTGAAATGTTTCGTGGTGACGGTATCTGCATATCTTCTCCTGCAGGCAGTACTGCTTACAACAAGAGCTTGGGTGGCGCCATGGTCCATCCATCACTTGAAGCTATTCAAATTGCCGAGATCGCATCGATTAACAATCGCGTGTATCGAACACTGGGTTCATCGATGATTTTACCGAAGCATCACCACTGTGACATATATCCAAAAGCACAACAGAATATGCTCTTGTCACTGGACCACTTATATATGCAGCGTGCCGATGTTGTTTCCATTCGTTGCCGAGTTGCTTCCAATGTGAAAGTAAAGTTCGCACGTTTCCGTCCGTTTCCTTTCTGGAATCGTGTCCGCGAGGCCTTCGTTGGCCTTGAAGTAAAATAAGCTTTAAACATATGTAAGAGAAAAACGCCATCTGCTCTCCACACTTGTTGGAGTTCAGATGGCGTTATTTGGTTCATACTGATTTAAACCGTTGTTGAACTAATAACTTCAGACGGTATTTGTTGTTTAGGTGCATTTACTTTCTCGATAATAAAGTAAGCACAGCCGAAGTTGCAGTACTCATTCAAGTAATCTTGAAGAGCTGCGATGGAGGACTCTTTGGTCGCTTTTGGGTGGATTTCTTTAAAAAAACCTCTCAGTCGTAATTGACTATATCCCCAATCGCCCACAATATAATCGTACCGCTCCAACACTTCGCTGAAGCGTTCTTTGAACACTTCGAAATTCCAACCATTTTTGTGGTCGGTAACAAGCTCGTATGTTTTATTCGCAATATGAATCATGGTGGTAGGAAGCTCTCCTTTCTATGATCCGTTCATTGAATCGAATTCTAAACGCTTGATGCTGCTTTCACCTGTTCATGTGCATGATAGGAACTGCGAACCAGCGGGCCCGACTCCACGTGCTTAAAGCCACGTTTCATGCCCTCTTCCTTCAACATAGCAAACTGTTCAGGTGTGTAATACTTAGAAACAGATAAGTGCGTCGTAGACGGCTGCAGATATTGACCGATCGTCATAATATCACAATCCACTTCACGCAGATCTTCCATCGTTTGTAGCAGCTCGTCCCACTCTTCCCCTACACCAATCATGACACTGGATTTCGTTGGAATGTTCGGGGCTATCCGTTTAGAACGTTGCAACAACTCAAGTGATCGACGGTATTTCGCTTTGGAACGGACGCGATCTGACATCCGCTCAACCGTTTCCATATTGTGATTCAGAATATCTGGCTTTGCCTCAAGCACGGTAGCTAGTGATTCTTCTCGACCTAGGAAGTCAGGAATCAACACCTCAACTGTGCACATTGGCAATTTACGACGGATCGCTTTGATCGTCTCTGCGAAAATCATGGCACCGCCATCTGTTAAATCATCGCGTGCCACCGAAGTAACAACACAATGACGAAGCCCCATTTGTAGCGCTGCATCTGCAACACGTTCCGGTTCTTCCAAATCAAGCTCAGTTGGGAGACCTGTTTTAACTGCACAAAAGCGACAAGCACGCGTACAAATATCACCTAATATCATAAAAGTCGCTGTCCGATTCGCCCAGCATTCATGAATGTTCGGACACTTGGCTTCTTCACAAACTGTATGCAACGTCTTGGAACGCATCATGGATTTAATTTCTTTGAAATTCTCATCGGTCTTAAGATTGATCTTTAACCAGTCTGGTTTTCTCTCTAATACTTTTCTAGGCACTGTAATTCCCGCCTTTTTATTTGGTTTCTCAATGATGTTATTATAACATGAATGACTGACAAAACAATCCACTTTGGGGTTCAGTTGTGATACACTTGTTTAGATGGACCAAAACAGCTCAGCTTACTACATAAAGGCTGTATGGGAGGAAAGAAACATGAGCATAACTGAAGTGACTCGCGAGAAGGATCGCAAGCTTGGTGAAATTTTAAGAAACATGGGCCGTGTCATCGTCGCCTTCTCCGGAGGGGTTGACAGTACATTCGTCCTCAAACGTGCTCAGCAAGAGCTTGGTGACCAAGTCCTTGCCGTAACCGCAGCATCTGAAACGTTTCCCACGAGGGAGTTCGATGCCGCTGCACAACTAGCTGAACAATTTGGCGTTCGCTTGCACAAAACAGAGGTAAAGGAATTGGAGAACGCGAATTTCGTTGCTAATAATCCTGATCGTTGTTACCACTGCAAGACGGGGCTTTATTCCCATTTACAAGACATCGCGAAGGAACTGGGCTATCCGTTTCTCTTGGATGGTTCCAATGTCGATGACCTAGGCGACTATAGACCAGGACTACAAGCGAAGAATGAGCAAGGCGTCCGCAGTACGCTGCAAGAAGCCGGCTTAACCAAAGACGAGATCCGAGCGCTTTCCAAAGAGCTTGGGCTGAGCACATGGAACAAACCTTCCTTTGCCTGCTTATCCTCTCGTATACCGTATGGTACGCAAATCGAGAAATGGAAGATTGACCAATTGGATGAAGGCGAATATTTCCTTTCCCAACTAGGTCTCTATCAAGTACGAGTGCGTCATCACGAGAAGATTGCTCGCATCGAAGTCATGCCAGACGAGATTCACAAAGTCGTTGAACATCGCGATGCGATCTATGAGAAATTCAGCAAGCTTGGCTTTACGTATGTCACATTAGATTTGCAAGGCTACCGCACAGGCAGTATGAATGAAGTGCTATCTCAAGAAACGAAAGATAAGGTGAAAGAAGCTTCCTTATGATGGACTTAGAGAAGATCCTAAAACTCGTCCAGACCGGCGATCTGGACATCGACGAAGCCAAGAAGCAAATCATCAAGGAAGGCGGGTCAGGTCCCGCCAATCTTGATCTTGGATTTGCGCAGCTCGACATCGATCGCGAGAAGCGTACAGGCTTCCCCGAGGTCATTTTCGGGGAAGGCAAGACGCCCGAGCAGATCGAGGCCATTTTCCGGCGGCTGATGGAGCATACCGACCGTGTGCTCGCCACACGCGTCGACGCGGCCAAAGCCGCCTATGTAGTAGCCAACGTGGAAGGTGTCACCTACCACGAAACCGCACGGGCGCTCACCTGGTTTAAGCGCCCGCTGCTCAAAGTCCACGACGGCTATATCGCTGTCGTGTGTGCTGGCACCTCAGACCTCCCCGTGGCGGAGGAGGCGGCCCTTACTGCAGAATGCCTAGGCAGCCACGTTGAACGTGTGTTCGACGTGGGCGTCGCTGGCATTCACCGGCTCTTCCGCCGGCTCGAGCTCATTCGCGGCGCGAACGCGATTGTGGTAGTTGCCGGCATGGAGGGCGCACTCGCCAGCGTCATGGGCGGGCTTGTCTCTAAACCCATCGTCGCTGTGCCGACGAGTATTGGGTACGGTGCGAACCTTGCCGGGATCGCTCCGTTACTGTCCATGCTCAATAGCTGCTCGCCGGGTATCTCTGTCGTTAACATCGACAATGGGTTTGGCGCTGGTTATTATGCAGGACTCATTAACAAAAATATGTCGAAACGAGCGTGAATTACAACCATGCGCATTTTATATTTGGACTGCTTCTCTGGAATTAGCGGCGATATGACCCTTGGCGCTTTGGTTGATGCGGGAGCAGATCGAGCTTATATTGAAGATGAGCTTTCCAAAATTAAACTAGAGCCCTACACCTTGGAATGGAAGCGTGTTGTGAAACGGGGCATTTCTGCCCTTAAGCTGGATGTCATACTCGATCCGGAACATCCTCCAAAGAAACACAGACATTATTCAGAAATCGTCGATGCCATTCAAAAAGCAGAATACAATGAGCGCGTTACCGCACTAAGCTTGGCAATTTTCGAAAAAATCGCAATTGCCGAAGCTAAGATTCACGGGACCCCTATTGAAAAAGTACATTTTCATGAAGTCGGTGCCATTGATTCTATCGTTGACATCGTGGGTGTTGCATTAGCCATCGACTCGTTGCAAATCGAGCGTATTTTCTCGTCTCCAGTGCCACTAGGATCCGGTACCATACATATCGATCACGGTATTTATCCTGTACCCGCTCCTGCCACATTGGAGATGATGAGAGGCTTACCTATCGCTTCAACTCCTTATAGTTTAGAAATGACAACCCCAACTGGAGCCGGTATAATTTCAGGAATTGTTGATGAGTTCTCCAAAAGTTTCCCGCCCATGGTAGTTGATCATATTGGCTATGGTGCAGGCACTAGAGACTTGCCAAAGCAACCCAATGTGCTGCGCGTTGTAGTTGGTAGAATTGATCCGTTTATTGGTAAATGGCAAGTGAGTCATGAGCATCTAGCGCATGATCATAGTCATGAACATACACATACGCATGACGACCATCACCACCATCATGATCATACGCATACACACGATGACCATCACCACCATCATGATCATACGCATACACACGATGATCATTCACACAGCCATGATCATAAACACGATCACGATCATCATCATCATGATCACTCACATACTCACACGCATCATGGCGATGCCACACCTGGCACCCCACAATAGTATTAGACATGGCAAACGCCCTTCCATCACAATGGAAGGGCGTTTTTTTGTCGCTGTTGTTGCATAAATAATAACCTAACTTCCTCATAAACCATCTTCAGAGGTACTTCATGTATCCTAGCTACTTGTTCACATTCCTTAAATTCAGGTGCATACTGCACCAATTTCCCTGCGTGATAACCAACTTTTACCGTCAATGCTCCCCAAGGTGTTTCTACACGCTCAAATTCTCTAGCTAATCGATGACAAGATGCATGCAGATATCGAATGCCAAGTGTGGTTGTTTCACTAAAAATAATCTCCTCAATCAGAGACAATCGTCCTTCATCCACTAATACATTCAGCATGATTCCTGGACGTCCTCGTTTCATAATTATGGGTACCATGTATACATCATTTGCACCTGCATCAAAAAGCTTATCCATCACATAAGTCATCCATTCAGGATTCATATCATCCAAATTGGCTTGAACTAATAACATATGATCGTCAACATGCTCTTCTCTATGGTTAAAAGTCACTTTTCCCACCTCTTATTGGCATCATAGCAAATATTTCGAGGCAACGAAAGATCGAAGGATAAACAACAAGACATCCGTACATCCTAAGAACTAACATTTCAGGAAGGATGATAGAGATGCAAAGCAGAGCATTTTGGTCAAAGGTTCTCGTCCTTAGCCTCCTCCTATTAGCAATCACATTACCATCTTTTTCAAATATGGATGTATCAGCAGCTATGACAATTGACCAAATAGCTCCAGTAACTAGCTCCCAACCGACCAAACCTTCACAAGCGGAGCGAAAAGAGCTTTTTGAAAAAATAGGCTTACTCACGGGTATCCCCTGGACATACCTAGCTGCTGTAGATCAATATGAGAAAACAATGAACACTGCAAAAAAAAGAACAGTTCAACAAAGCATCACGAATATTTATTTTTCAGAACTTGTTTGGGCGGGTATGCTCAATCCAGATCCACAAGATTCCAATTTGAAAAGTATTTCCTTTTTCCATGGTTTAGGGCGGGATGGATCGGGAGATGGCATCGCTGACCGGGCCAACGATTTAGATGTACTAGCGGCTATGGCAGCGATCTTAGGCAATAATGGAACGAAAGTTGATAACTTACAAATGAACCTTTGGAATTATTACCACAACGCACGTAGTGTAGAACGCATCCGTCAATTCGCTGCGATCTATGAGTCTTTGGGCACATTAGAGGCAAATGCTCATGCATTCCCACTGCCTGTTACATCCAGCTATTCTTATCGGAGTACGTGGGGAGATAGTCGTGGCTGGGGCGGGAACCGTACTCATGAAGGCACCGATCTATTCGCTGGCTACGGTGTTCCTGTTAGAAGCACTTGCTATGGCATCGTTGAAATTAAAGGATGGAACCCTTACGGTGGCTGGCGGGTAGGCATTCGTGATCTAAACAACATTTATCACTACTACGCCCATCTTTCCGGCTTTCAAAAAACACTCAAAATAAACGATATCGTCAAACCCGGACAAACCATTGGTTGGGTCGGCAGCTCCGGTTATGGAAAACCAGGTACATCTGGTAAATTTCCTCCTCATCTTCATTTCGGACTATACCGTGATAACGGCTCAACAGAGTGGAGCTACGATCCTTATCCATCCCTACGAAGATGGGAGCGCGAAGATCGAGGTAAAAAGAAATAAACCCACTTTTCACGGTGGGTTTATTTTTTGGGGCTTATGGTTTAATTGCGCCCTCCTTTGGCGTAGAATTCGTTGCCCCTGAGAGCGGAATAGTTGGTAACGTTATGCTAGGTGGGCTGCCATCCTTCGAACTTCCCACTGGATTACCTTTATTGTCATAGTAGTAAGTAGGTACATCCCCCACAACAAGCGAATAGGAAATAGGAATTTCGGTTTCTACAATTTCAGTTTCTGAATCAAAAGGGATAATAACTGAAACCTCAGCAACAATGTGTACATATACTTCAAACATCACCATATTAATACCAGCATTTTGAGTTCGTGTGTTTAAATCCACCTTCACACTACCAACAGGAAGTAATCTGATCGGAATATCTGGGCCAAAAGAGGCGAGAATAGCACTATTCATAGCCTGCCCAAGGGGAATGTGATCTGCAATACTTTCCAGATTATTCAACTCCCCTTGGACCGTTTTAATTGCCTCCGAAGTAATCCTCATATGCTCATTATAATTCAACATAAAACCTGTAATTTTATTGTTTTTATCCATTTTCCAATCAATTAATTGCTCAGCATTCGTTCTCCCTGCCACATGATCAGCGATTGCACTATTTATCGCTTGCGTTGCAATCTGCTTAACCCTAACCTTCGCCAGATTCATCAAAGGCGGTCTTAGATTCCGTTCTATAAAAATAAAAAACTGAATGCAAAACAAGACTAAGATGAGCAAACCAATCCACAGTACCTTTTTACGGCTTGTTTTCACAGTTGGCCTGCTCCTCCATCGTCGTCTCTGCAGCATGCGTCTCCCCCTTTCTCCATGACCAATTCCTACTTATTCGCCATAAACCATTAGTACTACCTTATGCGGACATGTTTTGAAAAAGACGATCCAATCCCAGGCCAACCTACATGCCTAACGTACTTGCGCTCCCGTTTACATTTTCTTTTCAAACAAATGGCCTGGAGGCTTTCGAAGCCCCGAGACTGCGGCATATCGCGGGGCCAAACGGGGACTATTTGGGGAGCAACTAGGGAACGACTGGTTACTTGAGATTTGAAGAACAAAAAAACTTTCGTCCCCATCATTTGAATGGTTGCGAAAGTTTGGAATTAATTGTCTATGGAGTGTAGTTATCGTGTGAAAGTTTTTTACCGTCCTGAGCATAAAGGAGTTTTGTTCGCAGATTGTCATTGGGGTTTGTTCTTTTTGTAAATAGGAGCATCTCTGGCAGTGTACAGGTGCTCGAAAAAGAAGGAGAGCAAGATCTGCTCTCCCTTCAGCCAGGTGCTCGAATCGTATTGTAACGATGCGAGCACCTTCACTTTTTTTAACCCTTCATAAGTTCATCTAGCTCATCCCAAGACGTAATCCGCGGCAATTCCAGATGTTGATTATAGGATCTGTCCTTCACACAAATGCGGACAGGCAGGTGGGCTAATGTCTCCAGAACGGTCGGTTTATCATCAAAATAATAATCCAACTCTAGTGCCTCTATAATATGTACTTTCTCCGAATCACTCATCCCACAGAAGAAATGCCCCTCCGCGACAGGGAATCCATGATCGATCAACCATTGTCGTGTGCGCTCCGTATGCTCTTTGGCTCGAGCAGTGATGTAATACACCTCATGACCTTGCTCCACCAGCCTGTTCAAAACCTCACGCGCGTGGGGGAATAACGCACAGTCTGAATAATAAATCTCATCACGTAAGCTGTACCACAACTTCCCGCCTTCTTCCTTGGTTAGTCCAAAAGCACTGTGAATTTCCATCGTAGGCAAAGCATGAAACACCTCTAGCCCAATGTCCTGCTGCAGCTTCTGATTATAAATATGAAACGCATGCTCTCTTAGGTTAATGAGGGTATCATCAATATCAAATCCAAGTTTCACCGTCTAACCCTCCATTCACCTTGCCTCTATTCCTTTAATTTGATCCCAAAAAGACTTACAAATACCGAAGCCTGTCCTCTAGAAATGATGCATCCGCGCAGATCCTCAATACTTACACCTAAGCTTGTAAATTCACATGTGCTGAGATCGATTCCATCTAGTTTCGTACCCGTAAATTGTGCTTGTTCCAATTGACAAACCTCAAATTGTAGCTTTTGCAAAGTCGCTTCATAAAAATCAGAGTTGTTTAAAGAACACGTATGAAACGTGATTTGTTTGAGATTTGCCATTCGGAATGTCGCAAAATCCCCTAAGCAATCTTGAAAAAGGATGTTTCGTAATGTAGATCCCGTAAGATCCATGCCGATAATTTTGCAATTCCGAAATTCCGTTCTATGTATCGTTGCTTCTGTAAAGTCGACATTCGATAAATCACATCGATCAAAAATAACATCTGTAAATTCAATTTCTTTCATCGCTATTCGTGTGAATGTCACATTGCGAAAAATAACTTTATCAAACGCGACCTTATAGGCTGACTGATTATCAATGATGCAATCACTAATGATGCCAGTATGAAAACTATCCTCAGGTTCAAATTTCCCTTCTTGCAAGGTTATGACGGGCAATTCTTTAGGTATTTTGGGTGCATCTAATTTAAGACTACTCATGAATAACTCCTTTAACATAAGGTAATGGGCAAAAAAATAAGCCTTACCGGCTTACCTTTATAAAATGATCATCGTGGATAAGCTATGCAGCATGAAGAATAAGGATCCCCATTTTCTTTTGATATAATTCCGGCCACGGAAGAGCCTCGTCTTAATCGTAGAAACAGGTAAATTCACTTCTCGGCTGATGTCCTCTAAGGACATATCCAAATAATATTTGTAAACAATAAGGTCTTTATATTTTTCTGGCAGATCTTGAATCATTTGTTCTACCTGGCTATATGTTTCTTGTTCAATAAGCTGAAGCTCAGGCGTCTTCTCATGACTCACCAACTTCTCAATCAGGGGACGCTCATCATGGGATGGAAACCCACTTGTATCCATGGAGAGTTCTTTTTTCTTCTTCCGCATCAGATCAATCGTCACATTTTTGCCAATGCTAAAGATCCAGCTCGAGAAGTTTTTGGTAGCGTCAAATCGGTGTGAATTCAAATGTGCACGCAAAAAAGTCTCCTGAACAACATCTTCGGAATCTGATTTATTTCGAAGCATACGAAAAGCTAATCGATAAATTCTGTCCTTATACAGCTCCAGAAGTCGATTAAACGCTTTCGCATCTCCTTGACTCCACATTGTTGCAAGTTGACTATCGCTTAATTGCAGCATGTTAAATCTCCTTCACATAGTAAACTACCTATCTTCTATTCTACCAAATCGAAGCAAAAAAAAGAAACCTTTTCAGGCTTCAAAGATGACTATTTATCGATAAAATTGGACACATATTCCGCTTTCTCTGCACTTGCTATGACGATTAACGTTACAATAATCCCGAATAAGATAAATCCGCCTACGATCATACCGCGCACCCTCTTTGCTGATTGATACGAAATGATCATCTCTTATCAAAGATATGATGCGCGGCAGTGATTATTCACCAAGATTCATAATAACATATTGCTCAATATGGCTTGCCAATAGGCCAAAGGTTGGCTTTTGGACCTCAACATGCTCGCCAAGCAGCGATTTTACAGCTAGATAAGGGAAGTTAATGCCTGATAAACAAGTGACATGTAAACCGCCTGACATCCGCGGATTAATCTCCAACAGCTTCGGTACACCCTGATTGTATTTAACTTGAATATTATAATTAAATGGAATGCGGTAGGTAGCAGCTACCCGGTTAGCAAGTTCAATCAGCTCTGGTACTTCCTCCAACAACCTCAATCGTCCATCCGCCTTACGACGCGGGACAGCAGCAAGAAGCTCACCAGATACGGATGCTAAGCAATCTATGCTGTATTCATGGCCACCCAGTACTTCCATAACCATAACGTCATCAAAACGTTCCACAGTCGATAAGTTTTGGTAGGCTTGCTCTTTCGTGAGATACGGCATTACCGGTCCAAACATATCTGTGAGCGCATTCCGCGTATTGCTGATAATCCGAAATCCATTGCCGCCCTCACCATTCGTTGGCTTCATGCAGACGCCATGACCAGCCTCTGTAAGCGCATCGTGCGCCTTAAGAAACTCCTTAGCCGTATTCACCACATGATAGTCAGGAATCGCTACGATTCCCTTTGGCCGGATGGATTCGTAGAATTTCTGCTTTTCCATGAGATTTTCTAATAACTCCAAATCACGACAAACTGTTACACGTGTACCTATTTTCTCAAATTCATCGATATGCTTGGAAATCGCGTACATATGCAGTCTAGGAATAAACACATCAATCCCATGTTGTTTACAAAAATTCAGTGCAAATTCTACATAGTCGTCATCGCCAAGAACAGGCTCTGTATCTGCAAAGTCCGCTGCTTGCAGCGCCATGTGGGTACGATCGGGATGTGTTGCATACATCTTAAACTGAGCCCCATCCTCATTGTTACGGATACTGTTCATGTAATGATAAGCAACAGAGAACCAGCGGTTAAACCATACTTTTTTCATGAGGGCTCCTTTATGAGCAACTTTCGGTGCTCGCTATGTGTGGAATGAACAAATGTGGTGATATCATCAGCTGCAAAAATGCCGGATTCCTCCGTAAATCTGTATATCCCGGATGGCGTTATTTGTTCTTGGCGAAATAACTCTCCATGACCTGGAGCAATCGCGTAATCAGCGATGTCTAACAAGCTCTGATCCAGTAGAGAGTCACCGGAAGCAATGACTTTCCGACCATCAAGTCTTTGCTTCAGATGTGCAACTGCTGCACCCTTGCTCACGGCCTCAGGGACGATGTAGACCTTCCTTCCTTGCACGGAAGTGCGCCAACCCATCCCCTTCAAATGAGCGCTTAGATCGGCTATTTCCTGCACAGGCATGCGGTCGCGCTCGACGATATGGGAGTAGAAGAGAGCATCGCACCAACTTGAGCTGATCACCCAATCTTGGCTTAGCACGCCATGCATAACTTGCTGTACATCTTCGACAGGAGCACTCGTCTCGCTGACACGCGTCCTGACAAGATCTCGCCACTCCATATCCACCTTGCCGTCGATCAACATATTCCCCCCGTTGCTTGTAACCGCATATTGGGGTTTCAGAATTTGACTGATGAGATGTATTCGCTCATATTGGGCAATCGTTCGCGTTGTCACTGGGATGAAAATGAGTTCATTCATCAGCTCTTGTAATCGTTGATATGTGCTGGAGGACATATAGGATCTCACTTTGCCATCGATCAGCTCGGCAACCATGATACGATCTCCCAAGTGCTCAGCACGTTTTGCTGGCTGGGAATAGATTAAGGTCTGATCTAAATCACTGGCATAAATCATTCGGCATCCCCCTTCACAGATTGTATGAGGCCGCAACATGAATACGTGAGGCCTGGATACACCTCTACAGGTACACCGCGCGCCTCAGCTAGCAGCAAGATATGCCGAATATGCGGATTATCCATGCGATCTACCAATATCCGCCACGGTACTCTCCTAAGCAGAACACGAGTCGTTTCTCCCACACCAGGCTTAATCAAGTTGATATCAGCCATCTGATAGGTCGTCTGAATCGCTTGGATATCCCGTAGGCCATGCCAAGAAATTTCAGGTGGATGGGTCACAAAAGATTGAGCCATCTCCTGAGCTTCCTTATTTACCTTATTGAAAAAAGGAACAATCGATTCGATGAAATGATTTGACTGATCGTGATCCAACCATTCTTTGTAATATTTCGAGCCATGAAAATCATGGGGTCCAATTAAATCGTCGCGCAGCACTGTACGACTCAATAAACCAGAGACCGTCGAGTTCAGGCATGCACTCGGAATGAGAAAGTCCTCACGGGTTCCGAACATGTCTGTACAATGCCCAGGATCGGCGACTACAGCTAGATCATCGTCTAGGATGATCCCGTAATCCCTTGCCATTTTGCCACAAGCTTGGGTAAGCACGTTACGAATAGCCCCCTTGCCTGTCCACCCATCAATGAATTGCAGCCTTGCACCCGGATGTTTCTGCAACATGTACAAGAGAGCGTTCTCATCAATCCCTTTGCCTCGAATAATCGAGATACTATAATGCGGCAGGTTCATCTGGTGGATCTCTTGCAAGTATCGCTTGATCAGAATGCCTATAGGCGTGCCGGCTCTAGCCAAAGAAACAAGGACCGTGTTCGGCCCCTTCTTTGTTCGGATAAGCTCAGCTACCACACCTACGGATAGAGCTACTTTCTCTGCAGACAGCTCGAGGGTTTCTTGATAAAGGTTCAAATAATCCGAGGAAGGCAGATGCTCCTGTGGAAGCATTTCGGAATAGTGCGTTCCAGATTGGATAGCTCGCTCTCTGGCATCTAAGGCGACTTCCAGTTTTATGTTGCTGATATCCTTCAGTAGAAATGTCACATCACCAGGTGGATAACTCCCCATTGGTTGGGGGTCATCTATGCGTCTGGATTGCCAAGCTTCCATACCTTAGCCTCCTTCCAATCGACTGTTTGAGGCGAGAAGAAGACGATATGCAGGGTATGCAGTCCCTTTGCTTGAAGAATTCGCAGAATCGGCTCCATGGATGAAGGGGAAGCCTCTCTTTCCATAAAAAGAAAGAGCTCCTGATACGTGCCGTACGGGATATTGTAGAAGAAGTGCACGACTTGTTCATCCTCTGGAGAAGGGAAAGCATGACCATATTTCACCGCATAGTCTCCGTGTTCCATGACATGAATAGGGCTGCGTGTCGTCGATTGATAAGACACCCCTGAGCCCATCTCAGCAGCAATACGCATCGGGATATACATAAACTCTCCCGTGCCCACACAGAGTGCCTTATTCCCTGTACGTTTACGCTTGAGCAGCTCGGCCGTCTGCGTGATGGAACGATCCAGTTGTGCGGTATTGGAGGGGGTAAGTCCGAACCTTCCGCTATGTTGCAAATAGGGCCTGTTACCTGCATAAGGAGCGTGGGAGAATAGTTGATTCACATAAGAAATTTGCAGAAGTTCTGTGCGCCCCTCAGGTAAAGGGCTAGGCGCTTGCAATGGCAAGCTTTCGCTAGAGCCAACTACCTTCGTATTCCCGCGAATTAATGAGATGACGTGAACCGTAATATGCAATTCCTGCTCCAACTGGGCAAATTGTAGGATGTCTTCCTCTGTCCGCCAATCCAGCAGTGCTAACACGTAGTACATTTTCTTAGGGTATTTCCCTTGCAGGTCGCGAATGATATTAAGCGACGTTCGGCCTGTCGTAATTTCATCATCGACGAGAACGAGAATATCAGGCTGCGCAAGAATGGCAGGATTATCCGAATATCCATAGTGATCAGTAGCATGCGAGTGTTCTTCTTGGAATTGAAGAATGGACGGTGATTCTTCGATTACTTCACGTGTCGTGTGCAAATAATGGCTTCCTTGCCCAAAAGCTTCATAGACCGCATGCCCAATGGCCGTCGCTGTTTCCGCAAATCCAATGAAAGCAATAGGCTGCTTTAATGGTAAACGTTCAGACATAATCGCTTTATAGGCCGTTTCCGCTTTATCCGAGTATACTAGCCCCTCAACAGCCAGCTGTACCTTCTCTTCTAACTTCGTTCCTTGTAACGCTTCCTGCAATAATATCGCTAAAGTAGTTCCACTTAACAGTGACGTGTACGGATTCACCGGGATATGTTTGCCTAACACTTTGCTTACAAACAAAAAAGATCGTTTCTTATTAATTCTCGCCGCCATCGCGAATAAGGCGTCGAGCGGTATGTTGTGGGGATTGGAAGTCACGGTTACGTGCAGCTCCAAATCGCCTGCTATTTTATACGTACGCTCGGTTAGGCCTAGTGAGTAATCCATCAAAGGTTTGTTGTTCATGCAGCACCCCATAAACTTGTGATCGTAAAAGAATACGTTTCGCCCAATTGAAATGGGGTTTGAATTCATTCATTTTATTGCCGTAGACACTCTTCATAACCCCAAGGTCGCCATGATTGTTCTTCAGAATACTTATAGCATCCGTATATTCTTCATGTGTGACCGCATAGAGAGTTTGCACCGGCTTAATGTGCGTAGGATGAATAATCGTTTTGCCGATCAAGCCATTCTCTTTATCCAGCATCACTTCATGTAGGAGTCCCTTCACACCGAAATATTCCCAAACAGGTCCAGAAATCACGTTGTTGGCTTCCATACGACCAAAAATATTAATAATATCAGCGACACAATCCCGTATCGGGGCGATGTCATAAATCGTTCTGTCCGGACTTCGTCTCAGCCCAAATAAGCTTGAAAAGTCAGTTGCGCCAATCCGGATGTTCAAGACCAAATCCTTAAAATTCGTAATAATTTCATTAATCGCCAATAAGGTAAAAGTGCGGCTTTCTTTATAAATAATCGAGGCAGATTCCAGAATCGGTAATCCATATAAAATTGGTGCAGATGCCGATTTCTCATCATTGTAATTTTCTAGAATTTGAAAATAATCCTCGCCATTTTCCACAGTAAATTTCGGGAACACAATACCTGTTAGAAGGGCTACATGCTCTTCCAGTCTCTCTAGCACATAGTTCAATTGATTCACGCTTCTCACACGAATGAATATCAGCGGCAGATTCTCTGCACTTACAATACCAACTTCCATCCAATGGGCGATCTGATTCATTTGTCCAATAAGCGATTCTTCTGCAGCATGCACTTCGTTATCACCTACAGCATCCTCCAGATCAAGGACAACGGACACTAAGCCTTCGATTTTACCAAAAGCAATATCTTCTGCGAACGTACGTCGGGTCGCTGGCATGTACAGAGCAGCACCGACAGAATGAGCTAAAATGTCTTTGTGCGAATGATTATGGAAGGAATTCGGCGGTAAATAAAATAAAGCTTTCTCTTCATCCGCGGTTAAATAATTGAAATATCGCATGCCGATTCCTCCCTCTTTATTTCAATAAACAATCCCTCCATAGAGGAGGGATTGTCCATTGTCTACAATTATAAATAAGATTAAGATTCTTTTACGGATCCAGACTTGTTCTTTTTACGAAGCATGCTTAGAATGATCGTTCCTCCGAACAAGGCAATAATGACGGAGAAGAAGATCACATGTGAGATGTGGAAGCCGAATGCTCCAGCAATCATTTTAAGACCGATGACGATAATTAAGATAAACGCTGTTCTCTCCAGTTCCGGAATCTTGTCAATGAGCTTCAAGAAGACTTGCGCCACGCCTCTCATCATGAGGACGCCTAAGATACCACCTAAGAACAATACCCATACCTTGTCGCTCACACCAAATGCGGCAAGAACGCTATCGACACTGAATGCGATATCCATGATTTCTACGGCAAGAACGGTACGCCAGAAGGAAAGACCTTTATTCTTGACTTCCCCGTCTTCGTCGCCATGCTTCTTCATGAAGAGATTACTATAAGCAATCCAAAGGAGATACGCCCCACCGGCTACCTTAATCCAGGTAATCTGTACTAAGAACGTACCCACACCAATGGCGATAAACCTAAATATGTAGGCTCCTAATAGACCATAAAATAAAGCTCGTTTCTGTTGTTGCTTCGGCAAATGCTTAACCATTACAGCAAGTACTAGCGCATTATCTGCGGATAGCAATCCTTCGAGAAGGACGAGTGTACCGATAATCCCCCAGTTTACGGGATCAGTTAGTGTTGCTGAGAGCACATCCCAGCTAAAAAAATTCATGAAATTATCTACAAAGCTTTGGAAAAAGTCTGACATTAAGATGGACCCCCTGTTTTAATTGCTAATCATCCTGACGCGATCTTCCTCATCTATCTCATTCACCGATTACACGATTCGTCTACTCGGATCATTGAATTCCAATCCATAACGCAACAAAGCTGGTCAAGTGAATACCATTTCTCGAGTTGAATTGATTAAGAAGAGAAGGGAAGGTGATGCTCCGGAAAGCACCACCCTATTACATTAGACTTCCTATTAGGAAGTTTGTAAACCATAATCACGTGCCAAGCCTGCTAATCCGTCTTTATAACCGCTGCCGATTGCGCTAAATTTCCACTCGCCGTTATTGCGGTAAAGTTCACCGATAACAACGCCTGTTTCAATGGAGAAATCCTCACCAAGATCGAAACGAATTAATTCCGCGCCAGATCCCTCATTTAGCACACGCACATATGCATTGGAAACTTGTCCAAAGTTTTGCGCTCTTGCTTCCGCATCATGAATTGTAATACAGAATGCGATTTTCTCTGTTTCAGCAGGTACTGCGCTAAGATCAATGTAGATAACTTCATCATCGCCATCGCCTGCACCTGTACGATTGTCACCTTTGTGCTCGATAGAACCATTCGCATTTTTAGTGTTGTTGTAGAAAATAAAATCGGATTCGTTGCCAACTTTACCAGCTGCATTCGCTGCAAAAATGGAAGCATCCAAATCGAAATCCTTACCGCCATCATATTTGTTCGTGTCCCATCCTAAGCCAACAAGAACTTTCGTCAAACCTGGGTTTGTTTTCGTTAAATCGACTTTCTGACCTTTAGATAATGAAATAGACATGTGAAATACCTCTCTTTATATAGGATTTGGCAGAGCCATTATTGATATCTTTTAACCAATTGTCCAATGGTTGTATCTGTACTGCCTTCACCAACTGCACTGAATTTCCATTCGCCGCTGTGTCGGTAAATTTCACCAACAATAAGCGATGATTTGCCTGAATAGTCATCAGTTAAATTAAACTTAACCAACTCTTGTTGATTAGAACCATTCAATACGCGGATATAAGCGGATTGAATGAGACCGAAATCTTGCTTTCTATTCACACAGTCATAAATATTCACGACGAATACGATTTTACTCACATCCGCAGGAACTTGTCCTAAATTAATAGAAATTGTCTCATCGTCACCATCGCCATCTCCGGTACGGTTGTCACCAGAGTGAACGACTGAACCATCAGGGCTTTGTAGATTAGCAAAATAAATCACATGTTTCTGGTTGGTTATTCTTCCCTTTTCATCCAATAAAATCACGGAAGCGTCACAATCGATCTCAACTGCCGATTTCTTAGAGCCGAAGAACCCCTTCTTCTCAACAACTGCAGGATCCCAACCCAATCCAACCACAACTTTAGAAAGACCTGCGTTACCTTTTGTTAAATCAATCTTTTGACCTTTGACTAAACTGATTGTCAACGAGGTCACCTCCCTTCGCTTACCTGTTTTAGTGAACTCCCTTATCTGATACGCATGAAATTCAATCACGTTTCACTTTCCTGGGTAAATTATTTGTGAATTCGACTTTAGTAGTCAAAATCCCCCAGAATTCAAAAGAAAAACAGCCACAGGACGATCCTAGGCTGCGTTTTATCTTATTATAACATTTTACAACTTATGGTATTCAAAAAATTTCCATTGAGACGTCTCCGACACCTCCTTCTGCTCCCCGTGTGGGCTGTTGACTTGGCTACCATTGACCGCCGTAACGCATTGGACCTCGCCAGGCGAATGGATTCGTCACTTTCAATTGCTCTTCAGTTAGATTGGGCTGAGTGTGGAAGGGCATCCTTGTTTCAACTGTATCGTTAGCGAGTAATTCAGGAAACCTCGTCGTTAACAACGTTCTCAACGTCTCCAGCATATCGCAACTCCTAGTATTTGAATCCTGACTAAGATCATTGCTTTCTTCTGGATCCTGCACGAGGTCGAACAACTGCTCACTCCCCCCGCAGACATAATAGAGATATTTCCACTCGCCGTTCGTTACCATATACAAACCATCTAGATCATTCATATAGCCATAAATCCATGGGCGCTCTTCGGATAATGAGGTCAAATTCAGTAAGCTGCGTCCGTCTCTTTTCTGATCATCCTCCTGCAGGCATCCAGCATAGTCAAGCACAGTCGGGTAAATATCAGCCAATATGATAGGTGTTGCGCTGACAGTCGAGGCGGTTAGGGCTCCCTGCCAATCTTTCGGCGGCTTCAAAAGGAAGGGAACTTTGGTTGAAGGTTCGTAGAAGCAGGTTTTGTGAAATAACCCGTGGTCCCCCAGCATCTCTCCATGGTCTGAAGTAAAGATAACAACTGTGTTATCCCACAGCTGCTTGCTTTTTAATTCACCAAATAATCGTCCTAGCTCATAATCAATATGAGTCAGTTGCGCGTAATAATGCTTCCTTGCCATACTTACGATGTGTGGAGGTAAAACATCTAATTTATGACTCTTCTTCCTGGTGCGAACCCATTCAGGAACCTCCTCCGATGTATTCCAAGCTGCAGCTACCGGCGACGAAATGTTCACACCGTCATAGAGTCTGACAAAGGATTCTGGCGGGTCATAGGGTGGATGCGGCGCTTCGAAGCTGGTCCATAGGAAGAAAGGCATCTCTGAATCACGCTGACGCAAAAAGTCGATCGACTCATTCACTGTCCAATGTGTAGCTGAATATGGAATGGGAACTGAATTATAAACGGGATATACTTCGTTTCCACCCATACCATGACCACGATATAATCCTCGATATTCCGTGGTTTCAAGGTAGTTCACATAATCTTCTGGAACGAGTCTCATCCGTTCAAAGCCATTTCGATTCCTTGGTGGGATGAACTGCATCTTGCCAGCAGCATGCGTTTGATAGCCAGCAGTGCTCAACCTGCCAGGCAAGGTCATTTTCGAATCCTCAGGAATACGAAACTCCCCATTCTTGGCTACACCATGATGATAGGCAGCTTGGCCAGTCATCATCGACGTCCTGGATGGGATGCAAAGCGGACAATCGGAATACGCGTTTGTGAAACGGATCCCTTCACACGCTAGTTGATCCAAGTGTGGTGTCATAACGGGATGCATGGAATCAGCAATCCCAAGGCAATCGAATCGTTGTTGGTCTGTCGTGACGAATAGAATGTTCGGGCGTCGGCTCAAAAGTAAATCCCCCTTCTCGGATAAAACGCTTACACTAAGTATAGGGGAAAGCGCCTATCCTTCCTATGCGCTAATCTACAGAAAAGGTTTGAAATATCCAGTATTTCCTGCGACAGACTGAAAAAGTAATGTTTTAAAGATAAGCCTTATTCAAAATGAAAAACCGAGGAAGATCGATGATCCTTCTCGGTTAATATGTGTTGAGTTGAGTTGCCTAGCTGCTCACCCAATGATTAGCTTTTCTTCTGGAAAGCGGATGAGAGGTTTCTTCTTACCATTGGTAAATAAGGAATAGAATAGAAACAATCCGATCCTTCCGATAAACATGAGCACGATGAGCGAGATTTTGCTAAAGGTGCCCAGATCTGCGGTAATTCCTGTGGATAAACCGCACGTGCCGAATGCAGACGCCACCTCGAATAGGATCGCAGACACTCCCCAACGGTTCGGTTCAGCTATCAGCAGAATGAAGATCCCTCCGAGAAGCAGTGCTATACCCGTTAGGAAAAACACAAAGCTTTTAAGTGAGTCCTCTTGGCTTATCATCCGACCGAATACCTTCGGTTCTTTCTCCCCTCGCGCATACGCAATAAGGGCCAGTACAATAACGGCTACGGTCGTTGTTCGAACACCGCCCCCCATGCTGGAAGGGCTTGCCCCAATAAACATTAGAATAGAAACAAGCAACAAGCTTGCCTCTGTAATGGTAGACATATCAATGGTTGTAAGTCCAGCGCTGCGCGATGTGACGGATGTGAAGAGTGCGGTAAGTATTTTCCCATGCCAGCTCATCCCTGCCAACGCATGCGTTCGCTCCATCAACCAGAAGCCAATCGTCCCAAACAATAGCAGTACCGAGGTCGTAACGAGTGTCAGCTTGGTAAAAAGCGAGAAACGGAAATTCTTATGCCCACCCCAAAAATATTCTCGCAACTCAGCCAGTACTGGAAACCCAATCCCGCCTAATACAATCAAGAACATCGTAAGCGCTTGAACGAAATAATCACTCGAATAATTAAGCAAAGAATTACCGAACAGATCAAATCCAGCATTCGTAAACGCCGAAATGGTATGAAACATCCCATAGTACAATGCACTCCAAATCGACCCGTACTCTCCTGTAAAATAGAAATACAAGCCAAATGCCAATGTACTAATCGCCTCTAGAATCAGCGTAAAGCCCAGCACTAGCTTCATTAACTGAACCAATCCAGATAAATTATTACGATTCTGGTCAATCATAATCATCTTCCGCTGCAGTAAGCCGATTTCCTGCCCAAACAATAGCCAATAGAAGCTCCCCAACGTCATGACGCCGATCCCACCGAATTGAAAAGCGACGATAAGTACGCCAACGCCGAAACTACTGAGTGTTTCATTGATACCAACCGTTGTCAGCCCCGTAACACTGACAGCACTAGCGGATGTAAAGAGGGCGTCCACAAAGGAGATTGTGGCGCCCGCTTTTAAACTGATAGGTAATTTAAGAAGGATGGCGATAAGAAATATGCCAATCAGATAAGCGATAACAATAAGTCTGGACGCAGGCATTTTCTGTAGTTTATTAAGCATGATTATACCTTCAACTGAGAGTAATAGGATTAGATACTCTTATAGTGTCCTTTGAAATGTTTTCCCATCCAAAGGCAAACGTCCCATAAATCTGCAACAGGTTGGTTGGTGAACGGCAAGGTGTGCAAATACCCTGGAGGCCCAAACTCTGGCGTAAAAGTGACTGTCGTTAGCCCTGCATCCTGCTTCGCTTGTACGATGCTATCCCACCAGCTCATGTGCCTCTGCAATTCGTGTACGTATTCCGGTGCTCTTGGATCAGGTACTTGAGGACCTTGTGCATAGCCTACTCGGCCATGAATATGCTGGACACGGGAGAATGATTTGCGCAAATTCTCCTCTTGATTCTCTAAGGTGGTCTCGGTTACACAGCACCAGTGGCTGTAATCAGCTGTTAGATTGATCTCAGGCACGGCATCTAACAGTCTGCCCGTTTCCCATGGATTATACAAGGCTCTGCCGCGGTGAGTCTCATGGCCAATGGCAATCCCATATTCTTTCTCAATATCAGCCGCTTTACGAAAGAATTCGACTTGCTCTTCAAATGGCATCGAATCTTTGGCGCTATGTGAAGTAATGCTAATAGGTTGAAAGGTTACAGCACGTGCCACTTGCTCGGCAAAAGAAGTTACATGATCAGGACCCTGGGTAAATACCATCGCAATATAGTCCAATTGATGCTTCTCCAGTAGCTTCCGGAATTGTTCTTCTTCCGCAAGTGTCGGCATCGGTGCCTCAATTCCCACATAACCCGCTGCTGCAATTCGTTCAAATTGGGATTCTAGCGAGCCTTCCATGCCCCACAATGCTTTAAATAATTTGATTTCCATCCTTCATAGCCCTCCTCATCACAATCAATGAGTCAAGCTTAAATCATCTTACATTATTTTACTAGTGCAAATTTTTAACCTAATCCTATGCTAGAAACTCGAAAAAAAAGATACCCAAGGATATCCTTCATCCCTGGGCTTCCTATGGTCTATTTCATTTACTGTGCCTTCATGTTATCCAGATTCAAATAATTATTGCTCCCTTTCGCAGCATCGAAAATCAGAGAAATCGTGTTGCCGCCGCTATTTAAGGCGACGCTCGAGACCGTAACGGAATTATACGAACTCCAGCTTCCCGTACCGGCAAATGATACATTGTTAACGACGCCTACGCCGTTCACATAGAGATATCGTCCTGCTGTTCCTGCCCCGGCAGCATACCGGAAGGTCAAATTGTAATTGCCAGCTGCACTCGCAACAACGTTAAAGTCTACCCATTGTCCGCTGGCATTCCAGCCTGCGACATAGCCATTTCCAGTGAATCCGCCATTGGTAGATTCCGTAGAGAGGGAATGAAGAGAAGCTGACTCTGCTTCATAGGTGATATCCGTTTCGATAAGCTGGAAGGCCATGTTATCTGCTACTGCATAGGGCCACTGAATAAATGTACCGCCGCTAATCAACGAGTTATTCGCGACATTGAGCGATTTACCGGAGAGTCTGTTGGTTATTTTATAATAGCCTTGAGTAAGCCCTTGGATTAGCCATTGATCATTGCCAGTTGTACCATAATCCCATTGAAAAACCTTCGCACCATCGCTTAAAGATGCATTTTCGACAGCTAGCGCTTTTCCACTTTTTACATTAATAATTTTATAGTAACCGCTATCTGTAGCAGTAATAACCCACTTGTCATTCTGCGCAATACCTTTATCCCATTGAAGAATGTTCGCTCCGTTCGAAGTCGAGGCTCCGTCAACAGCTAGCGACAAGCCATTTGATTTCGGGGATAATCGGAATGTTTTTCCCGAAACAATCGCCCCTGTTGCTGCCTCCGAACCTGTGAGCTTTAACATAACAGATCCGTGTGAGGGCACAGTTGTCGTATAACTTGTTGTAAAAGAGCCCACATTCGCTTTAGCCCACAAATCTCTAACTGCTACCGTGGAGCTCAATCCAAGGCTTGCAAAATTCACCGTCATATTCGATGACGCATTCGTACGATTTAACAAGACTATGGCTCTGGTCCCCGAAGTCTGCAATACCTTTGAATAAACCTGAAGCCCGCCAACATCACTTACCAATACGCCCTGTTTGCCCAACGCATCTTGATCCACGGCAATCACTTCGGCATTCATCAAAGTATCTTTCGTTGCTTGATTCATGGAGGCTAAGTTATTGCCAGCAATGAGCGGTGATGCCATGATCGCCCACATGGACATATGCGAACGGTATTCAGTATCTGTCATCCCTGCTCCAAACACAGCGCCTGTTCCGTAGTTGCCCACCATCAGCATATCTGCATCGTTCCAGCCTAAGGTAGGGCCAGCGAAGTTAGCAAGAGGAGCGTTCTGGTCAATAATCCATGTGACTCTATCCCAGAAATCGAAAATATCATCCGTCGTTCGCCAGATGTTTCCTGTTGCAGGACCCCATATCCAGGGCTTATTCACTCCCCAGTTACAAATGCTGAATAACATTGGCCTTCCAGAATTAGCTATGGCATCTCGGATAATGCTATACCGCGTTTGTGGATCCAAGGTGCCGTGATCACACCAATCTACCTTGGTATAGTCAACACCCCATGCGGCGAATGTAGCAGCATCTTGAACCTCATGACCAAACATGCCAGGCCTTCCAGCACACGTCGTGTACCCAGCATCCGTGTAGAGCCCAAATTTTAAGCCTTTGCTATGAACATAACTGGCGAGTGCTGCAATGCCACTTGGAAATTTGGCCGGGTCTGCGATGATCGTGCCATTAGCAGCTCTGCTTGTTTGCCAACAATCATCGATCACAATGTAGGTATAGCCCGCTGCTTTCATGCCGCTACTGACTGCAGCATCCGCTGCTTGCTTTATTTTATCTTCATCCACATTACATCCATAGATGTTCCAGCTATTCCAACCCATTGGAGGAGTCACCGCAAGACCGTTGTTTAAAGCTGCAGCTTTCTGCGGAAACAAATAGCCTGACATGATCAATGGCAATGTAATAAAAAATACCAGCATTACCTGTCGTACAACATGTATTTGATTTCCCGCTTCTTTTATCATAACTTCCTCCATTTTCAAGATTTTTATAAGCCAGACAATTGGTCTATATTCAAATAGTTCGTATTACCTTTCGAACTAGCAAATCCAAGTCTGATCGTGTTAGACCCCGCTGCTAAAGAAACCGTTAAGGAGACGGTGTTCCAGGTACTCCAGTTCGAGGTTCCATTGAAGGTGAGATTCGCAGCCACATCAACACCATTCACATTCACATAACGGCTCGCATTTCCAGCCGCTGCCGCGTATCGGAATGTAATGGTTTTGGTACCGGCCGTATTCTGATTCACATAGAAATCGATGGTCGTGCCGTTCGTATTCCAACCTGCCACATAGCCCCGGCCATTAAAGCCAGTCTGTGTGCTTTCATTGATCATGCCGCTGCCGCTTACTAAGGTACGCCTTGCATTCTCGGCTTCATACACCCCGTTGCCAGCAATGTTTCCTGTGTAATTATCTGCGGGCGCAAGTTGTAGAATGGAAGCTCCTGCTGCGGCTGCTAAGCTTTGAACGTAGGAAGAGCCCGTTGGCGCTGTCCAATCACTGCCGATGATCCCATCGGATGTGCGTCTGTGGTTCCACGCTTGTGTGGCATTTTGCTGCAGAAAGTTGAGATATTGAGACTGACTCGCCTGTACGCGAAGCTGGTTCAGGTTGCGTGCAAAAACCATTTTGAAACCAGGGGCGTCATTTTCCCCCTCATATAATAGTGTGGTAGCCGAGGTCATTTTGTTGATGACATAATTAGCAGCATTATTCGCATCCGTCAAATAACTAGCTGTACCCGTAGCCATGTATAACGCTGTAGCTGCACCTAGATAAGTGCCGTAATTGTACGTAAAGTCCCAATCCTTCACGATCCCAGCTCCTGTACCTTCCATGTGATCATTTACCTTACTTCCATTGACTAGTTTCGTTTGAATCCAACTGTAGATTTGCTGCGCTTTCGTTAAGTAACTGGCGTTATTGTAAGCATTTTTTAACTTAATGGCGGTCATGACCATAGGCGCGTTGGTAGCCATATTTTTCTGAGCATTGGTGCTGGTTGCCGGATTCTGCGCATCCGATCTCCACCAAATTCCGCCGCCATAATAAGAGGTATCCCAGCTGGCATAGACGTGATCGAAGAGAAAGGAGCCGCGGTTCAAATATTCTTGTGTTCCCGTAATCTCATAGGCACGCAGACAGGCAAGCGCCCACCAGCCGAGGTCATCATTAAACTGGTTCGCTACCATGTTCGTGTATTTCGCATTGAAGCCCGTGTAAATATCATCGATCATCGTACGATATGTGCTGATTCCTGTACGTTGATAAGCATCCATCACCGTTTCCCACAGCTGAGCCTCCCACCAGAAATCCGTGTAGAGTCCACCGTTCGGACCATAAGCATGGGCAGCTTGAATCTGATGATCGCTGTTCGTGTAGAAGTATTTAGCCGATGCATCATAAAACGTGGTTACGAAAGACGTCATCGCTGTATCCGCATTGGCTGTCGTGAAAGCAGAAGCGCGATTGGCGCCTCCCCAAACCGTAAGAAATAGGACCATGACCAAACACATGCTTACCCATTTGGCTGCTGTTCTTTGTACTAGACTCATGTCCAACAACTCCTTTTTATTAAAAGATGAGTGCAAAGGTCGATCAAACTCGCGCGAATGAATGCGCTTACAAATATATCAAATTCACCTCCTCTCGAATGAATTTCCTCCATCCTGCGTATCTGTAGCTCCTTTCTTGCAATTGCCTAGGTCCACTGATATTCTAACGGACATCACGACCGTTATTTCTAGCAAATTTGCTCGTTTCAGAATTTAACGGACATGATGGACGTTATTATGGTAATAATCCCCCACTTGTTGATGGATTCCATGAAATAACGTCATCTGTGTCCGTTAGATTGTCAAAACCTCATATTTTAGGCAAATAGCGGCTCTCATGTCCGTTAGCTAGTATTGAGGAAGGGGGCGTGGGTCTGCGGTTTGCGGTTTGCGGTTTGCGGTTTGCGGTCAGTTCCCGGCACGCAGCACTCAGCTCTCAGCTCTCAGCACTCAGCGTTCAACGCTCTTTCAGCAAGCCCTTCTTCTCCAAAACAGCCATTCTTTCCAACAGCATGACGCCGCTTAAATTAACGCTTAAATCCTCCGCTGGTTCCGGAGAAGTGGCCCACGACTTACTGAACATCTGGCGCTGCTCATCTCTCCCGTAAGACCAGAGGCTATTCGCATTGGTTACTAATAGGTCCAACGACTCTTTCTGGCTCGGATCCACTAGCACGAATTCAGCCAAATAGCGGACAAATATACCCTTGAACAGGCCGCCATCGCCATTGCTTTCACTAGGCAGCATACCCGTGATCGGAGAGGTCAATCTAGCTTTGGATGCTTGAGCGGTTCGCGATGCGTCCGCCAGATAGCTCCTGTCTCCCGTTGCTCGGAATAGCTCAACGCCCGCTCCAATGTAAACACCTTGGCAGTAAGAGAACTCCCAGCTCTTATCTATCTTGCCGTCACCCTCACGGTTTTTCCCGTCCCAGACAAAGCCTGATTCGGGATCCACGAGGTTCGCCTTCTGCCAGTCGTAGATCTTCTTGGCCCATGCCAAGTCCTCCGCATCGCCAAACTGCTGATACAATCTCGCTGCTAGAATGGCTGCTGGGGCATTCGCCGGTGTATTCTTATAATCCATCTGCGGTTTACGCCAAGCAATACCTCCGCCTTGCTCCTCATTCCATCCTGTCTTAATATCTTCCCATAGCAGCAGTGCCGCTTGTTTATACTTGTCTTCGCTTGTCGCCTCATAAGCTCGAAGCCATGCTATTGCTAACCATTCCATATCATCATAGAAATCATTCGGCCAAGCACCGCCATTGCGATCTAACATACCTTGGTACATATTGGCCAAATTGCCTTTAACCTCGCTATCTCCCGTTCTTATATAAGCATCGACCAACGCATCTACGCCATGGGCTTGCCACCAATAGTGAAACTTCTCATTGCACAAATCATTGCACGGCGATAAATTATCGAATAAGTTCCGCTTGCTGTTCCAATATTGCTTCATCAATCCTGATTGCGCTAATGCTGCTCGCTTCTCCCAGGTTTCAGTCTTAGCTTCTTCATTCACCTGTCCATCCGTCACGATATGCTCATTCCCCATGTTCATCACTCCCCAGATTGCCACTATGATTAACCCAATTCCGAAAGCCGCTAGGACTATTCGCATGTTCCATCGCTTGTTCAATTGCATTCACCTTCAAGTCTGACTTGCGTTTCATCCCTTGGTCCCTGTAAAAGCAATCCCCTGCACGAAATACTTCTGTAACAACAGGAAGAGGATTAGAATGGGAACCACTGCAATTAAAGCACCTGCCATCAAAGGTCCGAAATCAACCTGCTTGTTATACGTAAATGCAGCTAAGCCTAACTGAATTGTTTTCTTAGCGGGATCGTTCAGCATAATAAGCGGACCTAGGAAGCTATTCCAGCCTGCCTGGAAAGTGAAAATGCCTAATGTGGCTAAAGCCGGCTTCGCCAGCGGCATATAAATGTTCCAATAAATGCGCAGCTCACCGCTCCCCTCGATGCGTGACACCTCTTGCAGATCACTCGGTAAGGATACGAAGAACTGCCGCATGAAGAAGACAGCGAATGACCCCGAAGCTCCTGGCAAAATAACCGCCCAGAACGTATTCAACAGGCCATTCCCGCCTCCACCAAGCCAATCATTCCCTCCCACGAAGGGGATATGCTTGAGCACAAAAAATTGCGGGATCAAGGTTACTACTCCAGGAATCATCATGGCGGCGAGCAATATTTTAAACATCGTGTCACGGCCTCTGAATCGAAGCTTAGCGAAAGCATACCCGCTTAAAGAACCTAACAATAGATTGAACAGGACGCCCATAAAGGCTAAGTAAAACGAATTCTTGAAATACAGTCCAAACGGGACTAGGTCGAAAGCTTTCGTGTAATGCGAAATCGTCAAGCTGGAAGGAATCCACCTAATCGGAAGCATGAAGATCTCTTCATCGGGCCTAACTGAAGTAATTAAACTCCAAACAAAAGGGATCACCATGACTAGGCAGACTGCGATGGAAATGAGGTACAGAATCGTCGTATACAAATACTTTGGTTTCATAATCCATCCTCCTAGATCATGGCGTCTTCTTCTTTGTTAAGCTTCATATTCATGAGCGAGAATATTAAGATCAGAAGCGATAAGGCGAAGGCCATAGCGTCTGCGTATCCCATTTGTAACTGCCCAAAGCCTTGCTGATAAATATAGTACACGGTCGTCTTGGTCGAGTTCGCAGGACCGCCCTTGGTCAAGACATAGGCTTGATCGAAGAGTTGAAGTGCGCCAATAATCGCCATAGTACTGACAAAAAAAGTCGTCGGCCTTAGAACGGGCCAAGTAATGTAGCGGAACGATTGCCAAGCATTCGCGCCGTCCAGCTTTGCCGATTCGTACAGATGCTCGGGAACACCGTTCAATCCGGCCAAATAGATGATCATGTTCGCACCAACGGATTGCCATAAGGTCACGAATACGATGGAGATCATCGCATAGGGCATTTCCCCCAGCCACGAGGGTCCCGTAATGCCAATTTTGCTCAGCAGCTCATTCACGAGACCAAATTCAGGATTCAGCAGCCAAATCCAGACCGTTGCAGCTGCAACGCCTGATGTTAACGTCGGTAGATAACCTGCTGTGCGGAATAATTTCACTCCGATCCGTTTACGCATAAACAGCACAGCCATGGACAACGAAATTGCGATATTCAAGGGAATATACAGCACCGAATAGAATAAGACATTTTTCAATGTCGTCCAAAATGTCGGATCATCCACGAGTCGCTTATAGTTGGCCAAGCCTACAAAATCATTTTTGCTTACGATGTCATAATTCGTGAAGCTTAGGTACAGCGCCATAATCACGGGAATTACCGTAAATATGACAAACAGGAATATTGTCGGCGTAATGAAGAAGTATCCCATTCTAGCTTGATGTCGGCTAAGCTTGCTGACGGATGCCATAGATTCCCTCCTTACAAGAAAGGGGAAGATCAGGTTTACCTTCCCCGTGTGCCTCTATTTACTTGCCTGCCGCGTTCTGATCTAGCAGCTTATCTCCTTGCTCTTGCCCCTTCTTCAGGGTCGTTGCCGCATCTTGCTTGCCCTGAACGAATAGATCCAGGTTCGGCATCAATCCATCCACTTCCATGACGGAGTAACCAGGGTGCTGCGGACGAATCTTCGCGAATTCCAGCGTATCCATGAATGGCTTCCAGTTCGGGTCATCCTTGAAGAATGGATCCTGCATCGCTGGCTTGAAGCCAGGCAGGTTCATACTGGTTTTAGCCCATAAGAGCGCATTGTCTTTATTCGCTAACCACCATTTCTCGAATTCCCATGCCTCTTCTTTGTGTTTAGAGCCCGCAGGAATCACGAGACCGAAGCCGCCCATGACGCTTCCTTTACCGCCGCCAGGTCCTGCTGGTGGAGGCACAACGCCGAAATCAAGCTCTTTGCCATATTTTTTATACGTAGACAACATCCAAGGACCTGTATAGGTCATCGCTACTTTACCTGTGACGAAGGCATCGGTGCCTTCACCTAACCCTTTTTCAAAACCAACTTTATATACCTTATCTTTGTTGATCAGTTTATCCCAGAAATCCAGCACCTGCTTACCTTGGTCGTTATTGAAGTTTGTTTTCTTCATATCACTAGTTATCATGGAGCCGCCTGCTTGCTGCAGCCACATATTGAACAGGCCATTATCATTCATCGACATCCCGGAGCGAACCAGTTTATCGCCTTCCCATACGGTCAACTGCTTAGCCGCATTCTCCAGCTCTTCCCACGTTTTTGGCGGTTGAAGTCCTTTCTCAGCGAATAATTTCTTATTATAAAAGAGTGCTCTAGCATCCACCGTTAAAGGAAGACCGTACAGTTTATCACCGGCAGATAGTTCTTTGAGCGCTTCATCGTAATAATCGGTACGCTTAATGTTGTCTCTCTTCATATATTCGTCGATGGGGTGAAGGACATTCTTGGAAGCATATAGAGATGTCCGCCATCTATCCCAGAACATCACATCCGGAGAGCCGCCTGAGGTCGCAGCAGTCAGAAACTTCGTAATCATGTCTTCCTGCAGCACGTATTTCACTTTAATTTTGTCCTGCGATTTATTGAAAGCATCTGCCATCATGACGAACTGCTTTTCTCCTTCTCCACCCCAGTCACCCCAGAAGGTAATTTCTACTGGCGCTTTGGCCGCTGGTGCGGTTGATGCCGTAGCTGCGGGAGCCGTTGTCCCCTCGGGCTTCGTACTTGCTGTCGTTTGATTCGTGTCGGTTTTGGACGTACAAGCTGCTAAGCTAAGCGTTAGTGTCACAGCGGTAATCACAGTCATCCATTTTTTCATTATTCTTCCTCCCTTTTATATGAAACAAGCTACTTTTCACTGCCTATGTTAAAAGGGTTACCCCCACATAACCTAGCATGATGACCGAACTATTCTCATAATCGAAAGACCGCATACATCCAATACCAGCTCACTAAACATCGCGTTTGCCCAGGAGAACCAAGGTCGCGTAAACTTCGCAGGATCGTCCACATGAAAGCCTTCATGCATCAAACCTGTTCCAGCATCTGTAGCAGCCAGTAGATCTAATAGTCGAAGCTTTTCTTCTTGGCTGGAAGCCGTGAGTCCCTGAATAGCAAGTGAAATGGGCCAAATGTAACGCTCTGGTGTGTGCGGACTGCCAATGCCTTGCGCAACTTCCCCTTGATAAAAGTAAGGATTCTCTTCACTTAGAATGAAGCTCCGCGTGCGCTGATACATCGGATCCGACATTTCTGTGTAGCCTAAGTACGGGATGGAGAGCAAGCTGGGAACATTGGCATCATCCATCAAATGATAGCCTCCAAGGCCGTCAGTCTCGTAAGCATACATGACACCTAGCGTAGGATGCGGGATGGTTCCGTATGCCTCGATCCCATCTCTAATTTCAGCGGCTAATTGAAGGGCTTCGTCACTTACAGCACAGTCCATCCAAACCTTATCCGCGATCTCCCCAAGGTAACCAAGCACCACGACGGCGAACATGTTAGCTGGCACCAAATAGCCATATGTACAAGCGTCGTCACTAGGGCGAAATCCAGACCACGTCATGCCGGTATAGCCAACTGCGCTGCCGAGTCCTTCTCTTGTTAAGGTATCTGTAGGTGGACAGTTCAACCGTTGGAAGCGATAAGGGGAATGGGTTTCATGGGATTGCTCTACTCGCCAAAGCTGAAGGATAGAAAGAACGGCTGCTCGAAATTCATCCGTAAAATGGGAGGTGCGGCCGGTTACCTTCCATAAGAAGTAACTGAGCTGAATGGGGTAGCAGAGAGAATCAATTTCATATTTACGTTCCCAAATCCATGGGCTCATGGCTGTGATGTCCTGCTGATGGCCTGCGCCATGGGGTTCTTTATTGAAGGCATTCGCGTACGGATCAAGCCCAATATACTGAACTTGCCTTCTCACGACACCTTCTATCATATCGGCGATGAGGGGATCTTCCCCCGCTAGCAGCAGATACGTCCGAACTTGAGCAGAAGAATCGCGCAGCCACATGGCTGGTATATCACCTGTTATAACGAACGTTGAACCATCTTCCAGCTGCCCAATCGTGGTTTGAAATGTATTCGCGAAGCATTCGCCAAACATGGCAGCCAGCTTCGGCCGCTCTAGATGATGCAGCTCTTTACTTACATGATCAATGAGATTGCACATAGATGTCGGCAGCATAGCAGATTTCCTCATCGGGTGAATCATCTCCCTTAACTTGGAAATAAAACGCTTACATTTATGATTATAGGCGATCACATAAAGTTATGTCAATATGCATTTATTATATTATTTACATATCATTTAATTAGATTAATATACTAACTTCAAAAAGAAAGAGATTGCTAGTTTAGCAATCTCTGGTGTAGGCCTTACTATTTGGCTATAGGTGGTTCCGATATTTCAGTCATCTAGCTGGACCTGTAGACTCTCCGATGATTAGCTTGGCGTCCAAAGTCGTTCTATTCGACACTTTCTCACCGCGCTTGAGCTTCAGCACGTTCTCGACAGCCAGCTTGCCGATTTCATCCTCATTCTGAATCATGTGCGTAAACCGATAGCCGCTGCCCAGCGTAGTTGGTGGACTATCGAAACATAGGATAGAAATGTCCCCTGGTATCTGAAGTTCCATCTGCTCCACAGCTGCCTTGGCTAGTAAGGCTATATTATATTCCATCGCGAATAAAGCTGTAATATGCGGATTGCTCCGCAAATGCGTCTTGATCAACTCGATATCTTGATTAATGTTGGGTTGATGGAACGAATTCGGAAGCGTAGACGTAATTTCGTCCAACCACAGGGATCGGTCCACGAGAACCCCGCGTTCCGCGTGGGCGCGTACGAAGCCCTCAATCCGATCTTCGATCGCCGTTGTATCCATAGGCGGCGGCGTGAGTAAGCAGATTTGCTTATGGCCCAAATCAAGCAAGTAATCCGTACCTGTGCGTGCAGCACTGATGTTATCTGTACTGATCGAAGCTGCCGCTACCCCCTTGAGGTGGCGGTCCACCAACACTAAAGGGAACTGCTGAATGACTAACTTCAGGATTTCCGCATTGTAGAACTCCCCTTGCGCAGGAAATACAATGATGCCATCCACGCCTAATTCGAGAAACGAACGAATCGCTTTCTCTTCATTCTCAGGTAAGCCGAAAGAACGGCGCAGCACAAGGAAACTGTCGTTGTCGGCCGAGGCACGCTCCATGCCGTAAATCATTTCCGTCCCAAACGTATTGCCGAAATCCGTGATGACAAGACCGATCAAGTTATGTTTGGCCCGATCCTCGGAAGACAACGCTTCCGCTGATGGCTCGCTTTCATCCGCGACAAAAGAGCCCTTCCCCGGCTTACGGACGATCAGTCCAACTTCCGCCAGCATCTCCAGCGCTTTCTTACTTGTGATCCGGCTCACGTTATAGTCATCGGCCAATTCCTTCTCGGAAGGAACGCGGTCTCCAATGTTATATTTGCGTTGTAGAATCTCTTCCCGCAGCGTTTCATAAATTCGCTCATAAATGGGTCTTGAATCTGTCGACATTGCTCCCCACTCCCTACTCCCAACCAAATGTTATATCATATGTTGATATTAATATATCATGTTATACATTTTTTGAAAAGATGGGAGTTGGGAGGGGGTTACTAGAAGTTCGTTCCTTAGCCTCTATTGCCCCCTCTGGTTGCTCTGCCGACTCATAAACCATAGTGTCAACCAGATAAGTATAAACCCAAGCAACTGACCTATCGTCAGCTTTTGACCAAATACAAGCCAGTTCATACAGACCCCCACTGCAGGGAAGGCAAGTTCAGCTAGCGTCGCAAAGAACGCTTTGGTGGAGGACAAACCTTTATAATATAGAAGCATGCTAAGCAGGCCAGGGAAAAAGGCTTGGAACAGCAAATTTACCGCGATAATCGTCAATTCACCGCTCGAACCGTTCAGCCCCCATTGGTCACCACTTGCTAACAGAACAATCGATAGAAGTGGAAGTGCCAGCAAGAAGCGAAGTGAAGTCACGACAGGGAAATCCAACTTTTTCTGAAGCAGAAATTTCCCCATCACCGTTGAACCTCCCCACAATACAGCTGCCAATATGGAGAATAAGCAACTTATTGTACCTAAATCCTTCAAGCCCATGCCAGGCAAGTCGAGGCCGAACGTAAGCAGATAGGTCCCTAACAGTGCCACCCCGATATAGGCAAAAAACTTCGACGGCAATGTCTCTTTGAGCAGCACACGAGCTAAGATGATTGCGAATAAGGGCTGTAATTTCTGCAGAAGCAAGATCGCATTGGCGCTGCCATGAGAGAAAGCCGCGGTGAATAGAATGGTGGCAATCGCCGATCCACCCCAAGAAATGAACAACAGCGCGCCAATAACAGCAAGAGTGAGTTTACCTGTTAACGTACGGCGATATTTCATTAATACGGGCACAGCGTAAATAGCCAATAGAACATGTTCGATGAACACGATTTGCGCCGAGGTAAAACTTTTCAATAATAAGATGCGAAACAGTGGGTCCAGTCCCCACAGGGTTGCGCCAAGTGCAACATACCAGATCCCGCTCATACCACTCGTACGTATGGGGTGAGAAGTTGCACCTTTACTACCAAACTTAAATACATTTTCCAATTCAAAAACCTCCTATAGAACGTTTTGAATTGAACCTTCTCGAAGAACAATACCCCCGCTCATGTTGATGGCGGGGGCATTGACAAACAGACCTGTTAAATAATGAAATTTAACAAGTTTGTTCTTCACCTTCTCTCATCCGGACTATACCGTCGGCCTTGGAATCACACCAAGTCAGTCCCAACCATTGCTGGCTGGGAGTCGCGGGCTTAGATACACACGGGTATCCTCACCGCCGGTAGGGAATTGCACCCTGCCCCGAAGGTTCATATTCGATTAAGTGTATACTATCAGGTTACAGTTTAAATGGCAACCATTTTTATCTGTTATTGGATTTGACCCAGCCGCACAATTTCCATATCTACATGAACATCATAAGATGCCGATTGATACATCTCATGCCATGACTCACTCGTCAGATTCGAGTGGTAAACTCGGCTCCGAAAAATTTCGCCAAACCCGATCGGATCCGAATTTAAGGAAGTTAATTTCTTTAGTAAACTATTTATTTGCTTTTCTGATTCTTCATTCATTCCTTTTTGCAGGGCTTGAATGACACTGGCTTTACCGAGATCGAACTGCGCAGAGCTTTCCGTAAGCATTCCCTTCAATTTGATATTGACTTGAAACTTAAGTGGGTTCTGGCTGATCAACTTTTTACTGCTATCGCTAGATATATTCTCCACCACAACACGTACGGTCTTATCTTGTACTTTCTTCGCGATATCACCTAATTGATCCGAGTCTAAGGACAGTTCGATACTCCCCGCTTTAAAACGATCCCGTATTGTCTTGAGGAAGAAAGCTTCCCTTGGGTCTACTGTACCTACCAGTTTGTCACCACTGAAAACAGCCACATCTTTCAACTCTATGGAATCGCCTTTTCGTTGTAGCAGCGGTACCATGGGATCTGCTGTAGAATATAAGGCAGAGAGGAATTCATGAAGTGTGCCTGAAACCATCTGTTCATCCATAATATTCTGGTCAATGTCGTCTACAATAAAGGTTCCGACATCCGGGAACTGAGTATATTTATGCATTAATAGATCTTCTGCTCTGTCTTTACTGACAGCCATATAAACCGTACTAGCAATGGAGGCGTCTCGAAATAAGGTGTCCACCAATGGCAAGAGTCCAGCCTGGGCAAGTTTATAATCATAAATGGCGACCCGAAGCTGACCTGAAACGACCTTCTTATTCGACTTACGGTTCGCAGCAACGCGAGCCCCTTTACTTGTCAGCCCCTCAGAGGTGATCGTCATGACAGATGATTTGGAACTAGGATCGATCTGATGAATCACATAGGTAGCGTTAATTTTTTCCCCTTCACCTCGGTCATACCCGGCTGCTATCACCATTCCTAATTTCTCCAACACATTTGTCTCTAAATGTAAGCTGCTAACTAAAATGCATACCAGCAACATAAAGAAAATGATATTGAATCTTTTCATTCATTCACCTCTGCCTGACTCTTATTCTTCTGCCTCCAGAAATATATATGGACAATTCCAAAGAGAAACACCGGATACACATATACAATATAAACAGCCCACATAGCAAAAAGATCATTAATTTGATTAATCTGTATCCGGGAGTCAATGAACGAACAAGCGATACAAGCAACTCCCATAAATAGATACAGCCAGTATTTTTGTTTCCATAAAAACGTACGTTTGAGCCCTTTAGTCGCCGCCCAGCTGTACATGAGCAGATTAGGAACTATCACTAAGAGCCACAAACTAACGCCTATATACTCAAACCGTTCTAAAAAAGGAAATTTGATAATTTTCAACATGGTAAACGTAGCCCAATCTGTCTTCAAAAGTTCACCCCCACTGAAGAATACAATAGAAACAAACATGACAGATGTGTACACCAAAGTGACACTCATTAAACCGATTTGGGTATACCGTTGGACTTTGGACTTATCTCTGGCATACGCATAAATAAAATAGAGAATTTCAAATCCCGTCATAGTGAACGACATCGAAAGAACTCCTTTACTCAGATGCTTTAGATCTGTTTCAAGTAGGGGTAATACCCCTGTCCAATCCGCATATCTCAAAGGGAAGTAAAGTAGAAAGATGAGCCAAACCGTGAGCGTCACAAAAACGAAGCATGCCCCTACAATCGTTCGTATGCCTCCATTTACACCATAAAAAACGATACTTGTAATCAATAACGAAAGTACCCACTGCGGAGCGTTAGGAAATAACCAGACCTGAATCATTTCAATATAATTGCGCATCACAATAATCGTAGCGAATAAGAAATAAACGATATAGATGAGATTCAAGACATTGCCGAGCGATTTTCCGTAGACTAGTAAATGAATTTCATAAAGGTCCTTATTTGGGAATTTCGCCAATGTTCTAATCATCAGCCAGACAACTAGCTGTGTTACGATACCTGCAATCAAGACAGCAATCCACGCATCATGGCCTACTATTCCAAACACAATTCTTTGATAACCAGGGAGACCAACCCCCACCAGAGCATCATGGATAATAAACATGAGTAAAAAACTGCTATACATGTAGGTTTGTTGTGTTTTACTCATCGATATCCGTGTTTCCCTTCAGGTTGTTGTTCTCCCCATTATTGGCGAATACGGAGCGTTTCGGGGCCAATTTGTATGGAATCCTTATGAGACCATCTCGTTTGTTTTTATTTTCAATTGAATAAGGAGGGTAGAAATAAGGTTGTCCCAGACTGGATTGCCGCAGCAAATGTAGAACTAAAAAAGCAATGCTAACAGCAATACCTAAACCACCAATTATGCCTGCGGATAGGATAACTGGAAACCGAATAATACGGATCGTATTTGCCATGGCAAACACTGGTGTAGTGAACGAGGATAAGGCACTCAACGCAACAATGATGATTAAAATATTGCTAGTGAATCCAGCTTGTACCGCCGCCTGTCCAATGACAATACCACCAACAATGCCCATCGTCTGACCTACTTTGGATGGTAGTCTTGCACCTGCCTCACTTAAAAGCTGAATGATCATTTCCAGCATTAGCGCTTCTACAAGTGGAGGAAAAGGTACTCTTGCACGTGATTGGGCCAAAGGGACAAGGAATGCCTGCGGGATAATTTCGTAATGGTAGGTAAGTGCAGCCACATACGTTGCCGTAGCAAACAGGGATATCGCAATACCCACAATGCGCAGGCCGCGTAAAAATAGGCCCGTAAGCCATCTATAGTAATAATCTTCAATTGATTTAAAAAAATCAAAAAAAGTGTTGGGGCAAATGATGATCTGCGGACTGCCGCTAACGACGATAACAGCCTTCCCCTCTAGAAGTGGAAATATCGCTCGATCTACCCTCTCAGTCGTGATCATTTGCGGAAAAGCAGAGCTAGGATTATCTTCCAGCCATTGAACTAAAATCGTTGCATCTAATAGCGCTCCCAGATCCAACCCCTGAATGCGGTTATAGATATGAGTCACCATTTCTAAATCAGCGCGGTTGCTTAAGTAGACGAGGTGAACGCTCGTTTTCGTATTTTCGCCTATATTTATTGCGATTTCGCATAGATCCGGGTTAGGCAAATATTGATGGATCAGCGCCAAATTGGTTTCCAAATTTTCCGTAAAAGCAATTTGTGGCCCTAGAATTTGACTCTCATTTTCAGGCTTAGTCAACGCTCGTTCTCTTCGTTTTATCGTGTTGGCCAGAAGGCCATACTTATACCCGCTAATGTGGATATACGTCCAACCTTGCAAGATATGTTGCTGCATATGGTACCAATTATCGTCCAATAACAGCTGACCTATTGGCAGCAAATCCACCAACTTCTCAGGGGAAGTCCGCTCTTCTATTTCAATTAATCGATCGAGGATTTCTTGGAAAAGAAGCTCCGAATCCACCAAATTACTTAGATAGTAAACACCATATGTCATGTTATGGGTTAATTCTCTACTAACAAAATCAGGAAACATACGAAACGTTTCTTGAAATTGTATGTTCATTTGAGTCAATTCTGCTACGAAATTAAAGGATGTAGTCGCCGTCACATAGGGCTCATTAATCTTAGGTTTGGGTTTAAACAAGAAATTTTTTATGGAAAACATGGTTGCAATCACCAAAATCCCGACGTGTCGATAGTAGGAATATCATGCGCGGAATCCATGCAGATTATGTAAATGAATGGGTATATGTATACAGAAAAAGACTGAACTCACCTTATCTTCCCTAGTGAATTCAGCCTTATTACAATTTAAATAACAAATTCCATAAATTCCGGTGAACGCAGTCTCCCGCTTAGGGTCCAGCTTCTAGTTTTAACCCTCGCCATAATCCGCGGCTCCATATAGGCGAAATTCTTGTCTTCCTTGAAAACTAAGCGTTTCTGCACGCTTTCTATCACTTTTTGGTGGATAGGTGATACGCCTGATTCAACAATGCCTACAGGAAACTTAGATCCATCTGCTGCATCAATTGAGACCAGTAAAGCAAAATTATTTTTTCTATAACCAGAAATGTACACATCTGCATACGTCCAATTAATTACTTTTTGCCAGCGGATGGAGCGTTTGTTTATTTCATAAATGGAATTTTCTTTTTTGGATTTTATGATAATGCCCTCAAGCCCGCGGCCGCGAACTTGTTCATAATACTCGATGGCATTTCCTTCAAACATTTCAACTTTTTTATAATTTTCATTTTCTTTAAAAGCCTGATTCAATAGTTCTTTACGCTTAAGCAAACTTAAACCCGTGACGTCAATACCTTTGTATCGCAAAATGTCAAAAGCACAAAAAACCACAGGTTTCTTATTTTTTCTAGATAAAAACCTTGCGGACATCGCTTCAAAATCAGGTTTTCCTTGATCATCCAGCACGACTAATTCACCATCCAGTATGGTGCCTTCCGGTACAGGGCATCTTAATAGCTCAGGGAATTTATGCGTTATTAAATCATTGTGTCTCGTATACACATACAGTTTATCCATATGGGAAAGAATACATCGTAAACCATCTAATTTTAATTCCGCAATATGATTCTTACTGTCAAATGGCTGGTTATTTTTGGCATTGTACAGCATCATAGGAGAAATGAACATGTTATTATCACCCTGACTTAAATGATACTTCACAATGAACCTTCTGCCTATTGGTAACTGTTTCCCGAGCTTCTTATATAAAATAAAAGAATCCTCCAAGTCTATCTTCCCTTTTGTGAAGAAACCTAGTATATTAAACGTACAGTTTAATAAAAGCGTTTTCATGGCCAGGAGATAATGAGAGGCCCTAACACCAAACGATGTGTTTTCATCGTGGTTGTTAGGGCTTTTTGTTGTTCATTCGCAGAAAGGAGTAGACATGTAGCATAAAATGTATCGTTTTTTCCTGAGATTTCCGGATTTTTCGTTCTCACAGTCACAAACGAAATGGAGGAATAACATTGTACAAAAAAAGTTTTTCGAAAATGATCGCGAAGTGCTTAGTAGCCGCGTTGTTGACATTGCATGTCGTTGGATTGGGAAGCGTTCCGGCAGCCCATGCTGCTACTGTAAGTCCCTTAGACTTGGTGATCTCCGAGATCGTTCCAGCTTCAAGTGGTGCAGGACAACCCTATGAATATATAGAGATCTTCAACCGTACATCAGAGACGATCGATCTCGATAACTTCAAATTACAGTACTATACTGCGTCACCTTACACAACTGCAGGTAATACTTGGAAAATATCCAACAAAACTATCGGGCCAAGAAGCTACTTGGTCCTCTGGTTAAAAAAATTCGATTATCCTAATGTACCGTTAAGCGACTTCAACCTCAATTATGGTGTTAATCTGACCACAACTAACGTATTCGAGATTGCTTTAACGACGAGTGCCCAAGGGCTACATGACTCATCAAAGCGTCGTGTCGCCATTGCCGATGGCAGCGGAAATGTGATTAGCGGAGCTTTTATTAACGACGGCGTCGCTGATGGTACCGCTAGTAACATCAATAAGAGTGTCACTTACACATACACAGGAAATCTGGATACAACCAAAGTTGCAAACGGACAAATAGCTTCTCCCGGAATAAAACCAGCAATCCCAGCGGACCTAACGGCAACGCCATCTATAGACAGTGTAGCGCTAAGTTGGAAGGCGAATACGGAAGAGAATTTGGCAAGTTACAACGTTTATGTGCCAGAGACGCAGCAAGCTTACACCGTTACAAGTACGACATATTCAATTGTAGGCCTGACAAGCGGAACCGCATATACTTTCCAAATCACGGCAAAGAATACGAGCGGAATCGAGTCACCGCGGACGTTAGTCAGGACAACCACGCTAACGAATGGTAATCTGCCTCCCTCAACGCCTACAGGATTGATGGCGGTTGCCGGCCCAGCGTCGGCAACTATTACCTGGAATGCCAACACGGAATCCGATGTATCTGGTTATAAGGTTTATATGAACGGTAATGACATTTCCGGTACCGTAACTGGTACAACGTACCAGGTAACCGGATTGACGAACGATATCACGTATCATTTTACGATTACGGCCGTTGATAACGTCGGCCAGGAATCAGCTCTCTCGGGTGCAGTCGCCACTATACCACGACAATATCCTACCCTAATGATCACGGAAGTAGTACCGGATAGCCTGAAGATTGATATGACCAGCGGCACGCCTGATGCCTATGAATTTGTTGAAATCTATAATACAAGCAGCGATCCGATTCATTTAAAAGACTATAAAGTTATTTATTCAACGCCGACCGTTTATAAATGGCCGATTACGTCCGATATCGTAATTCAGCCAAAAGGAACTGTCGTGTTATGGGCCAAAAATACAAGTAACTCCACAACGAATACAGCTACATTAGCAGGCTTTAACACGAGCTACGGCACGAACCTGACCACGGATCGCCTTAGTGAAGTGGATGCTCTAGGAGGAATGGCCAACGCCTCTCCTCGAACGTTATCCATTGCAGCTCCAAACGATGTACCGATCAGTACGGTTTCCTATGACGCGGTAGATGTCGGGGAAAATCGGGGGGCTAATTTCACCTATCCGACGGATGGAACGATCATAATGCGAAAGCTAAGATATACCGAAGCCGCAACACCGGGCTCCGTGTTTGCCGCTCAGCAGCCACCATCGTCATCGGATCATAGTGCACCCGCCGCGCCTACTGGACTAACGGCTACAGCGAGAACAAACAGCAGCGAATTGAGCTGGAACACGAATCTTGCGGCAGATGTCGCCTATTACAATGTGTATTTGGATGGAACTCTAAGTCAAACGCTGCTAGGAAATCGTACAACCGCTACTATCATTAATTTGCAAAATAATCGACCTTATACGTTCGCGATTACAGCAGTAGATACAGCTGGTAACGAATCGTTGAACTCCGAGATCGTAACAGTGACGCCTACAGGAGCGATGCTGCCTAAGCTTCTAATCACAGAGCTTTCTCCGGACACAGGAAACTACTTACCCTCTGGGGCACCTACCAGTTATGATGCCTATGAATTCGTGGAGATTTTCAACTCAAGCAATACTTCGATAGATCTCGTGGGTTACAAGCTGCAATTTACGAGTGCTGATGTGACGAAAAGCTGGGAGAAAACGATCGACCAATCGTTCGTGATCGCTCCGCGCGAAATTAAGCTCATTTGGACTCGAAATGTCGGACTCGATTTCTATTCAGATGAGCATTTTAATCACTACTATTTCGATACATATTCAGAAAAGTATATACCACTAGGAAACATATACAAAATAAATGACGTCAACGGTCTTATCAATGCCGGTCAGCAAACGCTTGCGATTTCCGACCCGAATGGAACGGAGATTATACGTGCAACATATAACGATAACGGTGCGACCGATTTTGCAGAGAAAAAGACAATCACCTATGCTTATCCGTTTGACGGATCGACAACCATGAGGAAGGTCGGCACAATGCAATCCACGTCACCTGGTGTATTACAGGATGGACAGGTGCCTCCAAAAACGAAAACAGACGATCTTGCCCCCACCGCTCCGACTGGCGTTACTGTTGTTGCTGGTGAAGGTAAAGTATCACTTAGTTGGAACGCCAATATAGAATCGGATCTCAACGCTTACAAAGTTTACAAAGATGGACTCTTAGACATCATCTTACCTATAGGGCAAACAACGTTAAATGTGCCACTGCTTCAAGGAGGAATCTCGTATTCCTTCGAGATATCCGCACTCGATTCCTCTGACAACGAATCGCTGAGATCTGCAGTAGTCGTAGCAACGCCGACGCACCAACGTATCACACAAACGGAAAGAGCCATAAATCCATTTAATTCGACTTACCAAATGCTATGGAACGTAAGCAGCGAAAGAGCCATTATTCCTGGACTTGCTGAAGATTTCGTTCCACAAGGAATGGCGTACGACAAAGATGAAGATTGGATTATCATCACCAGTTATATGGAAGACAAACGTCCGAGCACCTTGTCGATCATCGATGCACAAACCGATCAATTGATCAAATATGTAAACCTATATGATGGTAGTGTACCTTATAACGGCCATGCCGGGGGCGTAGCTGTCAGCAAGGATCATGTATGGATTGCATCCGGGTCAACCATTTATCAATTGAGCAAGGCAGACCTAATCAATGCCCCGGATAAAGGCGGCGTATCCTTCGAAAACAAGTTTGCAACGGTCACTAACGCATCCTTTACCAATTATGCAGAGGGTGTTCTATGGGTAGGAGAGTACTACTACCCACCTACTTACACAACGGCTTCCAGCCATACGATGCTGACCCGCGACAATACATACCAATACGCGTGGGTAGCTGGGTACCGATTAGACAGCCAAACTGACGTACTGCCAACCGGCAGAAATGACGGAACGAATACGGTTATTCCCGATTTGATTTTGTCCATACCGGATAAAATACAAGGAATGGCGATGCTGCATGACAGCATCATGCTTAGTCAGTCCTATTCGCGGAGCAGGGATAGCAATCTTTTGAAATACAATAAGCCTGATTTTAACGGAACCGCCGATACGACCGTGAAGGTAAATGCCGTCGGTGTACCCGTATGGTATATGGATAGTCATGCGAAAGCGGCTGGTAATAACGATATGCTCGTTCCACCTATGTTGGAGAATATGATCGAACGGAATGAAAAGTTATATCTATTGTTCGAATCCGGTGCTAACGAATACCGAGATACAGCCAACTATACCCTTGATCGACTCCAGATGGTTGATTTGTCACAGTGGACGAATTACGGAAACCCTTCCATTCACGGCTTAGCCGCTTCAATGATAGCAGGAACTCAAGGTCAGGCGAGTGTGTTGGAGGAAATGGGAAATAAGCCACAAGTGGACGTTACACATGGATATCACTTTGCGAGCAGCAACCCTAGTGTTGCGGAAATCTCAGCAACTGGATATCTTCATGCAAAAACGTATGGAGAAACCGTTATTAGTGCATCCAACGGCATCCGGACAGCAACGTTTTCCTTAACGGTAACGAATTCGATTGATGAGCACAATCAGGAGCCTGTCTACTCACAAGAACCTGTATCACAACCTGCAGCACCTCAGTTGGAAATAACCTCACTCATTGTAAAACCAGAAGATTTAACTTCGACGAGCGGAAAAGTTATCCTCAAGTTATCGAGTGAAAAAAACCAAGTTATACTGCCAGCCAATACAATAGAATTGCTCAAAACCGGCTCTTTGGAAATCGTCAGAGAGGATCTTACGGTAACACTTTCAAAGGATTCACTACAAGCAATTGCCGCACAAGCGACTGAGGGAGAACGTAAAGATGGATCAATTTCTTTTAAAATAAACAAACTGAAAGCCGACAACATAACCACTCAGCTGAATCATGCCAACGGTCTAGAAAATACAATTGTACGAAGCGCAAGCGATGCCGTGGACTTTCATCTGAGCATTGTGAACAGTGATGGCGATGAAAAAGAAATCAGCACATTTGAAACTCCGATTACCGTTACCTTTAAGATCAACCCCCAGATGGATAAAAATCTGTTGGGCATTTATTATATCGACAATCATGGAGTTGTGGAGTACGTCGGTGGGGAATTAAAAGGAGATGTCTTGGAGGCTCAGCTGCACCACTTCAGTACTTACATCATGTTGGAGTACAACAAGCTTTACGCTGATGTTCCTGAAGGATACTGGGCGAAGCCGGCCATCGCCGAATTGAGTGCTAAGCATATCGTACAAGGTGTAACCGATATGACATTCGAACCTGCCAGAGCCGTAACACGAGCTGAATTTGCGGCGTTACTCACAAGAACTATGCAGCTGAAAGCCGTACAACGATCTTCATTTGCTGACGTCCCCGAACATGCATGGTACGCCGAAGCCGTCACAGCACTAGCTGAAGCCGGTATCGTGAACGGAACCGAAAGTAACAACTTCGCCCCGGATCGTACGATATCCCGCGAACAGATGGCGGTCATGCTGCTTCGGGCTGCGGAGGTCGGCGGGACTCATGCTGAAACCGTAAGCATGAAACCGACATTTACAGATGAAGACATGATCAGTGATTGGGCAAGAGAAGCCATAGCGAAAGCAGTCCTCATTGGCTTAATCGAAGGTAAAGATGACCATCGCCTGGATCCACAAGGCCCGACATCCCGTGCGGAGAGTGCCAAGTCGATCTACAATTTATTGAAGATAATGAATTCATCATTGCAATAATGATACCAGTACAAAAAGATCTGGATGCGCGAAGCACCAGATCTTTTTGTATTGTCACGCCCCAGCTACAGTCTAATTGGGGAGCTATTAGCTAAGGCCAGCTTTGGTCAATCCGAATGCTGCGTCGGCCGAGCCTGGTACGTTCTTGAAAGCGACGTTGATGCGATTCCAAGCATTGATAGCCATTACGGAGAAAGTCAGATCTGAGATTTCTTTCTCAGAGAACTGCCCACGTACGCGATCATACAATTCGTCTGGCACACCATGTTCAGGAAGCTTAGTCAGAATTTCTGTCCAAGCCAGTGCAGCCCGCTCGCGGGGCGTAAACAGTGTCGATTCTCTCCATATTGCAATATGGTAGAGGCGAAGCTCGCCTTCCCCATGGATCTTGGCTTGTTTGACGTGCATGTCTAGACAGAATCCACAACCATTCATTTGTGAAGCTCTGATGTGAACAAGATCAAGAATCTTCTCTTCAACAGCACTCCCCTGTTCTGCGTTGCTGAATTCCAGCATTTTTTTGAAAAGCTTCGGTGATTGCTTCATATAATTTAAACGTTGTGTCATAAGTGATTACCTCCTATTTTTTCTGACACTAAGAAGACAACTGGCGACTTCAATGTGTGACAAAATCTTCACTCCCTCCCCCTTCTTATACATGCTAATTTCTGCATAAGCACTTTCCGCTCTGTTCATACTATCTCAGAGATCCCCTAGTTGGCAGTCGACGTAAAACCTCAACTATCCATTAGATGAAACGCTGTAGTTTATCTGGATTGACGATAATGTAAATGCGTTGAATCGTCATGGTTGGTTCATCCCATTCAAAACAAATGACGCCGGTTGGAACACCATCTTGCGTTAATAATACCCCTGGTTGCTCATTGACCTCGACAAGCTGCGCTTTCGATGCTGGAAAGCGACTTTGAGAGAGAGCACTCAACAATTTGAGCACGCGTTCTTTCCTATATATAGGCTGGATTGCTGCTGATACTTTCCCTCCACCATCCGCAATCAGGATGACATCCTCTGTTAACATATCCACCAAGGATTGAATGTCACCATTCGAAATTCCCGAAATGAATCGTGTCACCAGTTCCTTTTCTTTAACCAGACGGGTGGATGTGCTTGCCTGCTTTGCTGAGGAGACATCTACCTTCTTCTTGACACGACTGAATATTTTCCGGCAATTCACTTCCGTTTTATTAAACATTTCACCGATTTCACTGTGTTCATACGCAAAAACTTCCCGAAGAATAAACACCGCTCTCTCCAATGGGGTCAGTTTATCCATCAGAATAAGAAAAGCATAAGAAATCGTATCATGGCGCTCTGCGCTTTCCAACGGACGATCCTCGCCTAACTGCACGGTTGGTTCTGGCAGCCAATGACCCACATAACTAATTCTTTTTCGCCGTGCTGACTTTATTTCATTCAGACATCGGTTAATCATCATTTTGCTTAAGTATGACTTGATATTATGAATATTCTCATGGATATGACCATGAATACTTATGAACAAATCCTGCACCATATCCTCTGCATCTGATCTAGAACCAAGCATCCGGTACGCAATGGAAAACAAATGAGGCTTATAGGTTGTATACAAATGCTCTGTACTCGTTGTGGGGTGATCCATTGTGAAACTTTGCATAATAACACTCCTTCTTTCCTAAGAGAACCTCAGCCATTCGACAGAAACAGGCGTCCTTTGATAAGACAACTGGCGTTGTCCATCTGTGACATAAAACTTGAAATAAAAAAACAGCCATCATTGGCTGCTTTTCTTTATTGCGCATATATCACTATTTCAGCGAGGCAACTCCACCGATACCTCACGACGGGCCGCAGCGGAGCGCAGGACGCCGTCAATAATCGCTTGTTGGATTAGAATCTGCTCACCAGGAATTGGTGCTGGTCGACCATCTCGAACTGCTTCGGCAAAATCGTGTACTTTCTGATCGAACAGATTCAATTTATGCTCGACAAGCGGAACTGGCGTCGCTGTATGTCCGCCGAATTCATCATGGAATAGCGTTATGGAACCTACGGAGCCATCCCATACCCCTGACCACGGCCCAGTACCAGCTGGAGTCACTTTAAGACCCGCATCCGTACCGAGAAACATCGTTGCTCCAAGGGTATCCATGTGCATCGCCCACGATATTTTGAATTGCAGCACAAGATCATTCTCAAAGCGAACCATCGCAACCCCGAAATCTTCGACTTCGAACTTGCTTGCTTCCGGATGGTATAGGGCGTTAGTGCCGAAATGGTTAGACGTAAATGCAGACACCGTTAGCGGACGAGGATATCCGAGCGTATTCAGCGCCATGTCTAGCGAGTAACAACCAATATCCGCCATCGCGCCTGCTCCGGCGAGCTGTTTACTGATGAATGTCCCGCCTGGCATACCCCGACGACGCCCGCCTCCCGTCTCTACATAATAGACATTGCCAAGTCGTCCTGATTGCACTATCGTTTGCAGCAGCTTCATATTCGGATCATAGCGAGGCTGGAAACCTAGTGTTAGCATCTTCCCGCTCTCTTTCGCCGCCTGTGTCATATCAATACCTTCTTGAAGTGTCACCGACATCGGTTTCTCAAGTAATACATTCTTTCCTGAGCGCAAAGAATCCACAGTCGTTACGTGATGGGAAACGTTCGGTGTGCAAATGCTAACCCCATCCAAATCTAAGTGCAATAAATTCGTATGGCTATCAAATGAAGCAGCTTCCGTTAATCCTTCCTTCTGTGCGAATGCTGACGCCTTCCCTGGGATTACATCGGCCACACCTACAATCTCCACATAGTCAAGTTTTTTATACGCGGATATATGGGCTTTGGCAATGCCCCCAGTTCCAATGATCCCAATACGCAGCTTTTTGCTCATTGTCGTCAATCCTTCTCTCTATGAAAGTGTTTGAAGTCCGAACTTCCCTTCATTTCAATATAGATTGACAATAGCATATAGAAGAACGATTTTTTAGTTCATATTGATGCCATCGGAAGTGTAAGATTGCGACATTCGCCGAATCACCGCTCTTTCGACTCGCTAATCCCCTCTACAATACCAAGAGCCGAAGCCGCTCGAGGCCATCCTGCATAGAAGGCATATGAGGTAGACACTATTTTCCGATGAGTCATAGGTCACGGCCTATCCTAGGCGCTTTTAACATTTGGGCTTCTCCGTTACCGAACGACCAATCCTCGAATTCGTTATCCACCAGCACCACAAACACATCTTCTTTCCGCATAGGAAGCTCATTGGATAATAGTTCAGCTAGCGCCCTATAAAAACCTTTCTTCTGCGAAGTCTTTCTCCCTGATTTCAGTGTTATTTGAATGTATAGCAGTCCATCACACGGGATCTTACTGCTTCGTGGACAGCACGTAACCCCCTTCTCTCATAAGCAATTGTTCTTACAACTTTTGAAAGAGGTATTGAACAACTCCTGAGCGTCCTTCTACTTCTACACAGCCTTCCCAGTTAATATGCGTACGGCCTCTTTAAGTATCGTCATATCTCGCAAAAGCATAAATTTGGATGAATAATCGGTACAAGTTAACACGGACTCATTCATCACGGCCAGTGCTTGATCCAATGACATCCATTGAACGGCCATCCCTAGCTGGATCTCGTTTTCAGTAAGCTTGGTATCGCGGAAGCTAGCTTTGGCATTTGCTATATAACAGTAGGAGAATTGCAAATACTTATTTCTGTTTTTATGCTCTTCGATATACCCCAATTCATGAATGATTTCAGCTTCATAACCCGTCTCTTCCTGGATTTCACGTAGAAAGGCATCCCTTGCATCTTCTCCTTCATCTACCCCACCGCCAGGTAGTTTGTACAGGTTCGTTTTGGACATATACATCATGGCAACGTTTAACGGGTTATCGACTACAACTCCTCTTGATCCGAATCGAGAGATGGTATCTAGAAACTCAATTGGTACACTACCTAGGATATCGTTATCTGTAATTTTTCTGATCAGTTGCACAAAATCAGCCCCCATTCAAGTCCTTATTCGACTTCATTATAAGCGAAATGTCAGAAGAGCTGGTAAACCCTTTGATAAGGTTCTAGCATTTTTAATAGAAACCATTATTGAGACTGGACAATGCGTTACAGCTCCGCATGAAATGCAAAAAGAAGGTCCCATAAGCCATCAATGTGGCGTGGGCCTTCTTTTTGTCTCCAAATCACTTTCTGCGTGTCGTGAAAAGTTCAAAAGAGGTCAAGGTAGTCCGTTTTTAGGCGGCGGAGGCTATCATCGACGGATGTTATGATATGCTTCCTACTCAACCCACGATCATTTGCTCCTGGCCCAATCGCACCGAAGCACTTCGTTGCTAACACCACTTTGTCTCGTTTACTTCCTAACCATTCCCCGATAATCGACTCGGTAGCACCCGCGACGGCTTGCGAAACCCTCCCAATGGGATACACATCTGCCGTATCAATAAAATTCACTCCAGCATGGAATGCCTTGTCAAGTATTTCGAATGAGGTTTTTTGGTCTGCCTGATTACCAAATGTCATCGTACCCAGACACAGATTCGTTACTTTTAATCCCGATTGTCCTAAAGATCGAATTTCCACAATAAGCACCACTTTCCCCACGTTATTGTTATTTTTCGGTCGAGAATACCTCTGGTCGTTGTGATTCCAAAGTCGGTACGTAAAGAAAGAATCATCGAAAACTTCAACATCTTTGATTTTGAATTAAGCGAACAGGATATGGCGTTGATTACTACGTTAGATACGAAACAAAGCCTGTTCTTTTCACATCGCGATCCTGAAATGGTGAAATGACAGTAATCTGGATATTTAACGCGAATAAAATGAGAAACAGCGGCAGTCATGGACTTTTTTCCCGTCCGAGGCTGCCGCTGTTTTCTATATCCGACACTCTTTCAACCAGCCGGTGACCATCCGCGCGTTTCTTGCAGAGCAGCCGGTGGGCAATCCTTTCTATTATTTCCACCCTAATACGTCCAATAGCAATTTTCAGGATCCTTCTCAAAAAGAAACCCTTTAAATATACTCGTTTGAAGCTGATGTTGATCGGTACGCTCTTGATATTGAATCCTACAGCATAGCTTTGGCTCTACCCAAAATGTTTGCTTTTCCATTCTAATTTGTAGCTGTCTTGCTATCTCTAGAAATGCTTTCTTATCATTTTCACTAATGCCAATTTCAACGATACCGATAGGTTTATACCTAACTGTTTTAAAGTGCAGTCCTATTACCAAGCCAAACTGCGGTTCTGTACGATAGCCTAAAATAATGGTGTCGATGGTTTTGAAATTTTTAATTTTCAACCAATCACATCAAAAAATGTAACAGGATGCGTTCTAAGCGCAGCTCCCACCCATCTGATTAATTGAAAACATAAATATTGTACTCATCTAAGGAGTATTGTACGCATCCACTATTACAACTCACACACGACGTTTGGTTAGTTTTGCTGGTTCATCCGCTGCCTAGCCGCCTCAAACAGCAAAACCGTCGCCGCCATAGCGACGTTCAGCGATTCCGCCTTGCCCTGCATCGGAATAATGACCTTCACGTCCGACTGCGCAGCAACTTCCGGCGACACGCCCTTGGCCTCGTTGCCGAAAATCAGCCACGTCGGCTGTCGCAGGTCCGTGTCGTAACACGAGCCCTGCGCCTGCAGGCTCGTCGTCACGAGCCGCACGCCGCGCTCACGCGCGCGCGGCAGCAACTCACCCAAATCTGCCTCCACAATTGGCAGATGATACATCGATCCCATCGTCGAGCGGATCGTCTTGGGATTGAACAGATCGACCGTGCCGCGGCCGAGCACAACCGCTTTCGCCCCGACGGCATCCGCACTGCGGATGATCGTGCCGAGGTTGCCAGGGTCCTGAACACCGTCCAGGACTACGACCAAATCGTGCTCGCCAGCAAGCAGCTCGTCCATGCCAACCTGTGGCCGCGTCACGATGGCCACTACACCCTGCGGCGTCTGTGCATCCGAGCACTTGGCTAATACCGCTGCGCTCACGCTGACCCATTCGATGGCGCGATCACCAGCGAGGGCGACAAGCTCCAGAGGGCTCCCTTTTTCCGATAGAAAAAGAATAGTCTCCACCTCGGCCCCAGCCTTCAAAGCTTCCTCAATCAAATGATAACCCTCGATGATATACTTGCCTTGTTTGTCCCTACCGCGCCGCTCTAAGAGCTGAGCCCAGTCCTTGACTCTTGTATTTTGAACAGACATGATTTCTACATATGCATTTGTCATGAATATACCTACTCCGCAAAAGTGACTTCAAAGTTCTGAAGACTCGAATTTTTACCCACAATGACCAAAATATCTTCTTGTTTAAGCGGTGCCTCCGCACTCGGCGGAATAATCATCTGCTCGTTATGTTTAATCGCTATCACGTTGCATCCATATTTGGCACGCACATCGAGTTCACGCAGACTTTTGCCAAGCATCTCTTTCGATGCTCTCATTTCTACAATACTGTAATCGGCTGAGAGCTCTATATAATCGATAATGTTCGATGAAATCATATGATGGGCTACACGTTGCCCCATATCCCGTTCTGGATAGACGATTTTATCTGCGCCAATTTTTTTGAGAACCTTGCCATGGAGATCATTCACAGCTTTAACGATCGTCGTAGCTACGCCCATTTCTTTGAGAATTAATGTCGTTAGAATACTTGCTTGAATATCTTCCCCAATGGCCACAACGACAACGTCAAAATTGCGAATCCCGAGCGCCCGCATAGCTTCCTCATCCGTAGAATCGGCTTGAACCGCATGAGTCACATAAGCGGAAACGTCTTGAACCGTTTCTTCGTCCTGATCAATGGCAAGAACCTCGAATCCTAGTTGTGATAACGTCTTAGCAACAGCTGAGCCAAATCTTCCCATCCCAATAACCGCAAATTGTTTTCTCACCGGTCACGTTCCTCCATATTCCAAGAATATATCCCATTTATTATACCATACTCAGCCCCCTAAGCTCACTTCACAACAATGGAGCCACTGCCTTCATTGGCGAAGAGTGGGAAGGATGAAGCCATCTGAATCTGCACATAGTAATAGCGAGAATGAAATGGAAGCGAGGTCCTTGAATGAATATTACCCTTAGACAAGCCATCCACCAGCGGGTTAATAACAAAACACCAGAAGAACTCAAAGAAGTTATTGAAGACTCGATCGGTGGAGAAGAGAAAGTTTTACCTGGGTTAGGTGTTCTTTTTGAAATTATATGGCAGCATTCAGAAGCAAGTACGCAAGACACACTCGTCGAAACGCTTAAGGCGCATCTTGAGTAAATGCCCCCCTACATGAACCATCTTATTGTTAAAATAACTACAAGTTGCTGGGGGATGCTTCGGCATCCTCTAGCTAAAACAAATTAAAATCCCCCTCATCAGTCACTGACCAACGAGGAGGATATTGTCAAGCTACTACGATTTCGATTTACTTATAATACCGTCAACGGATTCATCGCTGCCGGCTTCTCGCAGCTGCTCTTCATTACATAATGCTGACCGGAGTCAGACGCATCATGGAAACCATGCATCGCTTCCAACACGTGATAGGCAAGCTCGCCGTTCGCACGATGTGCTGAACTATCGCCTGTTATCAGCGCTTGCGCCATCGCAGCAACACCGAGTCCACGGTTATTGTCTATGTAGCCGTGTGAAAGTGGAATCGGTTCATATACGGCAGAACTAGGTTTGCGAATAAGCACTTCCCCGCCGAAGTTATTCGGATTAGGCACACTCAACGAGCCATGACTGCCATAGATTTCAATGTGGGGCAATTGCGTACCTGCCATAATATCAAAACTTGTCACAAGCGTTGCAATAGCACCATTATGGAAATCTAATACACCTGCCACATGTGTTGGCGTATCTACTTGGATTTTCTGCCCGCGCTTCTTCTCACTCGAAATCGTACGCTCTGGGAAGCTCACAGCGGTTGAACCCGTTACACGACGAATGGGTCCGAGCAATGCCACGAGCGCCGTTAAGTAATAAGGACCCATGTCGAACATTGGGCCGCCGCCTTTGGCATAGTAAAACTCTGGATCTGGGTGCCAATGCTCATGCCCCTTCCCCATCATGAAAGCCGTAGCCGCAATCGGTGTACCAATCCATCCATCCTGAATCAGTTTCACGCAAGTTTGGATACCGCCACCCAGGAACGTATCTGGCGCACTTCCAATCAGAAGTCCTTTGCGCTTAGCAACCTCCAAGATTTGCAGCCCTTCTTCTCGCGTTACGGCAAGCGGTTTTTCGACATACGCATGTTTACCAGCTTCCAGAATTTGAATACAGACTGCCGCATGTACAGCTGGGATCGTCAAATTAATCACAATGTCCACTTGTGGATCAGCCAATAATTGTTCTACCGTGTACGCATGCGCAATCCCGAACTCCTCAGCACGCGCTTCTGCTTTACTCACATCAATATCTGCACAAGCGACCAACTTCAAATGTGCGTAGTTAGGAATATTTTTCATATAAGCCGCGCTTATATTTCCACATCCAATGATACCAACCTTCATCTTGCTCATCGCTTTATGTCCCCCTATAGTTAGCGTGTTGCCCAAAGCAATCCGCGTCGCATTAATTCTAGTGTCTCTGGCATACGAACAATGTTAGCTTGATGCCCCAGTGAATTATAATAGACTTTCCCTGCACCGTAAGTTTTGGTCCATACGACCGGCATTTCTACATCATCAAAGTCCGTCACCGCATGCACCTTGATCGCAGGGTCGACATGCATATAATACTTTTCCGAAACTACGACGAAATCACCAATGCCCGCGGTCAAAGGCTGCTCGCTATCTTTCATACGAACCGTATACGTAACACCATCATTACCAGGATGCGCCACCCATTGGCCGCCCACCATGTACTGATACTCCACTTCATTACGGAACGAATCAGCCATCCCGCCATGACATCCTGCAATTCCCGTTCCGCCAACTTTCACCGCGTTAATGAGAGGTGTCAGCTGCTCTTTCTCAATTTTTCCCATGGTCCACACTGGAACGATCAGATCCATACTCGCCAAACGTTCCTCATCCTGGAAGCTGTCCAGCGTATCGGAAACTTCCACCGCATAGTTCTCTTCCCTTAACAGTCCTGCAAAAATCCCCGCTACCTCCTCGGGTTGATGACCATCCCAGCCACCCCATACAATCAATGCTTGTTTCTGACTCATGCCATTCCTGCTCCTCTCTCCATGATCCTTTTATACTTCACTTATACGAACCCAACGGCGCTGTGCAATCGATTGATCCACGGCTTCCAGTACTTCTTGACACTTAACGCCATCCACAAAATTCGGAACTGGTTGTCGATCCTCGGAAAGCGCTGACATCAACTCCACGACTTCATGTACGAAAGTATGCTCATACCCGATCGTATGTCCTGCTGGCCACCAAGCATCCATATAAGCATGTGAGGCATCTGTTGCAAGAACACGTCTGAAACCCTGAACATCCTCATCATCACTTGTAAAATACACCTGCAACTCATTCAATCGCTCGAAATCGAACTTCACGCTACCTTTACTCCCGTTAATTTCAAAAGAGTTCGTACACCGATGCCCGGGAGCAAATCTCGTTGCCTCGAAGCTGCCCAAAGCGCCATTCTCGAAACGAGCCATGAACAATGTCGCATCATCAACCGTAACAGGACCATGCGGCGCATCTTTGCTACCTTTGGCACTAAGTCCCGTCATCGATGTCGGAAGCGGACGCTCCTTAATGAAGGTCTCACTCATGCCAATAACCTCAGTCATGTCACCCACAAGGAAGTGCGCTAGATCGATCAGATGCGCGCCCAGATCGCCATGCGATCCTGAACCTGCAATCTCCTTCTGCAACCGCCACACCAATGGGAACGTCGGATCGACGATCCAATCCTGCAAGAACCACGCACGGAAGTGGTAGATCTGGCCGAGGCGGCCGCTCTCCACGAGCTTCTTCGCCAGCTGTACCGCGGGTGCAAACCGATAGTTGAAGCCGACCATGTGCTTCACGCCAGCTTCTTCAGCCGCTTCCAGCATCTCCCTTGCATCCGCAAGGGTCAGCGCCAGCGGCTTCTCGCAGAATAGATGCTTGCCGGCCTTCGCCGCCGCCAAAGCAATTTCCTTGTGCGCATCACTCGGCGCATTGATATCGACGACGTCGATATCCGGATGCGTAACTAGCTCGCGCCAATCCGTTACATACCCGTCCCAGCCGAATTGCTCGGTTGCTTGGCGAACACCGTTCTCGTCGCGGCCACAGATGAGCTTCATCTTTGGAATCGCCGTCTGTGGAAAGAACATAGGTAAATCTTTATAGGCATGACTATGTGCTTTTCCCATAAATTTATAGCCAATCATACCGATATTGAACGTTTTTTTCATCGCATACACGCCTCCCCAAGTGTGTTCTAATTAAGCTAAACAAGTTAATAGCCCATCTCCATAGCTATTCCTGCCTTATCCACTTCGACGACTGCCTAATCTTCAATTCTGTCGGCAGCTTAACTTGCAGCTGAACCTCACTGCTTCCCTGCCCAACGCTAGCTAGAACGGCACGGGCTGCTCCTTTGCCCATTTCAAAAAAGGGCACTTTAATACTGCTGAGCGGTGGATCACTTAGCTTCGCAGCATCCGAGTCATCGCACCCGATAACCGCATAATCTCGCCCAGCTATCCATCCCCGTTCGCGAAGCCCTTGCATCAGTCCAATGGCCATGCGATCATTAGCCGCAAATACAGCCTCAACTTGATCCCGGATCTCCCACACCTTTGCGGCAATCTCATATCCGCTAGTCCGGCTGTAGTTCCCCTCAAACAACAATGCAGGATCCATCGTTAAGCCAGCTTCTAACATCGCCTTTTGATACCCATGACGTCTATCCAAGGAATTCGTATAGTGTGGAGAACCGTTGAGAAAGGCAATTTTCCGATAGCCTTCATCCAGTAAATGACGAACCGCTTGATAGCTCCCCTCCACATGATCCGCATCAACTTCAAGGAAGGATAACCCCTCGAATCGTTGATTAACCAAGCAGAAAGGTAGTCCCTGTTCCTGCAATTGCAGTAAAGAACTTCGCTGTGATTCGGTATCTCTCGCCCCGAGAATGACACAGGCATCTACTTTTTGAGATCGGTATAAGCGGCCGTAATCCAAATCATCATCTGGTGTTAGGAGAGACAACAACATGTCATAGCCTTGCTCCCTCACCTGCTCCCCAATCCCGCTAAGAATCTCTGCAAAATAATACGCGGAAAACAGATGCACCTTCGGCATATAAGGAAGCACGACCCCCAAATTACCGCTTCTTCTTCGAGCAAAGCTTTGCGCAATCGCATTGGGATGATAGCCAAGTACCTTCGCTGCTTCGAGAACTCTTTCTTTTGTTGCAGGCTTCATCGGACCAAGTCCATTGAATACACGAGATACAGTCGCCTCAGATACCTTAGCTAACTCAGCAACCTCTTTTCTCGTCACCATGTTGATTGGCTCCTTTCCGCCTTATTTCACGTAAAATGTACACGCGTACATTTTCTCATTCAGAAGCTACTTCTGTCAATATAAATTCAGAATATTACTCTTCCTATCACATTCGCCACATTTCGACATTTTCATCAATTTTTCATTAAGAAACGCGAAAATAAAGTCCATTTTTTGTCATAAAAGCAAACTCTTAATATTGTTTATCTCCTCTTTGAGCTTTATGATAAAGGATATTGGGACAACTATGAGATGGGAATGAGTGATAGCAAATGAAAGCAATCTGGCGCCATCTTCGGTTCACTGCGTCATCAATGATCGATGCTCTCACGAGCCGATCACAGATCACTCGACTTCACTCCCGTGGGCAGCTCCTTGCCCAGTTAGAACATGCTGTTCGGAAACACGATGATTCCTCATCCGCTCATGTCCGTGCATGTCTTGTTTTCGATATTGATCGTTTTCGCCAAGTGAATTTCTCCCTAGGATATGCATGCGGAGATCATCTCCTCCAGGAATTAAACCGCAGATTGAAAGTACTGGATCACATCGATCTTGTGGTTCGATCTGGTGATAATGAATATACACTCCTTCTTCGAGTACACAAGCAAGAACAACTTCAATCTGCGCTTCATCGTGTTGGGCAGATATTTGATCCCCCTTTTACTTACCAGGGTCAGGACTGCTTCCTTCGTGCAAGCTTCGGTCTGAGTGACCTTACGATAACACCTGATAATGTACAACAAGCACTCCACCAAGCTGAGCAAGCACTCCTCATTGCCAAACAAACAGGCAAGAATAAACTCATTACTTTTCACCCCTTACCAACACAACAACGTTTTGCTAGTCAGATTCAAATGGAAACCGACCTGCGCAAAGCGATCGCAGAGAATCAGCTATTGTTATACTATCAACCTCGACTTGAGCTCTCGACCGGTCAAATTAGTTGTCTGGAAGCCCTTGTGCGTTGGAATCATCCCCTACATGGCATGATTGCGCCTGCTGAATTCATCCCGCTTGCTGAGGAATCCGGCCTTATTTTGCCACTTGGTGAATGGGTCTTGCGGGAGGCTTGTCTACAGAAAGCACGATGGCTCGCTGAAAATAAACTTGATTATCAAGTTGCCGTCAACATTTCGCCTTGCCAGTTTCAAGATGAGAACTTTGCGGATAAAGCTATTCACATCATTCAACAAACCGGCATTAACCCCTCTTATTTGGAGTTCGAAATTACCGAAAGCTCTATTATGCAAAATATGGAGAAAACGATCGCCGTCCTTGACAAGCTTTGTTCCAAAGGAATTTCCATCTCCATCGATGATTTTGGGATTGGCTATTCGTCCCTTAATTATTTAAAGGAGTTTCCGATACATTGCCTCAAAATCGACCGTTCCTTCGTCAAAAACATTCAAAGTAATTCCAATGACTGGGCGATTACGAACGCCATCATTCACCTCGGACATGCCCTTAATATCCAAGTTGTCGCCGAAGGGGTCGAAGATGTGGGGCAACTTGATATTCTCAAGGAAACAACCTGTACAACCATTCAAGGTTTCTTGCTTAGCCCTCCGATTTCTGCCTATGACATTGAACAAACCTTTCATATGAATGACAACAGACCGGTTATGATTTCATAACCGGCCGTATGCTTTGGCGTATCTTCTGATTTTGGCAAAAATGCGCTTATCCTTTAATCTCCGAAAAATATAAGGATCCGGACTCGTATTCACTTCAAGAATCCATGGCTGCAAATCTTTATCTAAGGCTACATCAACGCCTATCTCTTTTACCCCTCTATACCGAGTATTAATCGCCTTAGCCACCTGTATACCCATGACTTGCAGCTGGTTCACATATCCAGTTCTCTCCGCCCGGGGCAAATACTTCTTTAACAAAGTATCCACCGATTTCAACGTGCCCCCATTATGAAAGTTCGTAACAATCTTTGCGGGATGTGCCACGCGGCCAATAATCCCCGTTGTCTCCCATTTTCGAGCAGGCGTTTGTTGCACCATGACGCGGAGATCAAAACGATTCCCCTTGTAAGTCAACAAATGAATCCCTTTCTGTACTAAATAACGCCGTTTCCTTGTCACCTTTAGGAGTGATACGTACATGTCATTGAAAGTTTTGAACCTTTTGATGGTTACTCCAGATTGGTAAGAATAGGACCGTTCTGCCTCTTCCCCTGTTAACTCGATACGAATCACACCGTTCCCAAACATCCCAATATTGGGTTTTACGTAGACCATTTTATATTGTTCGAGCATTTCTTGTAAGGTGACTGAATTCATGCGTTTGGTACTTGGCACATACTTGCGAAGTGATTCGACAGACTCGACAGCCTTCGTTTTGCCAATTTTACTACTTACGTATCTTGCCTTATTCAAGCTTATCGGTTTCTTTGTACTCTTCTTCCTAATTCTCTTCATACCAGGCCTCCAGCTTCGAATTCACCCCATCCTAGTGTATGAAGGCAACAGAGCATTGGCGACAAAAATACAAGAAGAGGCTCCCCCTGAAATCCATCAGGAGAGCCTCTTTATCATGTCTAGCTATTAAGGCGCACTTGTTAAGAACTGTGCGGTTGGATTTTTATCTATGGAAGAGCGCAGCGCATATTCACTTTCAAACAAGCCTACGAAATTCCCTTTCTTGTCTTTGACCAATTGGGAGTTAATGCGGAATTTAGCTGGATCGATTTTATCATCGATAATCCAACGCGCGAATTGATAATTCTGACGTTGCAGAAGAATATCCACACCATACTCCGATTTCATCCGATGCTCCAGTACTTCGAATTGAAGTTGACCTACGACGCCAAGAATCATATCTTCGAAACCAATTGTCGTGAAGACTTGAATCATCCCTTCTTCCGTCAACTGATCGATCCCTTTCAAGAACTGCTTTTGTTTCAAAGCATTTTTGATCGATACTTTGCTGAATAACTCTGGTGAGAAGGTTGGAAGCTCATCGAAGATGACCTCTTCTCCTTCGCTTAAGGAATCGCCGATACGGAAAATACCTGGATCGAATAGACCAATGATATCCCCCGGGAAAGCCTCTTCCACGATATCACGATCTTGGGCTAGGAACTGTTGCGGCTGTGCCAGCTTGATATCCTTGCCAAGCCTTACATGCTTCACGGACATTCCCCGTTCGAACTTTCCGGAAACGATACGCAAGAAAGCTACGCGGTCGCGGTGAGCTGGGTTCATATTCGCTTGAATTTTGAACACATAACCAGAGAATTTCTCTCTCGTTGGCTCGATCACACCAGCTGTGCTAGTGCGCGGCTCTGGCCCAGGCGCTAGTTGCAGGAAGTTCTCGAGAAACGTCTGAACACCGAAATTGTTCACCGCACTCCCGAAGAAAACAGGCGTAAGCTCACCCTTCATCACTTTCTCCATATCAAAAGGGTCACCAGCAACATCCAACAGCTCGATATCTCCGCACAATTGCTTGTGTAAGAACTCACCTGCAATTTGCTTCACTAACGGATCTTCTACACCGTCTACCTTGCGGACTTCAATATCCTTGTGGTCATCGCCTTGGTAGAGCTCTAACTGCGATTTCCCGCGATCGTAAACCCCACAGAACTGCTTCCCTGACCCAATTGGCCAGTTCATCGGATAAGAACGAATGCCGAGTACTTCTTCAAGCTCTTCCAGCAACTCGAACGGATCACGACCCTCACGGTCCAATTTATTAATGAATGTGAAAATGGGAATCCCACGCATACGACATACTTGGAAAAGCTTCTTCGTTTGGGTCTCGACCCCTTTGGCAACGTCGATTAACATTACCGCGCTATCCGCGGCTGTCAACGTACGGTAGGTATCCTCACTAAAGTCTTGGTGACCTGGTGTATCTAGAATATTGACGCGGTGACCTTCATAATCGAACTGCATAACACTTGACGTTACGGAGATACCCCGTTGTTTCTCAATTTCCATCCAGTCTGATGTAGCATGTTTACTAGCTTTACGACCTTTAACCGTTCCGGCTAAGCGAATTGCCCCCCCGAACAAAAGCAGTTTCTCTGTTAATGTTGTTTTTCCCGCATCCGGGTGAGAAATAATCGCAAACGTCCGTCGTTTAGCGACTTCCGTTTCGAGAAGTTTAGTGAGTTGGGTTTTCATGTGTTCGTTTATTCCCTTCTTCTTTTACATATGACTACTTTAGAATCAAGCGTGTGCTTTCTCCAAGGGGACCGTCCAGTTCGCTTCTTCAATGAAGGTGCGATTACTGAATTCCCTGCCGCGCACAACCACTTTATCTGCAAATACTTGCACATAAATACCCTGTGCTTTATCCTGTGCCGTTTGCTGGTACGCCCGATTCAGCGTTCTCCCTACAGAGGCATTATGGAAATAATGGAACGTTTCCTGAATATAATGCGGTGTCCCATTCTGAAAATCCTGATGACGATGACCACAGAAAACGAATACATTCTTGTAAGGCTTCAACGTTTCTCGGAACTGAATAGCCCGAATGAGCTGGTGAGTAGCCCCATCGGTGCCAACAGGCGGCAATGGTTGATGCGTCATCACGAATAGCGGCCTTCCTGGTTTATATAAATTGCCCAGTCTTCCTTTGAACCAAGCGAGTTGTTCATCAGAATACCATGCACCTTCACCCACTTCGGGCTTCTCTTGCACGTAAGCTTCTTGTGATAGCAATAGGATAGAGTGTCCGTTCGTCGTAAAATCGTTATAAATGGACGTATAGCCCATGAACTTCTTGAACTGCTCTCTACTTACGGCATCACTTTTGCCATTCGGTACGTTATCCTGATCCCAACTATTCGCTTTATTAATCCAAATCGTATAATAATCATGATTCCCCATATTCCCATGAATAGGTGGAAGCTTATAATTATTCATTATGGCACGCAATGCCTTATAGTCAACCTCGGTACCTGTATCCGTCAAATCACCGGTCAGCATAATCGCATCGACAGGACCATCGAACTGAGTGACATCATCTAACGCAAGTCTAAGCTTTTTGTTGGGAAGCGAATCGCCCGATGTAACATGAAGATCACTTAGGATAAAGAAGGACATCAACGGGCCAAGAGGCAGAGGTTCCTCCGAAGGCGCTGACGTAGCTTGTTGAGGGGGCTCTGAGGTAGCTACGGGTGCGGCTATAGCCTGTTCCTCGGGAATGAATTTTTTCTTAACCAACAGACTAAACCAAGCACTTAAACCTACTAAAACAGCCCCAATGGCAAGCAGCCATCGCACAAACGCTCTTCGTGACATCGATGCACCTCAAGTGTATAAAATGAAAAAATGGCCATATGCACTAGTATACCACAAATTGTGTCCGATACATCGTCCAGACTCGACAACATCAAGTGATTTCTTGCTCCGCTTGTACCCACACGCAAAAAACCAACAGGCGAAGTCGCCTGTTGGATAAACTCCCTATTTTACGCCAATACAGTTGTTTTCTGAACAGCTTCCCAATCGACTTCCCCTTCATTCTGGCCATTAATCGGCCACCACTTGAATCCATCGTCACTCAGGAGCTTCGCTGCTTCTGCAGGCCCCCATGAGCCAGCTGGATAGTGCTTAAGGTCATCTGTCTGTTCGCCCCATGCAGCAGCGATGCGATCCACATAAGACCATGCAAGCGCCACTTCATCCCAACGTGTAAAGTAAGTGGAATCTCCGCGAGTTGCATCATACAGCAAGCGCTCGTATGCTTCTGGCGTATTGATGCCGATTTGACAGCTTTGGCAGAAGTCCATCGCAACTGGTACGATTACACCTTCTGAACCAGGTTGTTTCGCGTTCATTTTCAAATAGATGCCTTCCATCGGATTCACTCGGAATACGAGCAGATTCGGCTCAAGCTCATGCTTTTTAGCCAAATAGACATTGTTTGGAATGTTCTTGAATTCGACAACGACCTCAGTCGTTTTGACCGGTAGTCGTTTTCCAGTACGAATATAGAATGGCACACCCGCCCAGCGGAAATTATCCACATGAACACGTGCTGCAAAATAAGTTTCTGTCGTCGATTGCGGATTCACAGAATCCTCTTCACGGTATGCAGGAAGTGCTTTGCCTTTGGCAGAACCGCTGGCATATTGACCGCGAACCACGTTCGCACGGACATCATCCCCGTCTTCGAACAAACGGAGTGAACGGAGTACCTTCACCTTCTCATCACGGATATCCTCCGGATGTAGACGGCTAGGTGGTTCCATCGCCATCATCATCAGCATTTGCAGCATGTGATTTTGACCCATATCGCGAAGAGCACCGGAGTGGTCGTAGTAGCCACCGCGCTCTTCTACACCCACAGTCTCACTGAGCGTGATCTGGATGTTCGCTATGTATTTATTATTCCAAAGAGGCTCGAAGAAAGCATTCGCGAAACGAACGAACTCGATGTTTTGGACCATTTCTTTTCCCAAGTAATGATCGATACGGTAAATATCCTTCTCTTCGAACACTTGACGAAGTTGTCCATTCAAACGCTCCGCAGACGGCAAATCGTAGCCGAATGGTTTTTCAATAACCAAGCGATGCCAACCCTCCGTTTGGAGCAAGCCGCCTTCACTTAAATTGTACGACACATTACCGAACAACTCAGGCGCAAGCGCCAAATAGAACAGACGGTTACCGCCCGTTTGATATTTCTCATCCAATTTCGCTGTCAGTGTATTCAGTTCATGGAAACCTGCAACATTGTTAATGTCGAGTGACATGTACTCGAATCTTTGGGCGAATTTCTCCCATTCTGCAGCATCCGTATTTTTGTAACGAGCGAATTCTTGAATCGAATTTTTCACGTCTTCACGGAATTGCTCATTCGTACGGGGTCTGCGAGCCAGACCAACTACAGCAAAGTTATCTCCCAGCTTGCCTTCACGATAAAGGCTATAAAAGGCTGGAAACAGTTTTCTTTTCGCTAAATCACCCGTTGCTCCGAAAATATAAAACACAGCTCCACTCATCTATGCATCATTCTTTCTCTATTAGAATTAGTTAATATGCTTAGCATACCTAAAATTGTCAAGCTATTCAACTTATATAGTCACTTTAACCCATAACATTTTCTTATAAGAAAATAGACATCCGTCTATACCGTTACATTATTCGTGGCATAGGCTAACAGTACATACGAATACGGAGGTGCCCTTAGTCATGCAACCCTTTCATCCAATCACCGAAAAAAGTTGCAAAAATCTTGTCGGAAAACCTGTTCTTGTCTTCTTAACGAATGGCTCTGAGATATATGGAATCGTCAGTCGCGTAGAGAAAAACAAGCTCATCCTAAATGACAATCAACAAGCGAACACGAAGTCCTCTTCCAAAAGTACCAAGCCCACGCTTAACAAAAAGGGGAAAAAGAAGCAAGCTCAACCTGTTGCACCGACTCAGCCATCAACAGAAGATCAGCTGTCTTCCTTCGGTCTCATCCGTTTTGGAGGGCCACCGGTTAGACCCACGGGTCCAGTAGATATTCAAATCGACTATATTGCCGCCATGTTTAGTGAGTGACGGAAATTAAGGCTGTGGATGTATACTTCATCTACAGCCCTTTCCTCAACGTTTCAACTTTTTATTCATACGGTAACAGCTAAGATCAGGTACATAAGAATCAATCTCATACCCTCTTTTACTATAAAATCGTATTGCCTTCGGATTGCTGTCATCAACAAATAGCTCCACCGTATGGCAACGTTCACTAAGACCGTAGTCTTCTGCAGCTTTCATAAGTGTATGTCCAATGCCTTTGCCCTGCTCACGCGGATCAACAGCCAGCATATCTATGAAGAGCTTACTCGATTTACGTATGACGGAAATGAAGCCGTAAGGCCGTTTGTACCCTTTGGCGATGACGAACGTTTTATTGGCGTTCAGTCGCTTACGGATCTCTGAGTATGTCACAGAATTACCTGAATCATACATTCTGGAAAAAGGAACTAATTGTTCAACAACTAATCGATATATAGCGGGGTCGTCAATGGTAGCCAACCGTTTGCGTATCACATGGCACCGCCTCCACAAGAAGCAATAATGCTATCTTATGTTGGTAAACCTGTAATTGACCCCACAAGTACCAATTTACCCCAGTCTACTGGGGTGATATACTTAACGTATACGAAATGAGGTGATCGTAATGATCAATGCTTATCCATCCGTCATGGCGGTGAACAGGTATCAAACTCATAAAGATTATTACCGTGTTGGCGCTGTAAGTGCAGTCACCGGTGGTAAATCGAATACCATACGACGAATGTTGGATTTACCTTATGAGCAACTCGCCTACAAGCAGTTCGCACAGAGGGCTGCCAAAGACGTTGCTGGCTTAGTTCAATCTACGGAAACCGTCAAGCAATCCGCTCAGACGCTCGTCAACACGACTGCGTACGCCCCGACGAAAGAGTTGCAAGCCGATATCACCCAGAACCTTCAAACGTTTATTCATACATATAATGAGTTGCAAGATCAGCTAGGGGATTCACCTGACTACGTGAGTCATGCCCTGCTTCAAAGTCTGGAAAGGGCAGCAAAGTCGGGCACATTGCACGATCTTGGCATCACCAAGAGTGATAATGGCAAGTTGATGCTACAACCTGAAGTATTAGAGAAGCAACTTAATCAACCTGGTGGCATTCATCCTAAAAGCTTGCTTGATCTCACCAACTTCGCAAGCTCGTTAGTAAGCCGTATTGATCGTCTGCAGCAGCTGCCTTCCGTCTCGTTGTTTCAACTCTCCGCATCGCCACTTAAGCCATTTGGGCAGTATCAGTCTCAGCTTGAGGCGTATTTGCCGGTTCCGATGCGTGGGATATTGCTGGATGCGAAGATGTGAGGAACAAAAAGGCTGTATCCCCAAGTAGAATCATCTACGGGGGATACAGCCTTTTCCATTTAAAATAGCTTTTTACCTAGCACATGATCAATAGGAATGTAGCCAATGACGCGACTATCCATGCTATTGTTCCGATTATCCCCCATCACGAAAATATGATCAGCTGGAACGGTCCACTTTTTGTTCCCGTTCGCTCTCATTTCCTCATTGATGTAAGACTCGTTCAGCAGTTCACCGTTGCGGTACATCTGATTATCCTTCAGCTCAAGCTGATCCCCTGGCTTACCGATCACACGTTTGATCCATACATGCTTATCATCGCCTCGAACAAATAAGCTAAGCAATGGGCTGTCCAATAAATCATTTTTAAAAGTCCGCTTCATCTCAACCCTAGAGTCGATAATGACAATATCTTCATAATTGGGTTCGTAGTGAAACGTATGCGAAAGCTTCGAAACATACACGCGTTGACTATCATGCAATGTCGGATCCATCGAATGACCGCTAACTCTCGTAGATTGAAACACAAAAACACCTAAAAAGACGACTAATACAAAGGAAATTGCAATGGAACCAAACCAGCTCCAAATCTGTTTGACTACATTCACATTTATCGCTCCCTTGCCTTATTCCGCCAGTCCGTGCTTAAAGGCATAAATCGCCGCTTGCGTGCGATCTTCTACGCCAAGCTTGGATAGAACGTTGGTGACGTGGAATTTCACCGTCTTCACACCGATGAATAAATCATCAGCCAACTCTTGATTCGATTTGCCTTTCGCAATCAAGCGAAGTACTTCCATCTCGCGGTCCGTTAGTTCCTCATGGGGCTCCGCAACCGGCTTTGGTTGACGGAAGCGATTCATGATTTTCGAAGCCACCTGCGACTCCAGAATCGATTGTCCTTTGGCCGCGGCTCTAATCGCTTGCGCGATTTCGGAGGCACGCGAGGTTTTCAATAAATAGCTAAAGGCACCCGCTTCAATAACTGGATACATTTTCTCATCATCTAAGAAGCTAGTCAATACAATGACTTTACAATCAGGATATAGTTGCAGTAATTTTCTTGTCGTTTCGATGCCATCCATACCTTCCATAACAAGGTCCATCAGCACCACATCAGGACGATATTCTTGAGCTAAACGAATGCCATCGTGGCCATTGCTCGCTTCGCCAACGACCTCAATCCCATCTTCCGTCCCTAGAACAGCTGCAAGTCCAATTCTGACCATCTCATGATCATCGACTAGTAGTACTTTGATTAAGGTGTCGTCCAATTCGCTTCTTCCTCTCTATGTACGATGTTAATTCTCGATCAATTGAGGATCGGTTGCTAAGATTGGTACTCGAATCTCAATACGTGTCCCTCGGTCTGGTGCTGTAATAATATCCACCGACCCACCGATTTCGTTCACACGTTCCTTCATAGACACGATGCCATAAGAAGTTAGCTTCTTCGCATCCAGCTCAAAACCAACACCATCATCGCGGATCACTAATCGGATACCGTCTGAACGATGTAGCAGCTTCACTTCCAGCTTATTCGCCTTAGAGTGACGCAGGGCATTCGAAAGCGCCTCTTGCACAATTCGAAATAAATGATCCTCGATCCCCTTGTTTAAGCGGATTTCCTCATCCATATCCCAGCTGATCACCATCGGAACCTTGGCCGCTAGCTCCTTTAAGAGCTCAACGAGTCCCTCCGACAGTCGTTTTCCTTCGAGATGGATCGGCCTCAGATGCAGCAACAAGGCTCTCATTTCGGATTGAGCGACGGAAGCCATCTCTTCAATCAGATGAATCTGTCGCTTCGCTTTCTCAAAATCTTTATCCAGTGTACGTCCAACAGCCGTAGCTGTCATAGATATAGCAAACAATTGCTGACTTACCGCATCATGCAGCTCGCGCGCCAAGCGCTGACGCTCTTCAATAACCGCCGAAAGCTTGGCTTTCTCGGTAAGCTCAGCATTACTATTCGACAGTCGTTGAAGGGAGGTCACTTGCTCTTCCCATCGCTTCATAATACGGCTGAGTTGTTCGCCTAAACGGCCAATCTCATCATCATCCCCGTTTTGAAAGCCTTCTCGGGCAAATGTCCCTTTTTCTAATAGAATCATCGTCTCCATCATCGGCTCCAGCCTGCGTGTCACCTTAGAACTGTTCCAGTAACCGAAAACCGCACCAATGACAGCCAGAATCAATAAGGCCAAGAACGAGAACTTGACACCCTGCTGCCAGCTGGTAAATGGCTCGATCAAATGTCTTGAATTCAGAAAATACAGCATAGCTCCGAAAACGGCGAAGCTAAAAAGGATGGCTTCCCCCATGCTGCGCCAGATCATGTTCGTTAATCGTCGTTTGTAGCCGTCCACTTGGTGAAGAACCCCCTAAAGAAAGTTACAATACTTTGACCTTGATATCTCCTACGATGAAAGAAAGAATGAGTTTCACCCGATGGTCGCAATGCCCATAATTCTGCGATTGCCAAACAACCTTGTTCATCACACCTGACTCTTTTTCTTCCGCGATTTGAAGCTGACCTAGCATGACGGAAGCTGTAACGGAAACGCCGATATCGTCTGGCACCTTTATATCAATATCTCCTACAACACCCTGTAGGATAACTGTCGTTTCTTTCTGTTCTAGAATAGCCATAGAAAGATCCATATACGTTTCCCCCACCAAGTACCACGTCGAGGTATTCCGTTGAATCCATGGCTCTCGGCCTAGGCGAACGCTATCGACAATCTTTTGCTTTTGGGTATACGTATCGTCTTTATGAACCTGCTTGGATCGAATGAAAAACAAACCTAATGAAATCAACACTACCGAAATGACAATGGTGAGATGATCACCGAATAAAATGACGGCACCTATCCCCATCAGCACATAACCCTTGCGCTCTTTGCGTGAACGAACACGATGAATGCCCAGCAAAATAAGGATTACGGCCATAACGGGAAAAAAGCCTATGGTATGTTCCAGAAGCAAAAAAACACCGGCTCCAATCAGCACAAGCGCTGTATTCCGGCTGCGGTTATTTTTCGTTTCCTCTCCCATCGATGCACCTCCTCTGGCTGCCATTTCTCTTTCGTTCATACGATTCCTAGCATACCATAAGAATGGACGACCTCCAAGATGCAAATCCTTATAGATCAAGGGTTTGCTTTCGTGGAGGTCACCGTCCAGGACTATTTGCTGTCGCGCGGATCTCTCTCACCGCGAGAACGCTGCTCCTGCTGCCACTCGTGCTGCAGCTTGCTGCGCAGCGCGCGCAGTTCATGCTGAAGGTTGCCGCCGGCTTCCTTCAGCGTCTCCTTTGACAGGCGGCCCGCCACGCGGAGCCCCTGCAACGCCTCCCGGCCGAGTTCGCGGCCGGTGACCTCCAGCTCGCGCCACGTGTCGCGAGCCTCTTTACCGTGCAGCCCGCCGCGCGGCTGCACATCCTCCGCTGCGTGCCCCGTACGCAGCCCGCGCAGTTCCTCTGCGAGCGCCAGGCACAAGTCCTGGCTGCTCGCGTACTGCGCGCGGTAGTGCTCGCTCGCGGCTTCCTCGCGCAGCTTCTCTTGCAGGGCAAGCCGCGCGAGATCCTCTTCGCCAGCACGCATCGCAAGCTCAGCCTGCTCGCCGCGCAGCTTCGCCATCTCTTCCGCTCGCGCGATGTTACTCCGTAAGGCAATCGTTGCCTGCAACGCGTCCTCGTAGCGCTCCTCAAGCTGAGCTATCTGGCTGCCTTCATAAGCGCCTGGATTCGTTTTGCCGATGGTCTCCTGCCAGACGGTTTCAGCCATTTTGCCAATACGATCAAATATATTAGTAGGATCAATTTCCCGATTCTTATTATTGTTCATGTTCACTCGCCCCTCATCCATCATCATACTCTTATGGTAGCTCAATTTCTGAGGTTCTAAAACCGACTATCGACTGTTTTCGAACCTAGACCTAAGTCTAGTATGAACGGTCACACCCATATATTGGTCGTTGTCCAAGCATGCCAGTAATGCTAAAATATTTGAAGCCGAGTCTAGCGCATAAATTAGGCACTAGTACGGGGGACGAAATACTTGGGGTGAATATTTGCTTCAGCTTGGAGCAGACTAGGGAGAACCTTCTTCCCGAACCCGTCAACTAACCTCGAAGGCTCAAGAAGGAGGATTACCAATTGAATAAGCTTACCAAAGGGTTAACTAGCCTTGCTGTTTCATTAACAGTTTTGGCAGGAGGCTTTCTTTCCCCATTTACAGCGCCCGCTCAAGCTGCTGAAATGGCCGTGAAAGTGCAAGTCAATGATGACCTGATCCATTTTCCTGATGCACAGCCATTTCTGGATGGCAACCACACGACCCAAGTCCCGCTTCGATTCGTAACGGAGAAGCTCGGATATACGGTAAACTGGCAGAAAGATGGTAATCAGATTAAGGTTACACTAAATAACGACAATCATACGATTACCTTGGTTTCAGGGCAAAAAGAAGCAAGCGTTGATGATGCAACGGTTATCTTAGACGGAGCTTCTCAGTATCAAAATGGACGTGTGTATGTGCCTCTTCGCTTCCTTTCCACAGCCGCAGGCATACCTGTACAGTGGGATGCAAGCAGTAATCTAGCTATCTTAAGTAAAGATGGCGCGCACCATGCACCTGATTATCAAGTATTTGAATCTACAGCTTATTCGGCAGATCCTTCTGAAAATGGCGGGTATGGAGCCATTGATTACATGGGCAATCCACTAGCGATCGGCACAGTAGCTGTTGATCCTTCCGTCATTCCACTTGGTACGAAGCTTTATATTGAAGGCTATTCGTTTAGCGGACTTCCCAAAGGCGGCATGTACGTCTACGCAACTGATACGGGCGGATCCATTAAAGGAAATCGAATGGACATCTTTATTCCAGGCTCAAGGAAATCATTACAAAGCTTTGGCTTCCAGAAGATTAAAGTGTATCAAATACCTAATTAAATTAGAAGAAAGCTGCCATGAGAACATACTCATGTGCAGCTTTTTTTGTAGGTGAATGTTCCACCCAATAAGGGCATATGTCCAATCAACAGGGTTCCCACCTACATATGCTGTATAGTGTTTAACCCACATTATTACAAAACCGGAGGGGATACTATGTCAGCTGTAGTTGGTGGAACGCCAGGATACGGAAATTCCGTAGGGCTAGTTCTTGTTCTTTATGTATTGTTGGTTATCATTCTTGCTACTTTCTACTAGGACTATTTCCCACCTGAGAAAATAGCCCCGCTCGCGAAAGCTTCTCTTCTTGAAGCATTCGCGAGCGGGCTTTTTCATTTGAAATCGATGCCACTCGTTTGCTGCTTCAGGATTTCTTCCAACATTCCCCCAATATACGCACCCGCTTCCATGGCAGGCGTTCCACCGCGATGAATGTTCGAAATAACCATCCGATCCGAATCCGTTCTCCCCGTTCTTGGCTTGTAACACATGTACGCACTTAACGACTCAGCTGTCACAAGACCAGGTCGCTCACCGATAAGCAGCACAAGACATTCCGGATTCAGTAGATCCCCGATGGCATCCATACAGCCAACCCTTCCTCTATTGACATAAATCGTCGTTCCCGCCGATAAGCCTCGCAGTCGTAAGGAATCCAGCAGGGCAGGATACAAGTCACGCATATTCGCTTCGATACTATTTGCGCTTAATCCATCGGATACCACGATTTGCACCTGCGGTGCTTGTTGACATTTCGCAAGCAGCTCCTGCATGCTATCCGGTTTCAATACTCTCCCGAGCTGTGGACGTTTCAAATACATATCCTTGGTTTCTGCACGAGAATCGGCGATGAGCCACCCCATTTCTGCTAAGAGAGATGAACTCACCTCACTTTGCACGGCATCCACGCTGCTAGCATGATCCCATCGAAAAGTAAGTAACTCGCTTGTTAAGGGACGTGTGCCTGATCTAGAAACGCCAATGCGTGCCGGAGTTAGTGCTTTCATCCGAGCCAATTCATCCACGCTTCCCACCTCCTTGCACGAATAGCCTAGGATCACCAGCTAAAGGACTTAGCGTACCGTTCAACCATAGGCCCATGTCCTGCAGCCAATCTCGAAATTCAGGTGCTGGCGTGCGTCCAAACAACTCACGTAAAGTTGCAATATCGTGGTAGCTGAGCGATTGATAATTGAGCATGCAGTCATCCGCCATAGGTACGCCAATAAGGAAGTTCACTCGAGCAGAAGCCAGCATGACCGCTAAGGAATCCATATCATTTTGATCGGCATTCATATGATTGGTATAGCACACATCAACCCCCATCGGGAGACCATGCATTTTGCCCATAAAATGATCCTCAATGCCTGCACGTATAACTTGCTTACTATTGTACAAGTACTCCGGACCGATAAAGCCTACCACCGTGTTAACCAAAAATGGCTTGTAAATTCTAGCTAAACCGTAGCATCTCGCTTCCAACGTCACTTGATCTATACCATGATGCGCTTCCGAAGATAGCTCCGAACCCTGCCCTGTTTCAAAATACCACCTATTCGGCCCCGCTGCACTGCCCATGCTATGAATCAAAGCATCCGCTTCATCCAGAAGCGACTTGTGAATGCCAAAAGCGCGATTGCCTTTCTCCGTACCCGCTAAGCTCTGGAAAATAAGATCAGCCCTTGCCCCCTGCTTGATCGCTTCCATCTGTGTCGTCACATGAGCTAAGACACAGTTCTGCGTTGGGATGCGCCACGTCTCCATGACTTCCTTCGCAGCTTCTAGCAGCGCTTTGGTCGTCTGCGGATGGTCCGTTACGGGATTTATCCCAATAACCGCATCCCCAATCCCATAGCTCAGTGCCTCGTATAGCGAAGCTTTCATGCCTTCCAAGGAATCGGTCGGATGATTGGGCTGTGCTCGACTGCTCAATGTACCTCTATGTCCGATCTCCGTGTTACACCTTGACCGCACTTCAATACGCGACGCAGCTTGAATGAGATCCAGATTCGTCATGATTTTGGCAACAGCTGCAATTATCTCGCTCGTTAGTCCCTTCGAAATTCGAAGCAGTTCATCTCCCGTTGTTTCCGTCCGCAAGATATATTCGCGCAGCTCTGCAACTGACCATTGGCTAATAGAAGCATAGACAGTTTCATCTATACTTTCCTCAATCAACCGTGATACCTCATCTTCTTCAGCAGGCAGTAGCGGATGATTTCGAATATCAGAGAGTAGAAGATCTGCTAGGACGGTCTTTGCAGCAATCCTTTCCTTGAGATGAGAGGCACTAACACCTGCCAAGTCATCACCAGAGCGCTCCTCATTTGCCTTACCGAACACTTCTTTCAAGCTCCCAAATTTGTAGACATGGCCTTTCATGGACGTTTTCAATTTCATAGACGCACCTCAGAAGTCTCATTTGGAAAAAGCAGTGTTTTTACGATTACTGGAATCGTTCGATTCCCAATTAGTTCGCCAAGATCAATATAATCTCCGAAATCCAACGAAATGCCATCGATGCAGACAATGCGAGGGCTCCCTTGGCATCCGAGTGAGAGTAACTGGCCTAGTGCTTTCGCCATATCTTGATCGCAAAGCATGACTATCGTATGTTGATGTGTAAAATAGGAAGTCAACTGAGGAATTAATTGGCTCGCAAGCACTTGCAAGTGTTTATAGGTATAGGACTGCTCCTGTTCGGTAATAAGTGCAATCCCAAATGGCGTCTGATTCGATGTTCCGTAGAGTTGACTTGCTTGTTGTAACAGATCCTTTAAAGCAGTAGCTAGCCTAACTGGTTCCTGTTGTAAGTGGAGCGTAACAATCGGTACATTACGTATGGGTAGCGTATCTGCGTCGACATGAATGGTCGATCCGCTGAGCTCCACACTCTGTAAACCCGCTCCTATGACCGTGGCCCGCTGCATGTGTCCTGCCTTCACCAACGGTAAGCCAAGCTCCGTCCACGTCTCCCGAATGACTTGTGCGAGTAAGGGACCGATATCGTCATAGGTTGTGACCTCCGCTAGCTCCAGAATTGCTGGACGTGACAGCAGCTCTGCAATACCACCAGAAAGCATCCATTCATCTGCATGCGGGAGCTGGTTGGGACGCTGGCCTAGAAGCAGAAGTTCGTTCCCTGCCTTATCAGGACTGCCAGCTACAAACTGCCCTACAGCTCGTGCCATGCGACGTGTCAGCTCTCTAAGCTCATGGATGTTAACGATCTGACCTGGCACCATTAACATGCCCTGCTCATCCAGCCAACGCTTAATGGCTGAGGAAACATAAGTCACCGTTCCATCAGCTTGCAATCGAATGACACTTCCCCCCATATGAAAAGTTACCGTCGCAATCGGTATTCCGTTCCGAAACCAAGCCACATTGGCTGTACCGCCCCCAATATCCATGTTTGCTACTGTATGATGCCGCGTAAGTGAACGCACAGCGGCCCCTGAACCTTTACCGGCCATAATCGCTTCCAAGTCACTCCCCGCTGTTGCCACAACGAAAGCACCTGCTTGTTCTGCTAGTCTATGTAAAAGAGCTTCTGCGTTCGTTTTCGTCGCGGTTTCGCCCGTCATGATGACGGCTCCGCTGCCAATATCTGCAAGAGCTACACCTGCAGTAGCAAGCTCGGCTTCAAGAAATTCCGTGAGCTGAGCTGCATCTAACGTGATAGGATCAAGCAGCGGTGTACGACAAATCGGACTCGCATACAAAAGCTTTCTCTCCGTGATTTCATCTCGTGAAATAGTGTATAATGAACCGCGTTCCGCCAACGTAAGCCGACTTACAACAAGCTTCGTTGTACAGGTTCCGATGTCGAGTCCAACACTCATGAGATGCGTTTCCTTCATGCTCAATCCCCCCTCTCTTCCACCGCAGCCAACTTTAAATTCATACAAAAAAAAGACGCCATAGCTTCCCTCCTGACAGACGGTTACTTGTTAGCGTCAAACTTGTGAAGATATAAGTTATTGATGTTCCTCATGTTTCACATACAAAAGGGATAAGTTCAATTACATTATCGCGTTGTATACACCTTCACGCTATCACCACGCTGATAGCCCTGTCCCCCGGCTGGCAGCCAAATCAAGCAATCCGCATCTTTGATCGATACCATGATGCTCGATTTATCAATGCCAGCGGGTCTTACCCATAAACACCCTGCTTCCACTCGTGTTGTCCCTCGTATATAACGCGGATAAGCGGAGGGTTTATCGTAGGGAACATCCAAGAAGGCTGTTAACCCTTCCGACTCGGGACGCTGACTCCCTAACATTGACCTAATAATCGGCTTAGCGAATAGCTCAAAGCCTACGAACGAAGCACCAGGATTACCTGACAGCGCCATGAGCAGCTTGCCTTTCCATAACGCAGCACTCGTTGGAGTACCTGGCCGCATCGCTACCTTATTAAACAATAGCTTCCCATCGAACCGACCGAATACATCGACGAGCACATCGTAATCACCAACAGAGACGCCGCCTGAAGTCAGAATAAGATCGACATCAGGCAGTATGGCTTCAAGTGCTGCTTCTACCTGCCCAGGATCATCCGAGAGTGCCGGCATAATGAGGGCTGCTCCACCGTTTGCTTCTACTTGAGCCGCTAACATGTAACTGTTACTGTTTCGTATTTTTCCTGGTTGCAGCTCCTGTTCGACTTGTAAGAGCTCTGAGCCAGTTGAGAAAATAGCCACTCTTGGCCTTCGGTACACCTCAACCATCGAGAAACCGAAGGTCGCTAATATCGCGGCTTCTCCTGGACCAATCCGAGTCCCCTCCGGGATCACTAACTCCCCAAGAGTAACTTCACCAGCGATCGGCGTAATATTACTTGCTGCTTGCACATTTTTCTTAATCTTCACCTTGGCACCCAATAATGACAGCAACTCATCCTGCAAGGAATCCGTCATTTCCAGCATCACAACCGTGTCCGCACCATCTGGAATAGGGGCCCCCGTCATGATACGAGCAGCCTTCCCTGCTCGAACCGTACACTTAGGTATAGTACCGCTTGGAATTCGCTCAATCACATCTAACACAATCGGATTGTCCGGAGTCGCTGCAGCGATATCCTGGGAACGCACCGCATACCCATCCACACCTGATCTGCGAAAATGTGGCACCGCATGATCCGCATAAATATCTTTTGCTAACATTCTGCCGAAAGATGTCGGAAGCGAAACAGTCTCCGTCTCTGTGGGTTTAACGTATTCGTAAAGTGCGGCTCGTGCCTCATCGACCGAGATCACTTTACGGCCAAACCTAAGCTTCATTTCGCTGCTCACTTGCTTCCCATGCCTCCCTGTGCCCGATAGCTAACCGCCGATTTGTGACATTCGACGAATAGTTGGTGTATGCGACTGCTCTTCATTCATCAAAGCCTGTGCCATCTCGTGATTTTGTGGCTTGATGTCCAGCGCTCGGAAGAACAAATCTTCCACCGCAGCATCATCCCCAATATATTTTCGCACATTAAATTCGTCCGACCAGTATAAGCATGGCTTAATATTGCCATCTGCTGTCAGCCGCAACCTGTTGCAGGTTTCACAGAAGTGATCGCTAATTGGATGTATGAGCCCGAATGAGCCTAACGCACCTTCAATGCGAAAGTTCTGTGCTGGGCCGTTGCCATAAACCGCGTTCGAAGCTGTTGCTTCCCAACCCATCTCCTTGCAGCGATCAAGAACCGTTGTAAGGGATAAATAACGCTTCTTCCAATCCTCATCTTGATGACCGATAGGCATATATTCAATAAAACGAACCTGAATCGGTCGATCAATCGTCATTTGTAAGAAATCAGCAATCTCGTCATCATTAATGCCTTTCATCAGCACTACATTTAGCTTAATCGGCGTAATCCCTACACGGTATGCTTCTTCAATGGAAGCTAGTACGCGACGAATATCACCACCACGGGTGATTAATGAGAACCGATCTGCCCTCAAGGAATCCAAACTAATATTTACACGAGTTAGCCCTGCTGCACGAAGCTTCTCAGCCCGTGACGCAAAGTAAATCCCATTCGTAGTCAATGCTATATCTTCAATACCGGGAATCTGTGATAACCTGCCGATCAACTGCTCTAGGTTTTTACGAACCAACGGCTCTCCCCCGGTTAAACGCAATTTGCGAACACCAAGTCCAGCTAATACACGAACAATCTCGGTTATTTCATCAAAAGTTAACAGCTTCTCATCCGGTTCAAATTCCATTCCGTCTTCCGGCATACAATATACACAACGCAAATTACAACGATCTGTCACTGAGATGCGCAGGTAATCATGCATCCGTCCAAAACGATCCAACAGTAGCTTTGGCATCGGAGTTCACCTTCTCTCTCTGTCCATTATGGCATATTTTCTAACAAAATCCTAGATTATTAAGCATTTCATCTAGAAAAATGAATTATAATGGTAGATTTTCTAACATAGACTCATATTCTTCTGGGGTATTAATATTGGTAACGAAATTCGTTCGAAGACCACGTTGAACCAAATACTGCTCATCCACAGACTGCCAATCCAAATGCTCTAGCAGCCCCATCAATCGGTAGTTTTGTTGCCCAAGCAGCAGTTCGGTTTCAGGCCCAACTTCTCTTGCATAGATCCCATGCAGGGGATGCAGACGGCCCTCAATCTCGGGTATAACCGCATCCACATTAGACGCGCGGCACAGTTCTGCCATTACCTTAGCTGCATCTGCAGAAATAAAAGGCATGTCGCACCCAACAACCCATACGTGCGATGCGCTTGCGACATTCATGGCAGCGTGTATGCCGCTTAACGGACCCTTTTGGATATAATGGTCACTCACACATTGTACGTCAATATCTTTAACCCCAACCAGCAACGGCTGAAGAGTTTCAATGTCATTGGTCACTACGATAATTTGCTCGCATCCCCTGGACATTTCTTTCAGTTGCCTTAAGAGAATAGCTTCGCCTTGCACAGGTAGAAGCGCTTTGTGTTTCCCACCCATGCGGCGATTCAAGCCCCCTGCAAGTATAACCCCCGTCATCATGCCTCGAGATCCGACAATCGTTTCCTAAACGACTGCTTCCAGCTAGCCGAAAGGCTATCTACAGAAAGCACTCTTTTGATCGCATCGATATTGAACTTATCGTGATACTTAATCTGATTGGCGAACGCAACCGTCACACCCGCTTCATCTCTAGCGATGAGTTTCATCTTGGAATCCGGTGCAATGTAGCCCTCTTTCAGTACGCGAAAGTAATAACCTGTATATCCTGTTTCCTGAACGTACAGCGTTGCTTCTGGCCAATCCATACGTTTTGCTAGCTTATGACAAGGCTGCCTAGGCTGTGATACCTGCACGATAACCTCGTCGATAGCAAATTGATCACCAATACAAACCTCATTCTCCTGCAAGCCGCGAATCGTCAGATTTTCACCAAAGGTAGCAGCGTCTAATGTATAGCCCCGCAAGTTTTCCCAGTACGCATAGTGTTCTTCTGGATACACGCAAATGGCTTTATCAACACCGCCATGAACCGTTAGATCAGCCTGCCCATCCCCTTCAATTTGCACCTTGGATACAAACAAAGAGGAGCTGATCGGTGTCTTATAAATCCCCGTGGTCAGCTCTTTACAGTGATATGTTATATTCTGGGGTAACCCCACATTGATAGATGTAATTTGCATGGCAAATGCCCCTCATTCCGAACAGGATTCTTTTGCCCTTACTATACCAAAATTTCAGCGAAAAGTCAGTGCCCGCTTCAACAGCTCTGAACCTCTGTTAGGCATTTGATTTGCCTACCCAAGCATCGTTATCATAGCCACGTACTTCCCAATACCCCATGTGCTCTTTCTCGATTAACTCGATGCCTTGCAGCCATTTCACTGATTTATAGGCGTACATCTGAGGCACAATCAGTCGCACTGGCCCACCTAGTTGCTGTGGAATCGGTTTACCGTCCATCAATACGGCGACCATGATATCATCTCCGTTTGCCTGACTCAAGGACAGTGCATCCGTATATACTTTATCGCCCGAATAAAATTTCACATATTTTGCCGATGCTTGAACACCTGCCGCCGCTAACAGCTGCTTCAGTGGAATGCCTTCCCATGTACATTGGTACACGGACCATCCTGTCACACAGTGAAAGTCACTCACTTGAACCGTGCGTTTCATCTGCAGGAACTGTTCCCAGTTCCACGCATTGGGCTTATCCACGAGACCTGAAATTGCGAATTTCCAGGTGTCCGAGGAGAACGTTGGAATTTCCGTAACCGTGTAGATGCGGAAATTCCCTTTGGCCCCTCCGCCTACAACAGCGGCGGAGTCCGGCAATGGCGCTGGCGGCGGCAACATGCGGTTGCCGTCGTTGGCCACATACTCGGCGGTCGACGACCCGCCGGTATCGAAGGCGCCTTTTATCCAGCGATAAAAGGCGGGGCCGACCGCGATCACGAGCAGCACCCCTGCGACGAGTCGCAGGAAGGAGGCGCGTGTGATCGGCAATTCCTTCAGCGCGTCGATGACCGCTTGCGCTGCTGTGCGCCCTGCGGTGGCGTGTTCGGACGCCACCGGGGCTATGTCTGCCGCTGCGACGCTCGCGGCGGCAGGCGGCCTGCTGGCAGCGGCTTGTTCGAGCCGCTGTTGGCGCTTGAGCCATCGGCTGCGCGAGATGGCGTGGTACACGGCATACGGCACTCCGACCCAGGTGAGCAGGTCATGCACGAGGAGTGCCGCGTTGTTCAAGCCTGGTGGCATGTGCCGGAATTGCCACAGGATCACGCCTGATGCGGCCCAGCCGATCAGTAGCGCGAGCACGAACACCAAATTCGCGCGTTGGTTGCGGCGCGCGCGAATCTGGCGCCAATGCTTGCGGATCATTGGCGCGTACAGAACCATGAGCAACACAGAGGCTAGCCCCAAATAAATGTGGAGCTGCTTCAGCGTCACACGAAATGCACCAAGGTCCCCGCGGATCGCACCAATACTGAGCACTATCCCTGTCACCGTCAGAAGCAGCACAATCCAAGCATTCCAGCTATGCAGAGCATTTAAACGCTTACCAAACGATTGCTTCAGCCAGCCTCTTTTTGACTCCACCTTCGGCCACATCCTTCACGAAATACGTACATGATTGTTTTATCTCTATCATAACGTATTAACCTTAAAATTAGCTTACAAATGGATAAATTTATCTGTTCATTGTTTACTATCCATCATTCATCTTTCCTCTTTCATCATTCATCTTTCCTCTTTCATCATTCATCTTTCCTCTTTCATCATTCATCATTCATCATTCATCTTTCATCTTTCATCTTTCATCATCCATCATCCATCATCCATCATTCATCATTCATCATTCATCATTCATCATTAATCATTCATACTTCATCCTTCATCCTTCATCATCCATCATTCACTCTAACGGACACCACAGACGCTATCCCTACCCAAATGAAACCTTCTAAAATCTAACGGACATGAGTGTCGTTATTGGATCATATCAGCCCACATAATTACCGATTCCTGACAAATAACGACTTCTGTGTCCGTTAAGCGAGCATACGCCTTCATTTTGCCCTAATAGCGTCTCCTGCGACCGTTATCCCTCAATCCACCAACAACCACCAACATCCCCCACCGGCAACGCATCCGTCCAAAAAGAAAAAGGTCAAATCACGTCGCAACGGATTTCACCTTTATCATTTTAAATTCTTGCATTTAGCCGCCAATACGAATCTTACGGTATGTATCGATAAACGATAGGACATCGACCCGTTTCCCCCTCTTTTTAGCTACACGAGCCATTTTCACAAGGGTTGTCCAGAACTCATCTAGCACAGGCGATTCAAATCCATCTTCATTCGATTCTTGCGTTAACTTATGTTTGTTTTTGTAAGAAGTGCCTTCATCCGAAATGAGGTATTGAATTTGACTTTTTTTCCATTGTTCACCCGATACATAGCTAACACCCATTTCACGCATTTTTTTGCGGACAGATGTAACAGGACGTGATAATTCTCTAGCAATAATAACTGGCGGACACTCCGAGGAAAGTCGAATTAGTTTGTCCAGCTCTTGAGTGGACCATGGTTTTTTAGTCATATCAATAAACCCCATTTCGTAAATATAAATGTTTCATTTTGCCTGTTCTTGGTTAAGTACTAAAGGTATAATCAGAGAATAGCAATGAAATGTTAAGTAAGTATGAGTTAACCATAATGAAAGTATGAAGACATAACTTTTTCGCTATTTTTTTAAAAAATAGGTCCTTGGAGGGTGAAAAACAATGAAAAAACACGTAAATGGTACCGAATTATTCGTTCAAGATCAAGGTCAAGGAACTCCTGTTATCCTCCTTCATGGCTTTCCCTTGGATCATCGGATGTGGCAATCACAAATGGAGACATTGTCCGCGAACTACCGCGTACTTGCACCTGATTTCCGTGGGATGGGTCAATCCGATTTGCCAGTTACGCCAATGTCTCTCACGCAGTATGCGCAAGATATTCTTGCACTTATGGATGAATTACGTATAGAAAAAGCCACCCTCGGAGGCTTCTCCATGGGTGGCTATGTCGCTTTTGCTCTACTTCGTCTAGCACCTGAACGCTTCTCAGCGTTGATTCTAGCCAATACACGCCCCGAGCCAGATGGCCAAGAAGGACGGAAAAATCGCCTGAACATGGCTGTCTCTCTGTATGACAAGGGAGCCGCGGCCGCTCGAGATGCCATGCTGCCTAAACTTGTGACAGAAGCCACACATCTAGAGCAGCCGCAGCTGATCGATTCCCTCAAGGTGATCATGGACAGCATGCCAGCCGAAGGTCTTGTCCACGCCAGCATCGCGATGGCTTTCCGCGCGGACTCGGTTGATCTCCTGCCTACCATCTCTGTGCCAACCCTCGTCATCGCAGGCGAACAGGATGCAATTGCGCCGCCAGATGTTATGAAGTCGATGGCTGATCAAATTCCAGGAGCTAACTTTCACGTCATTCCTTCTGCTTCCCACTTAACACCAATGGAGAAACCCGAAGCCTTCAATGAACTAGTTCTTGCCTTTCTGAAGGAAGCTTCGCTTAAATCAATGGACTACCGCTCGCCTTCTTAAAAGAAGCTAAGCTTTAACCAGTTGATTCATAACCATCACGGCAGCTCCAATGGCTAATGCTTCATCACCAAGCTGTCCTTTGCTGAAAACAACCTGATAGGCGGGGTAATAATAAGTCTTGCGAATCGCAACCTGCGTTGCTGTCTGGAAGAACAATTCCCCGCCTGTTATCAACGGCCCCCCGATGATCACTTTCTCCGGGTGCAAAATATTTAATAAATTCGCCAGGCCGATCCCGAAATAGGTCGCAGCCTCCGTCACGATCTCCACGGCTAGGGGATCATTTTTTTTGAGTGCCTCCATAATATGCTGGTAAGTAACCTGCTCTGGATCCTCAACCATATGTACTAACACGGTAGCTTTCCCTTTTTTCAAGGCAGATTTAGCAGCTTTCTCTATCGCATATAGCGAAGCGTAAGATTCCAAAGCGCCATAATTACCAGCTTGGTTGCGATGGGCAACACCATCGGTTTGAATAATCATTTGCCCCACAGAGCCTTCCATATCGACCGCCCCATAGATAACCTTGCCTTCTGACACCATCGAGGAACGTAAGCCTACGCCAGCGTGAATATAAAGGAGATGCTTGAAGCTCCGGGTCCGTTGATGCCAGGATTCCGCCAGAATCGCTGTGTTCGCGCCATTGTCCAGCAGTGCAGGAACTTGGAGCTCTCCACTTAACCACCTGCATATGTCCACATGTCTCCAGCCACTTGCCGGGAAATAAGAGGGCTCCAGAATAACTCCGGCTACTCGGTCTACCGGTCCCACTGCTCCAATTCCTATACCCAACACCTGCGAAGTTTCGATGCCATGGTGAGCTAGCATGCGCTTCGCTTCCTTGACTATAAGGGGAAGCAATACTCCTGGAGTCATAACTTCTGTCATCGCCCAGCTCTTCGTTTCCAGCTTGTTCATCCCTAGATCTACAAGTACCAGCTTGGACAAGGTTCTCGAAATTTCCAAACCAAATATATAAGCATAGGCCGGATTCTTCTCATATAAAATCGGCCTACGCCCGCCCGTAGATGCACCAAAGCCTGATTCCAAGATGAGTCCCTGACTCGTTAACTCCTCTAGAAGTCGCGTTAACGTCGAGACCGTCATACCGCTTTGGTCTAATAAATCTATTTTCGAAACCGTCGTTTGCCGTGTAATCAGCTCGTAAACTTCCTTGGCTTTTCGGTTCGAAATTCGTTCTGTAATAACGTCTACATTCAAAAGAAGCAGCCTCCAATGATAATCTTTCTCATATGCTTCGCCATGAAGGAATCATTATCCTGCTTCTTAGTGTATCCTTAGTCCTTGGAGCCTATCATTAGGGTGTAACCCATATAGGGATGATACTTGCTGACCAGCTCATCATACCGAGCTGTGATCTGCCATACACGGGGATCCATGAAGGATTGTCGATCAGATAAATGAACAGGATCTGGATGCTGAACCTGATCTTCGAACATCGTTAATGGGAAGGGATGAATACCTGTCGAAGTGACGGTACTGAATTTATTGCTCTCCAGCAGCTCTTGCCACTCTTCCAGCTTATAGATCTTACTCACCCCATAGAAGCTGCATAACGCCCTATGAATGCCTGTTGTCATATCTTTTACTTTAATCACTTCTCGGTCATATAGCTTTCCTTCTGGTTTTAATACCCGATAGTACTCCGATACAGCTTTCTGAGCGTCTGCGAAGTTCGTGACAGACTCCACCATCACAACATCGAAAGACTGAGCCTCGAACGGCAGCTGACAAACATCTCCTATTAGGAATTTTACTTGGGTGCCCTGCTTCTCAGCTCGAATCTTGGCTTTATTAATCATTTCTGGACGTATATCAATGGCAGTAACATCGCAGCCTTGCTCTGCCAAATAACAGGCTGTTCTACCTGTTCCGCAGCCTACCTCCAGCACCTTTTTCCCTTTGTCGATCGGATATCTCTTCAGTTGCTCGATGGTCTCTCCAAATCCCCCGGGATGTGCGTTTCCTATCCCGAGCTTCGCTAACATATCCAAGTAATCGATAGCCCTTACACCTCCGCAATGGCATTACGTTCTTTTTCTACCATATGGGAGGCTACTGTCACTTGTTCAACTTCTCGCCATCTTTTAACAAAAACAGGCTCTTGCCTAAAAGTCGTGATTGTCCCTATAGATTTAGGCGAAACACCCAAGCAAATCGTGACATCTCTCCATAGGATAGTATTGTCTCTCATTCGCTTCTGCGGAAGAGCATTCCTGAAGATGGGGGGTGACATAAATGGGTGTTGCTGTAGGTACTGGTGCAGGTTATGGTGGTACGTCGTCCGCTGCAGTTGTTCTTGTTCTGTTCGTTCTGCTTGTTATCGTAACAATGACTTTTGTTTGGTAATAAGTCATAGATTTCTGCAATCAAAAGGAGCCAAGACTCATTGCTGAGTCTGGCTCCTTCTACATAGAACGTCTTATTTCTTCGAAGCTGCTAAGAAAGCATCCAATTGCTTTTGCTTTTCAGCTATGATTTTATCAATGCCTGCTGCTTTCATTTTATCTTGATATTTCGGCAAGGAAGCATCCATATCCACAGAACCTGTATCCATCGCTGCATCGAATTCTTTGCCTACGTTAACTGCTGCAGCCACTTGAGTTTTAACAGGCTCGGAGTCGAACGTAAAGCCTAGACCTGGTGATTTTTTGCCTGATTTATTGAACTCTTTGAATTTATCCCATTTCTGTGGATCTTCATTATCGTATAAGTAGTTCAAGAATTGGTTACCGAACTGCCATGCAGCACCTGGTGCATAATTTTTGCCTGCATCTGTTGCTTTAATAATGTTTTCCGACACTTTCGTGTAGTGCGTACCTTCGATACCAAAGTTGATGAGATTGTTTAATTGTTTATCCGTGTGCAAGAGGTTAATCACCATCATCGTACGAGCTGGATCCTTGGACGTTACGGAAATGCCTAACATGGAACCCGCTGTGTCGCCTGTGGAAATTGTACGTGGTGTCAACTCGATTTGGCCAAGTTTACCTACCAAGTTCGTTGCATTTGCCAGTTCACTATCTTTACCTGGTTTCAAAGAAGATGTAATCATGAATACATTCCCGGATTTCAAAGCATCTTGACCCGACAATTGCGTCGTAGCTGCATCCTTATTGATATATCCTTTTTGCATAAAATCACGTGTTAATTTCAAAATTTCTTTATAACGCGGTTGATCCCATTTCGGAATCACTTTTGTATCTGTGCCATCTTTCATAATAACACCTGGAATTGTGCTGTCACCCAGATAGTCATACTGCGCCAAATAGTGCGCATTCAAGTTATCCCCGTCGCGAAGGAAGAAAGCTGTCATTTCTGGCTTTTTCTCTTTGACTGTTTTCAGTACATTAGCCAAGTCTGCCATCGTCTTCACAGCTGTCATATCAATGCCTAATTCTTTGGCGATATCCGCACGATACACAACCCCACCGGAAGCTGCAAGTTCTTTATTCGTTGGGACACCATAGTTTTTACCATTGATTTTAGCTCCTTGCAAGAATGCCGGATCCAAGGAATCCGTAATACCCTTTCCATATTGCCCAATCAAATCATTCAGCGGCATCAAGGCGCCTTTACCCACATTAACAGCGTGACCATTCCATTGTGCTGTGAAAAGGATATCAAACTCTTCACGGGAAGCAATCATTAAGTTCGTTTTATTATCCCATTGGCCCCAGTCGATTGGCATTAATTTGATCGTTGCGTTGATTTTTTCTTTCAAAACCTTGTTCATAGCGTCTTCTACTTTAGCTTGATCCGGTTGTGGTGTACCAGGGTAGACTAGTTTCACTTCATAAGGCTTCAAATCCGTTGTAGCTGCTTTCGTCGCAGCAGGCGCTGTACTTGTTGCTGGTGCTGCTGTAGCACTTGCAGCAGGCTCTGGTGTACTCTTCGAACAGCCCGCCAAGGTGAGTGATAACGAAAACGTTAGGGTAAGAAGTGCAAGAGTGCTTTTTTTCAAAGCTTTCATTGATGGATTGCCTCCCTTTATCTCAATTCTTCTTATATGCTAAACCAGTCTACACTGGTACAAGCCGCGTTAAACTATCCTTTTATTGCACCAACCGTTAGGCCTTTCTTAAAATACTTCTGGAAGAATGGATACGCGAACACGATCGGTCCTATTCCGAGTACGGCCATCGCCATACGGACTGTTTCCGTTGGTAGTTGAAGCATGCCCCCTGCTTGGGATAAACCTTGACTCGCTTGCACATTCGAGGTTAAGAACTGAATATCCAGCATGGTTTTGTACATCATGAACTGCAGATTGATGTTTTTGCTGCCAGAAATGAATACCAGACTCAGGAACCAGTCATTCCAATAGTTCAGCACCTGAAACAAACCAACCGAAGCCAATACCGGTAAAGAGAGTGGAATAATGATTTGACTGAAAATCCGAACCTCACCGGCTCCATCAATCTTCGCTGCTTCGATTAAAGGCATCGGAATCGAATTCGCAAAGAATGTCCGAAGCAATAGGACGAAGAAGGCGGAGACTAACAAGGGCAGCATAAGTGCTGCGATCGTATTTTTCAAATCCAGCATCTGGGTATACACAAGATACCATGGAACGAGCCCACCATTGAATAACATCGTGAAAAACATGAAGAAGGAGAAGAAACTTCTATGTGGAAAATCACTTCGCGAGATCGGATACGCATAAAGTGACATCATCACTAAACTAATTGCTGTTCCTACCGTTGCTAGAAAGACTGAGATCCCGAAGGAGCGCAAGATTTGATGCCAATCCTTGAACATGAACTTATACGCTTCCAAACTCCAAGCTTCAGGTATGAAATTGTAGCCATGTATGAGAACTCCCTTTTCATCTGAAAAGGATACGATGATTACCAATACCAGAGGCATTATACAAGCTGCGGTATAAATCCAGAAGAACACGTTAACCAACAAATTCGCTGTAGGCGTTAATTCATTGGGTCCTCGTTTTCTGGCTATCCGTTGTTTACGTACCGAAATTGCTTCACTCATGACAGCCACTCCTTCTTAAAATAGTGCGTTCTCTTTGCTTACTTTTCTTACAAATAGATTCGTAACTAGAACAAGTAGGAAGCCCACAACGGCTTGGTACAAGCCTGCTGCAGATGACATTCCGATATCCCCCATCGTCAGGAACGTTTGATACACATAGGTATCAATAACTTGTGTGGTCGGAAATAAAGCGCCTGCATTTTTCGTTACTTGGAAGAATAGGCCGAAGTCAGCATAGAAAATTCTACCTACTTGAAGAAGTGTCATCGTAATCATGACTGGCATGATCAGTGGGATCGTGATGCGTTTAACTTGCTGCCATTTATTCGCTCCATCGATTAAAGCCGCTTCATAATACTCATGATCAATCCCTATAATGGCAGCCATATAGATGACTGTATAGTACCCAAGATTTTTCCATGTGTTCACAATCGGTAGAATGACCGTCCAATATTTCGGTTCTGTATACCAGTCAATCGGCTCTATGCCTAATTTAGGCAGAAGCACGGTATTCACGAAACCATGCTCGGCGCCCAAGAAAGCGTATACCAGATATGCTACACACACCATGGAGAGAAAGAAGGGCAGAAACATCGTGCTTTGATGAAACTTCGATAGAAATTTGCTGCGCATCTCATTAAACATAATAGCCATTGCAACGGCGATTACCAAATTCAATACGATGAAAACCAGATTATACGAGATCGTATTTCGAGTAATGACCCACGCAACCTCACTAGAGAACAAATACTTGAAATTATCGAAGCCCACCCATGGACTTCCTAGAATCCCTTTTGTGTAATTCACATTTTTAAAAGCAATCAGAACGCCCGCCATTGGAATGTAGTTGTTAATGATGAGTAGCAGTGCTGCTGGTGCCATCATCACATAGAAAATCCAGTATTTGCGAACCGTCCATAGAAAGTTTGATTGAACCCTAGTTCGTTTCGTAGTACGTATAGGGGCTGCCTGCGCTGCCGTATTTGGCGTATCATTCATCTTTTATTTTGCTCCCCTTTCCATTCAATCCGCTTATGTCCTCTCTCTTATAGGTTCATTGTAAATTGTTTGGAAATAAATCTCTATCTGCGTAGTGACCGAATAAGCACTTCTGTGACATTCGTCTTAACCTTGATTCGCCTGACATCTAGCGCTGGAAAGCACCAAAAGCTACCCATTCCTGGGCAGCTTTTGGCCATTTCATTTTAAGTTGTTCTACCCCCTGATGCCATGCCTCAGAACCTCATCACCCCTGGAAGTTTTTTCGATACTCTTGTGGGGAAAGTCCTGAATACTTCTTGAACATTTTCGCGAAAAAGGAAAAGTGTGAATAACCCGTTTGCTCTGCTACATAGCTGATCTTATCGTTAGTTTCCGCAAGCAGCTTCATCGCTTTCTCCATCCGAACCTTGAGACTGTACTCTGAGATGGAAAGCCCCGTTTCTTTCTTAAATAAACGCGATAAATAGGCAGGATTGAGAAACACAGAAGCCGCCAATTCCTCTCTGCTAAGCTCTTCCTCCATATGTTCGTCAATGTATTGGCATACCTTCGCTGTAACCGCTGAGACGCCTTTCAGATGACTATTCATATAGTCACAGCTTACTGTAGCGATTCGAACCGCCCAATTCCTCAGTTGATTTAATGAACGCGTCGCACTGGTGTAGTCTTGTAGCTCTTGATGAGGGAGCATATCATGTACGGCTAAACCTTTTTTGTGTAAAACATGATACACCACATGCAACAACCCATAATAGAAAGCCTCCACCGTTTCGGAACCCACGTCATCAGTCTTCTGCAGACGATCAATATTCTCCTGAATGCGAGCCACCAGTTCCGCCTTCTTTCCAGACTCTAATAACACAATCCAATCGGAAAAGGTTGGCGCCTGCGGCTTGTTCATAAGAGGCTGATCTGTTTCATTATCCAAAAGCACACAGTTACTTTTCGTCACATTATTCCGCTCATTTTGAAACAGATCTGCCACCTTCGCCGTTAGTTTGAGTAAAGGCGTTTCCTCGCCTACATAACAGGACAAGCTGCACTGAAAATAGCGGTGACAAGCACTAATATAAGCCTCGCACTTCGCCTTGATGTCAGGTAGCGATAGTTCGCTTCCTTCCGCTACATACAGGAGAACTAAAGATGAACCATTCTCTTGAATCACGCAGCCAGCCTGCTCCACAACAATGATTTCAGCAGCAGCTTTTCGAATCGCGTACTCCATAATCTCTTCGTCTCTTGCATTCAGCTCTTCCTTCCAGTGCTCCACACTTATGAGGATGGGTAATATCCTACTCGTCATGTCCAATGGGATTTCATACATCTGGAAATTTCGAGTCAACCGTTCCTCATTCGCGGGTATTTTCCCACTCAACAACTCCTGCCAAAACTTCTCAACCAACGTCGGTAGCTCACTAACCCAGTGACTGTAATACATCTTATATGTTTCATGAAAATCGGTCTGCTCCTGATCTTCTTTAATCTTATCAATGGCGAGCTTCACAATGTCTTGCAGCCGATCGTGATCCACTGGCTTCAAGATGTAGTCAAAGCTCCCTAAACGTACAGCCTGCTGCGCATATTCGAAATTCGCATGACCGGTTAAGAATATCGTCTCCGTTTGTGGTGAATGCGTACGTACCCACTCCTGCAGCTGCAAGCCATTGCTACCCGGCATTTCAATGTCCGAAATCATAATGTCGATTCGATTCTGAGATAGCACCTGCTTCGCTTCATTCACATCCAGCGCTTCAAAAATCTGACCAATCGGAAATGCCTCCCAATCGATTCCCACAGTGATTCCTTTTACTGCGATCTTCTCGTCGTCCACAACCAATAAGTTAAACATCCTTCTCCGTCCCTTCCACAATGGGGGTGTGAAGCGGCAGCCTAATTTGAACCAAGGCCCCTCTCTCCGGCTTATTCAGAAATCTCAGTGCAACTCTGTTTCCATAATTCATTTGCAACCGATGCCGTACGTTCCATATCCCAAGGTGCTCATCGCCCGATTGGTCCAAATATTGAGCTGAATTTAATTGCTGCAGCATTTCTGGTTGAAATCCATTCCCGTTATCACTAATCGACAAGAGAAAGAACTCTTCAGGCTCTTCTGGGTCTTGCTCCGCTTTCACTTGAATGACATACGTACCGTACTGCTTCGTAAACCCATGGATTACTGCATTTTCTACAAATGGCTGTACAATAAGCGGAGGAATAGCGTATTGGCTGTATGTCTCTGGTAATTGGAGGTCAAACGTCAAATTGTCCGGATATCTCATGACTTGAATCTCCAAATAATTGCGAATATGATCGATCTCATCCTTCAGTGTCATCGTTGTCCGGTTCGTACGCATAATAAAACGGAAATAATCGGCCAGATGGAGTGACATCTTCTGAACGGATTTCGTATCTTTTAACGCCGCGAGGTTATAAATGATATTTAAACTGTTCATATAGAAGTGAGGATTAATTTGAACCTGCAAATGCTTAAATTCCGCCTGTTGTACACGAATCTTCTCCTCATAAACCGAAATCTTCAGATTCTCAATCTGATCCACCATGTTATTAAAAGTAGCTATCAGAAAGGCAAATTCCGTCGAACTGCCTTCATGCAACCTGACTGACAATTCCCCTTGGGCAATTTTCCTCATACCACGTATTAATTGCATCAATGGCTTGAATAAGATGCGCTGCACATACAACAAATAAATCCCAAGCACAAACGCTCCACCCAATGGTAAAAAGTAAATCAACAGCTGCAAATATGGCAAATTCTGCAGCATATTTTTCTCGGCAATGATGAGTTCAAATTCCAAATCTGCATGTGAAGAGGCTTCCCGCACAATCAAAAACTGCTGATCAAGCTCCTTATCTTTGACAATTTGAAAACCAGAAGTTTTCTCTGTGATTTGATCACTAATGTTCTTATATCTTTGTGATGGGAAATAGGCGTTTGTTAAAGTAGTTCCATCTGGAGATACGACAATGGTGCCTCCACCTTCTCCTGTGTCCCACTTGCTGAGCGGCTCAACCATGCTGCTCATTTTAATGAGAATGCCGCCTGACAGACCTGCGCCCAAATCCTTATTAATCTTCATCAAATAGTGGTCGCCATTCGCTGCCTTCATAATGAGCCAGTTGCCATTCGAGCTGTCATTTGGACGACTCTTCGAATTTTCCACGATGAATTGTTTCACCGTCTGAACACGATCATAGTAATACGTATTTTCCCTTGTAGATACAAGTAGATCCCCTGTCGTATTCGAAAAGACGAAAAACGTATTAACCAAATTGTATATATCCAGTTGCCGAGTTAACTTATTGAACAAGCGCTGCTTCGCTAGTACATAATCATCCGATTCCAAGGGGTACAAGTTCATATTAATCACATCAGGATCACTATAGAGATGAAACAAATAATTATCAAATTCTTTAAGTGTATTATCCGTGTCCTCCACGTACTGCTGCAAAAGCTTATTATAGTTTTGAGAAATTTGATCCCTCACCACATTCATGGAATACACATTATTAAAAATCAGAAACAAAACTAAGGGAGCAACCACCAGCACAAACCCAATAAAAATCTTAAATCTTACCGAATTCACAATATTCAAAGGGGCCCCGCCTCATATGTTGTATTTGGGAATGAACTTCCATTGTAAGCATTCCCTTCCTATTTTACTATCTGTAAAACACATATACATAGCATTTTAGATACACTGTGTACGAAGTACATTGATCTCTCTTCCGTTCCAAAAGTGAACAAAAAAAAGTCTATGAAATCAAATGATTTCATAGACTTTCTTTGTTCGTTATACCGGCAAGAGGACTCGAACCTCCACCCTTTCGGACTCGATTTTGAGTCGAGCGCGTCTGCCATTCCGCCATGCCGGCATAAACTTGTAAAAACAATGGTGCCGAAGACCAGACTTGAACTGGTACGGTAGTCACCTACCGCAGGATTTTAAGTCCTGTGCGTCTGCCGATTCCGCCACTCCGGCTTATAAATTTTGTGGAGGCGCCACCCAGATTCGAACTGGGGGTAAAGCTTTTGCAGAGCTCTGCCTTACCACTTGGCTATGGCGCCTTAGTAATAATGGAGCGGAAGACGGGGATCGAACCCGCGACCCTCGCCTTGGCAAGGCGATGCTCTACCGCTGAGCCACTTCCGCATATAAAACTGGGGATCAAGGATTTGAACCTTGGCATGACGGAGTCAAAGTCCGTTGCCTTACCGCTTGGCTAATCCCCATTATGTTGCTTTGGTAATAATGGGCGGACGACGGGACTTGAACCCGCGAATGCCGGATCCACAAACCGGTGCGTTAACCCCTTCGCCACGACCGCCACAATATTAAGTTTCTTGCATTTTTGGCAGGGGCAGCAGGAATTGAACCCACACCAAAGGTTTTGGAGACCTTTGTTCTACCCTTAAACTATGCCCCTACAAAAAGGAAAATGGAGGCTGATGGATTCGAACCACCGAACTCGAAGAGAGCAGATTTACAGTCTGCCGTGTTTAGCCACTTCACTAAGCCTCCACAAAGCAATGGTGCCGTCGAGAGGACTTGAACCCCCAACCTACTGATTACAAGTCAGTTGCTCTACCAGTTGAGCTACAACGGCTTATTTAATTTAAATGGTGGCTTTGGACGGAATCGAACCGCCGACACGAGGATTTTCAGTCCTCTGCTCTACCGACTGAGCTACAAAGCCTAACTAAATTGTGTAATAATAATGGCGGAGCTGACGGGATTCGAACCCGCGGTCTCCTGCGTGACAGGCAGGCATGTTAGGCCACTACACCACAGCTCCACATGTATTATTTGGTTGCGGGGGCAGGATTTGAACCTGCGGCCTTCGGGTTATGAGCCCGACGAGCTACCGGGCTGCTCCACCCCGCGTCATTAAGTATAAGTCACGTTTCCTATTAAATCAAGTCTTTCATAAGGAAAAGTGATGGAGGCTGACGGGATCGAACCGCCGACCCTCTGCTTGTAAGGCAGATGCTCTCCCAGCTGAGCTAAGCCTCCATGGGAAGTAAAAATGGTGACCCGTAGGGGACTCGAACCCCTGTTACCTCCGTGAAAGGGAGGTGTCTTAACCACTTGACCAACGGGCCTTACTAGAAAAATTATGGCGGAGAGAGAGGGATTCGAACCCTCGAGACGCTTGTGACGCCTACACGATTTCCAATCGTGCTCCTTCGGCCAGCTCGGACACCTCTCCATATGGCTCCCCGAACAGGACTCGAACCTGTGACAACTCGATTAACAGTCGAGTGCTCTACCAACTGAGCTATCAGGGAATAGAAACAATGAATCATTCAAGGATTTATTCCTTGAAAACTAGATACGAAACTCAACGTAAAGTACTATTAGGTTTTCTAGCAGAGAGACTTTAATCTTCGATTAAAGATCCCTATATATGGTTAAGCCCTCGACCGATTAGTATTCGTCAGCTGCATACGTTGC